>CAJPNN010000014.1 GCA_905372035.1 Bacillota bacterium | reverse complement strand
CATATTCTTCTCCATGCTTTCTACATGAGATATCTACAACGATATGCTCCCTCCCGATTTTTTCTGAAATTTTTTTAAGGCGGTTCCAATCGAAAATCTTACCGTCAAAAAGTCGCGATGTCATGATTACATGGCTTGCCCCCGCCGAAACAAATTCTTCGGCATTTTCCTCATCGATCCCTCCGCCTATCTGCATTCCGCCGGGATAAGTTTTTAATGCTTCCAATGCCTGTATCTTATCCAGTTCATATTCTTTTGTACCCTTAGGATTAAGTAATATTATATGCCCTCCCGGAAGTTTTTTTTCTTTATACAGTTCGGCGTAATAAGCCGCACTTTTCTTTGAGACAAAATTATCATGAGATTTGTCATCTGTCAAATCCCCGCCCACTATCTGTTTTACCTGTCCGTCGTGTATGTCTATGCAAGGCTTGAATCTCATCTCTCCTCCATTATAACTCTGATTCCCTGCGGCGTATCTTCAAGCGTTATGCCCCTTCTTTTAAGCTCATCTCTTATCTCATCCGCTCTTGCGAAATCTTTAGCTTTTCTTGCCGCCTGCCTCTCTTCCACAAGGTTTGACACTTCCTCGGGGATATCGCTTTTCTCATTCTCTTTTAGAAGTCCGAGAACTCCTGAAAGCTCCGTCAAAAGCCCGAGCTCTTTTTCACAAAACTCTTTTGTGCTGTTTTCCGATGTCACCGTATTTATCTCTTTTACAAGCTCAAATATGGCACTGATTGCATCCGCCGTATTCAGATCGTCTTCCATGCTCTCTTTGAATTTTTCTTTATATACCGCCTGTTTTTCGAGTTGTTTTCTTTCTTCTTCGTTCATGCTCCCCTTTGCATTCTCAATGAAATGCTCCAGGTTGATTTTGGTGTTTCGTATCCTTGCCAAGCTGTTTTTTGCCTGCTCCATAAGCTCTTTACTGAAATCTATAGGATTTCTATAGTGTCCTGAAAGTAAAAAGTACCTCACGACTTCGCCGTCATACTCGTCAAGAATATCTCTCACCATAAAGAAATTACCCCTTGATTTTGCCATCTTCTCCTTATTTATAGTTATAAAACCGTTGTGCATCCAGTAATTCGCAAACTTTTTCCCCGTATATGCTTCCGTCTGCGCAATTTCGTTCTCATGATGCGGAAACTCAAGATCCTGTCCTCCGGCATGTATATCTATCGTGTCTCCCAGATATTTGTTCGACATTACGGAGCATTCTATATGCCACCCGGGTCTGCCTTGACCCCAAGGCGATTCCCATGCAATTTCGTCTTCGCTCTTTTTTGCTTTCCAAAGTGCAAAGTCCATGGGGTCCCGTTTAAGATCTCCTACCTGTATCCTTGCTCCCGCCTCGAGATCTTCAATGTTTTGTCCCGAAAGCTTCCCGTACCCTTTGAATTTTCTCGTCGAATAGTAGACATCTCCATTCACGTCATAAGCATACCCTTTATCTATAAGCGTGCTTATAAAATCCTTTATTTCTTTTATATTCTCCGTAACTTTCGGATGCACCGTCGCCTTTTTCACGTTGAGCTTCTCGGCATCTTTATAATATTCCCTTATATATTTCTCACTGATGTCAGATGCCGAAACACCCTCTTCTCTCGCCTTGTTTATTATCTTATCATCTACATCCGTAAAATTCTGGACAAATTTGACTTTATAACCTTTATACTCTAAATATCTTCTCAATGTATCAAACACAACAAAAGGTCTTGCATTTCCAAGATGAAAATAGTTATAAACCGTAGGTCCGCATACATAGATTTTTATCTCATCAGGATCTATCGGTACAAACTCTTCTTTTTTTCCGGTCAAAGTATTATATATTCTCATTTTTTTGCCTCTTCTACCTCACAAATTATCTTTTCCAATGATCTTATTCTGGCTTCCAGTGAATCTATTTCAGCCTGAACGGGATCCGGGAGATGTATCTGATCCATCTCGTCGATTTTTTCCTCCGACTTCATGCCTGCCTGCATAACTATTTGTCCGGGAATGCCTACAACCGTACAATTCGGCGGCACTTCCTTAAGCACGACCGAACCTGCCCCTATTTTGGAATTATCCCCGACCTTAAACGGTCCTAATACCTTGGCTCCCGAAGATATCACGACATTATTCCCTATCGTAGGATGTCTTTTCCCGCAATCTTTACCCGTTCCGCCCAAGGTGACGGCCTGATATATAGTCACATCATCTCCTATCTCCGATGTTTCTCCTATCACAACCGCCATGCCGTGGTCTATAAAGCACCTGTGTCCGATCGTTGCTCCGGGATGTATCTCTATACCTGTAAACCATCTCATTATTTGAGAAATTATTCTCGCAAGAAGTTTGCAATGATGTCTATATAGCCAATGTGCAGGGCGATGAAGCATAACGGCCCAGACTCCCGGGTAGCATAAAAGTACTTCAAATCCGTTTCTTGCAGCCGGGTCTTTATCCAGAACCGCTCTTATATCATCTGCCACGTTTTTTAAAAATGACATGCTTTCTCCTTTTGTATCCGAATAAAAATCAAAGTAGGAGAATCATCTCCTACTTTAAAATTATATACTATTTCGCATTTATACGCAAAAGATTTTAAAGATATCCGATAGGATTCGTTGCCGTTTTGCCTACTCTGACTTCAAAATGCAGATGCGGTCCCGTTGATCTTCCCGTATTTCCCGACTTTGCAATCATCTGACCCCTTTGAACGGACTGACCGGCACTTACCAAAAGCTTGCTGCAATGAGCATATCTGGTCTCCAAACCGTTGCCGTGCTTTATAAAAATCACGTTCCCGTATGATCCTTCTCTTGCCGCCTTGGTTACCACGCCGCTTTCGGAAGCATACACCGAAGTCCCTACAGGAGTACAAAAGTCTATGCCTTCATGTCTCCTTGATCCTCTGCTTGCTCCAAAAGCACACGACACTCTTAAGCTTGCCATCGGCCTGCCCAATTTTCCTTTTGTCGATGCCGCATACAGGAAGTCCGGTCTGTTTTTTGTCCCTGTAAGCACTATCTGTTTTACAGGCTCGGAAGTAACTTTTGATACAATCTCTCTGGAAGATACCGGTTTGCCGTTTTCTCTCACGATTTCCGAAGTGATGTTTTTAATTCCCGGCTGCCCTGCCGCATAAACTTGTCGCTCTCCCTTATAGAGTGCATCGGTCTGCTGTTCACTCACCCCGAACGGAAGAGATACCGAATAGTTGGAAATTTCCTTTGTCTGAAGCGTTAAAAACGGGTTTGCCGCCGTGAGTTTTATTTTTTCTCCTATTTTTATGTTAAAAGGATCAAAACCGGGATTTATCGCTTTCATATCCGTAAATGTTACGTGATTGTTTACCGCTATATCCCACGCCGTATCTCCCGCCTTTATAAGATATGTTTTTATCTCTTTACCTCCGTTTACAATGTGGAAAAATCCTTTCTCGGCTGACATAACTTTGTCGGAATCAACTTTTTCATTTTTTATTTCTATCTTTTCTTTGAACTTTTTCTCGGTTATATCGGCATTTTTATCGATCCTGTTATAATAATATGACTTAACACCTCTAAGTGTTTTTTTCGCTTCTTTCTTTGTAGCCATCGCTACAACCTGCTTATCATCAATTCTTATAACCCAAGCTTTCACTCCGCCGTTTTTAAGCTTTTCATGCTTTTCCGCAGAATGCGATTTACTTACATTTCCCGCATTCGCCTGCCCGATGCTTTTATTGCTCAAGTTTACATCCCCAAGATTTGTGCCGACCAATGTACAGACTATAATTGTGCTCAAAAGAAATATTCCCATTTCTTTTTTTGCTCTTGTACTCGACTTATCAAACGATCTTTTTATTCCGTCTGCAAAGACCGACATTCCTTTTGAAGCGTATTTTTCTTTAAAGTCCGCCATATTATTCAAAGACAATTTATTCTTAAATGCCGATTTATAATTTGAAGCCGACTTACATATTCTATTCCAAGCTGACGAAAATTTTTTCTTAAGCTTATAATTTTTTTTAATATCCATTTCCTCTTTCCTTTGATAACAACTGTAACTTCTTTTCTCCATCACCTCTCAATTCCAAGTATAAAAAAAGTGTTGAGCTTCTACGCTCAACACCACCAATGTTACAATACCGCTTTTATAAAGTCAACCCTTTTAAAAAATGTCTGACTTGTCTCAAACTTCTTTATTATTCTCCTGCAATTATATTTGCGTTTAATAATAACTATAACTGTCTGTTTCATAAATAACTTTTCCCGCAGTCGCATAACCGGCATATCGCCTATTTCCTATAGGCACAAATTTTGTAATTCAAATGCAAAGCGGAATTAATTACAAAGTGCAATTAAGTTATTTTTCTATAATCACGGACTTGATAACCTGCGGCACCAGCGGTTTATCCGCAGCATTTCTCTCTACAGAAACAATTTTATCTGCAGCTTCGATTCCTTCCGTAACCTTTCCGAAAGCCGCATAATCTCCATCCAGGAAAGGACAGTCTTCTACCATTATGAAGAACTGACTCCCGGCAGAATCGGGAACCATGGTTCTTGCCATTGATAAAACCCCTCTTTCATGCTTGAGGTTATTTTCAAATCCGTTATTTGAAAACTCTCCTTTTATCGTATGTCCCGGACCGCCTGTCCCGTTGCCTTCAGGGCATCCTCCCTGTATCATAAATCCCGGTATAACTCGATGAAATGTAAGTCCGTTATAAAATCCGTCCTCAACCAACTTTTTGAAATTTTCAACTGTAGCCGGAGCTATATCCTCATATAGTTCCGCTCTCATAACATCTCCGTTTTCCATCTCAAATTTCACTTTGACCATTTTTATCTTCTCCTTATTTGTTTTCTTCTATATATTTCTTTGCACTCTCTATAGCTTTTTCAACGGACATTTCAATTTTATCCGCTTCTTTCCTCAGCTTATATTCTACAATATTTTCTACCGCTCTTTTACCCACAGTAATCCTTATAGGAATTCCTATTATGTCCGCATCTTTAAACTTGACTCCGGCTCTTTCATCTCTATCGTCAAGCAGGACCTCAAGACCGGTATTGCTCAACTTGGAATAAATTTTTTCACCGAGTTTTACCTGTTCTCCGTCTTTCATATTTACCACAGTTATTATCACATGATAAGGAGCCACGGAAACAGGCCAGATTATTCCATTTTCATCATGATGTTGTTCCACTATAGCCGCAAGCGTCCTTGTAACACCTATACCGTAACATCCCATCACAATAAGTCTCTGCATCATGTTTTCGTCTTTATAATATGCTCCCATGGACTCGCTGTATTTGACTCCAAGTTTGAATACCTGACCGACTTCTATACCTCTTGCACATTTTACGGGTTTCCCGCATTGCGGACACTTATCACTTTCTTTTATCAATTTTATGTCCGCGACATCGTCCGCCTCATAGTCCCTTTTATAATTCACATTCTTTATGTGATAGTCTTTTTCGCACGCTCCCGCACAAAGATTTTTCGCTTCCACTATCTCCGAATCCGCTATGATCCTGCACTCGTGTAATCCTAAAGGTCCCGTAAATCCTCCTACTGCACCCGTTGCGGCTCCCATTTTTTCTTCATCCGCAAATTCTATCGCATGTTCCGGAATGCCAAGAACATTAACGAGTTTGGTCATGTTCAATTCTCTGTCTCCCCGTATAAAAGCCGCCACATATTCCTTGTGCTTTCCATTTTCATCGTATGTATCGAAAAGCAATGCTTTTATAGTTTTCTTTTCATCTATCCCCAAAAATTCGGCAACGGCTTCTATCGTTTTTGTCCCCGGAGTATGAACTCTTTCAATCTCAAGCTCTTTCTCATCTCCCGCTACATCGTCCACACAAGCCGCTCGCTCTACAGTTGCCGCCATATCGCAACATTCACAATAGGCGATCTCGCTTTCTCCGACTTCTGAAAGTGCCGTAAATTCATGTGACGCATTTCCGCCTATCGCTCCGGAATCCGCCTCTACCGCCCTATAAACCAATCCGCAGCGGTCAAATATTTTTTCATATACTTCGTACATGACGGCATAACTTTTGTCCAATCCCTCAAAATCCTTATCGAAAGAATAAGCATCTTTCATAACAAATTCTCTTGAACGCATTAATCCGAATCTCGGTCTTGCCTCATCTCTATATTTGGTCTGTATCTGATATAGATTCAAAGGTAATTGTTTATATGAATTTACCTCATTTCTTATTATGTCCGTAAAAATTTCTTCATGCGTGGGTCCGAGACAAAACTCTCTGTTATTCCTGTCTTTAAGTCTCCACATTTCCGGACCGTATGCAAACCATCTGCCCGACTCCTGCCACAACTCTGCGGGCTGAATAGCCGACATATGAATCTCTTCCGCTCCGGTTTTATCCATTTCTTCTCTTATTATAGCTTCTATTTTCCTGAGAGAACGATATCCCATAGGCATAAACCCGTAAACTCCCGAAACGAGCTTGCGTATCATCCCTGATCTTATTAGCCATATATGACTCGGTATCTCCGCATCTTTAGGATCCTCTCTAAGAGTTCTTATATACATTTTAGATAATTTCATTTTACTTCCTCTTTTCGCTTCCTGAAATAAAAGTCAAAATCGACCCGTTCACATCTTATATCTATGTTTTTATATCCACAATATGTTATTAAACATTATAATATCATGTTTTTTATTTTTAATATATAAAGCTCCGAGAGCATTTTTTATATATTAAAAAAATTCAACAAGTACAACGGCTTCAGCCGCAACGCCTTCTTCTCTCCCCAAAAATCCCAGCTTTTCGGTAGTCGTCCCCTTTATACTGACACTCTTGGGGTCGATTCTCAAAGCTTTTGAGATATTGGATATCATCTCTTCTCTATATGGGGCGATTCTCGGCCTCTCTCCAATAAGTGTGGCATCGATATTGACTATTGTTCCGCCTTTTTCTCTTATGATGTTTCCCACTTGTTCCAAAAGCTTTATGCTGAATATATCTCTGTATTTCTCATCGTTATTCGGAAAATTAATCCCTATATCGGGCAAACCTGCCGCTCCCAATATTGCATCCATTATAGCATGGGTTAAAACATCCGCATCCGAATGTCCCATAAGTCCGTCGGGGGACGGCATGTTTACACCGCCTATGATCATCTCTCTGCCTGAAACGATCTTATGAACATCAAAGCCTGTTCCTACTCTTATTCGAGGTCGTATATTTCCGGAAGGGTTATCGTTTTCACGATCAACTTTTTGAAATAAGACTGTCCCCATCATTATTTTTGCTATATCCAAATCTTCTTCCGTGGTAATTTTAAAGTTGATCTTTTCTCCCTGAACTGTATAAACACTCTCGCCTATTCTTTCAAGCAAAGCCGATTCATCGTTTCCGGTGAAATCTTCATCGTTCGCACGATCAAAAGCTTTCTTCAAAATCCCATATTCAAATCCCTGCGGAGTCTGTACGGCTCTCAATGTATCTCTCTCCAAAGTGTTTGTAACCTTATCCTCCGAAACGGTCTTAACAGTATCGCTAAGTTCTATAACCGGTACCGCCGACCCTGATATCATTGTTTGATCCAAAACTTTTCCAAGCAGCTGCGCACTCAAAAAAGGTCTTGCCGCATCATGCACAAGAACCCATTTATATTGTTCGGCGTCAATACACTTGAATGCGTTATATACCGACTCTTGCCTGGTCTTACCTCCTGCAACAACCTTTTTCACTTTATATTTTGCTTCCGCTCCGTCCACGAATTCTTCAGGAAGAGCCAAGAACACATCAAGCATCTCAATGCCTCTAAACACATTGATGGTATACTCAAGGATTTCTTTCCCTTTTATTGAAATAAATTGCTTGGGGACTGCCTTTCCGATTCTTTCCCCTTTCCCTGCCGCTGCAATTATCACTGCTATTTTGTAATCGTAATCCATTTTATAATCCACTTTTCCAAACTCTACTATATTTTATTTCTTAATTTATTTCCTGTTTTTAGGCTTCGAGAAAATCATTCTTCCTGCCGATGTTTGCAAAACGCTTGTTACTGTCGTCTCTATAGTTTCTCCTATATATCGTCTGCCGTCTTCTACCACTATCATGGTTCCGTCATCCAAATACGCAACCGCCTGATTCTGTTCCTTTCCCTCTTTCACCGGTGTCAAAATCATGTCTTCCCCCGGAAGAACAACGGGTTTCAACGTGTTTGCAAGTTCGTTTATATTCAATACTTCAACACCTTTTATTTTCGCAACCTTATTCAAATTATAGTCATTTGTAACTACCTTGCCGTTCATTATTTGTGCAAGTTTCAGAAGTTTTATATCCACCTCCGGTATTTCATCCAGCGCCTTTTCACTTGCGGTGTTTTGAATCTCTATTCCATATTCCCCCTGAATCTTATTCAAGATGTCAAGACCTCTTCTTCCTCTTATTCTCTTAAGGCTGTCCGAAGAATCCGCAATATGCTGTAACTCTACAAGCACAAATTCAGGAATAACTATGTTCCCTTCTATAAATCCCGTCCTCATGATATCGGAAATTCTCCCGTCAATTATCACGCTTGTGTCAAGGATTTTCGGGGTTGCGTCTCCATGTTTATTTTTGGTTTTTGATGAGCCCGACTTCCTTTGATTAAGCCATGCAGTCAAGATTTCCTTGCCCCTTCTGCTTCCTATGAAAATTCCCAAAAATCCGAATACAAGATATACAAATATCGATAATAAAGTCACCAAAAACGGCACTCTGATTTCCTTAAACAGCTGGCTTATCAAATACGCCAAAACTAAACCTATGATCAGTCCTATCGTTCCTGAAACGAGTTCATTTGTAGATATCCTCTGCAAATCACTTTCCAATCTGTTGGCGGCTCTCAAACTCCCTCTTTTTATTAACGGCGCTATAAGAAAAAATAATAAACCGAATATAAGTGCACAAAAAACAGCTCCGGCTATCTCACTCTTTGCAGTGAATTCATAGCCATTGGTAACTTTAAGTAAAAGCTTCGCCAATAAAAAGACTCCATATCCGACTGCACATCCTGCAATCGTAAGTATAGCCCTTGATATTTTGTTCAGCATCCTATCACCTCCTCCACACGATACTCAACACCCGCCTTAGATTATATTAAATTATTCTATACCTTTCCACAAAATAAATGAAAAATCCCTGATGTAAGGGATTCTTAACCATTCTGTAGCAATTTTGTAACATTAAAATACTATCTAATCAAATCAAATATTAAATCAAAACGAAAAAACGTCAAAATAACCTAAAGAGATATTAATCAAACAGCATTATATCGCCTTATCTCCCATTATCATACGCTCAATCATATTTTTCGCTTCTTCTTCCTGCATATCTTTTACAAGTATAACTTCACTGACAAGTATCTGTTTTGCATTTGACAGCATCTTTTTTTCTCCGGTAGAAAGCTTCTTCTTGCTGTCACTTCTAACCAAATTTCGCACCACCTCGGCAACAGCTAAAATATCGCCCGTTTTCAGCTTTTCCATATTTTCTCTATATCTTCTGTTCCAGTTCCCCGACATCTCGCTGGAATCATCTTTCAAAACATCCACTACCTTGTCCATCTCTTTTACGGAAACAATATTTCTGATCCCGACCCTGCTGCTCGTATCCACAGGAACCATAACTTTCATATCGCCGTACGGAATACTCAAAATATAATATTTCCGATCTTCGCCCAAAACATTTTCGACTTTGATTTTCTCCACAACACCTGCTCCATGCATAGGATATACAATCTTATCTCCAACAGAAAACATGTTTCCACCCCCTTCATAATCAGAACTTACAACTTATACAAGCTATCAAATCCTCATATCTTCTCTCACATTTCACTATATCAGTATACACCTCAAGTTACCTGTTTGTCAAGAAAAATAATTTATTAGAATATCATAATCTTTTATATATGTCAATCATTTTTTACAAATTGAAATTTATTGTAATTTTTTTTAAACTAGTGCATCCATACTTGGCGCTGCCCGGATGGAGCATTCATCGAAACACATCTTTTTGCATCGGCGATAGGTTATAATGAATGCCGATGATTAAAGAATAACTTTGCGGCGTTACCGAAGGGAAACATTCATCGAAACACATCCTTTTACCTTAATGATGTGTTATAATGAATGCTGAGATTAGGGATAGTTTTGCGTCCTTGCCGCAAGTAAGCATTCATTGAAACATGTCTCTTTAACTCGGTAACATGTAAGATAAAATTGTATAAATATATAAATATAGCGATTTTAGGGGGGATATTGATGAAAAAAATTTTAATAGTGGATGAAGAAAAACATATACGTGAAGTAATAAGCGAATATGCACAATTCAACGGTTTTAAACCTGACGTTGCCTGCGACGGACTTGAAGCTGTTGAAAAATGCAAGTCAAACGACTATGATCTTATAATTTTGGATATAATGATGCCCAAGGTTGACGGATTTACCGCATGTAAAGAAATAAAAAAAATCAAAGACATTCCCGTCATCATGTTATCCGCAAGAACGGAAGAATACGATAAACTTTTCGGCTTTGAACTCGGTATAGATGATTATGTGACTAAACCTTTCAGTCCCAAAGAGCTCTTTGCAAGAGTCAACGCCGTGCTTAAACGCAGAAACTCTTCAGGTATAGAGTACAATTTGAAATTTAAAGGCTTGGAAATAGATATACTTGCAAGAAACGTATACATAGACGGAAAAAAAGTCGTCCTTACTCCGAAAGAATATGATTTACTCTTTTATCTCGCAAAAAATAAAAACATAGCTTTATCAAGAGATAAGCTGTTGTCCGATGTATGGGGATACGATTTCTTCGGAGACGACAGAACAATAGATACCCACATCAAAAATTTACGCATAAATTTAGGACCGTATCGAGATTTTATAGTAACTCTGAGAGGCCTCGGATATAAATTTGAACCTGAATAAATTCCGTTTGATACTATAATTTAAATCTCAAAAAATAATAATGCGAATATGGGCAATTTGGCAGCGAAACGAAATTCCGTCAATCCCATCATCCGATTCTTATTGAAACAACAAAACATAAGCAAAAATAAAAAGGGGATACCATGCGATTGAATTCAGAAAAAAGTCTCAAAACAAAACTTTTGATTTACTTTATGCTGTTTGCCGCACTTTTGATAGCGCTTATTTGGGGACTTCAGTCACTGTTTCTAAGTCAGTATTATCAAAACATGAAATTTCAAAAAACAAAACAGGTGGCCGAAAAGATCGAAAGAACATATAAAAAAGGTAATTATAATGAATTTCTAAGATCACTGGTGACTCTTGCACCCAAACACGATCTGTTTATATATATAATACCTGCAGAAGGAAACCCTTTAATATTTACTCCTTATTCTCAGGAAGGACTTGATCTGGCGGGACAAAAATACTTGGACGAACTTCTGAAAGAAACTTCATCCGTAAGAGAAGCTATGAGAAATGCCAAAACAGGCACGATCTCAAAAATTCTATCCGAAAACGACGGAGTAAACACCCTGATTTACGGCAGTTTCCTGGAAACGTCAGAATTCGGAAGCACTGAAATGTTTATATTCACACCTTTATACCCTATGAATTCAACCATACGTATCCTAAGCACTCAGATGGCGATCGTAACGATAATTTCACTGTTGCTGGTCTCTCTTCTTGCGACTCTTTTCGCAAGGAAAATCTCAAAACCGCTGCAAACGATTTCCGTTTCCGCTGCAAAATTGGGCAGAGGTGACTACAAAATACAATTTCCGAAATCGGGATATAAGGAACTTAACGACTTATCGGAAATATTGAATCAGATGGCAAAAGATCTTGAGTCCACCGATAAACTTAAACGTGACATACTTGCAAACATAGGGCATGATCTTCGCACTCCGCTCACCATGATACGTTCCTATGGAGAAATGATAAGAGATATTTCCGGCGAGGATGATAAAAAAAGAAACAAACATCTTCAAGTTATAATAGATGAATCCGATCGCTTAAATAAACTCGTTGATGATATACTTATACTTTCAAAGATCCAATCCGGGGTGGATGTTCTAAATAAAGAGATATTGGATTTACGCACAATAGTTATATCTGTAATAAATTCATTTGAAATTTACAGACATGATATGGGATGCAGTTTTCTTCTTATATCTCCCGAACCTATAAACGTAGCAGTTGATGAAAAACGAATCCGCCAGGTTTTGATGAATATAATTATAAACGCCGTAAATCACAGTCCGAAAAACTCACAGATCATAGTTTCTCTTACAAAGCATAATAAAAAAGCACTCTGTCAAATAGCTGACTGCGGTCCCGGTATCCCTGAAAACGAACTCGCAAATATATGGAGCAGATACTATAAAGCCGCCAATAACCTTGTACGATCTTCCCAAGGCTCCGGTCTCGGTCTTGCAATAGTAAAGGAAATAGTCGAAAAACACGACGGCGAAGTCGGCGTCGTAAGCGTTGAAAACTCCGGTTCGGTGTTTTGGTTCAGTTTGCCTTTATGATCTCCAATAACCCAATTATACCTACCGGTATCACAAAATGTAATAGCAACAATTTCGATTTAAGCGAAGATATTTACAGCATCACTAAGATCAATCGCTCCTATTACTTTTATTTTGTCCTCTCCGATATCGGTTTTCGGGATATTTTTCTCAGGTACAACAATAGTTTCAAATCCCATCCTAACTGCCTCTTTCACAATTTTTTCGACATGTGATACCGCTCTGAGTTCCCCCGTGAGTCCTATTTCACCTATCACTAAAGTTCTTGAGGAAACAGGCTTTGATCTGAATGAGGAATAAATCGCCAGAGCAACCGCCAAATCCGTAGCCGTTCCCTCAGGTTTTAACCCTCCCACTATGTTTACGTAAATATCCTGATCTATAAAGCTCACACCTATCTTGCGTTCCAAAACCGCTATTATCATTGACAGTCTTCGGTTATCAACTCCTATAGCCGTTCTTCTTGCAAATCCGACCGCACATGGTGCCGTCAGGGCTTGAACTTCCAATAACAAGGGTCTTGTCCCCTGATATATGGCCGCCGCAACCGAACCTTCACCTCTATCTTCCAAATTATCTAAAAAGGTTCCGGACAAATTTTCTATCTCTAACAATCCTTGTTGTGTCATCTCAAATGCTCCGAGCTCACTCGTTGTCCCGAAGCGATTCTTGTTTGACCTAAGAAGTCTCAAATCTCTGTTTCGTTCTCCGTAAAAATGCAACACACAATCCACAAGATGCTCCACAAGTTTGGGCCCGGCAAGTTCTCCCGACTTTGTGACATGTGCTATTATAAATATGGGAATATTATTGTCTTTTCCGTATTTCATCAAGGATGCTCCCACGGCTCTTACCTGTGATACGCTGCCCGGTGCAGCTGTAAACTCATCATGATACATAGTTTGTATTGAATCTATTATTAAAAAATCCGGTTTTTCCGTTTCACATGATGAAAGAACGGCATCAATGTTCGTCTCGGAAAGCAACATAAGCTCTTTCCATCCGTTTTCGCAAACTCTGTCCGCTCGCATTTTTATCTGTTCAACCGATTCTTCTCCTGATACATAGAGTACTTTCTTTCCCAGTCCGGATATTGATGCCGCAACCTGTATTATTAACGTCGATTTGCCGATTCCCGGTTCTCCCGAAATAAGCGTTAGCGAACCCTCGACAAGCCCTCCTCCGAGAACTCTGTTCAGCTCTTTTATTCCCGTATCTATCCTTATATTCGTATGTTCTCCTATATCTTCAAGCTTTCTGGCTTTCGGCAATTTTTTGCCCTTTGCCCCTACGCCAATTCCCTTGCTCGGCATATCGGGGATCATCTTTTCCTCCACCATTGAATTCCATGCTCCACATATACATTGTCCCTGCCACTTAGGGCTCTCATATCCGCATTCCTGACATACATAAACGGTTTCCTGCTTTTTTACCATATCAAAATCTCCCATTTTCACATCAACTTCCAACAACATTTTTTTACTGCATTATATCTTGAATATACTTAATATATTATTGAAAATCAAGCGGGCGTACGGTGTCCGCCCTGCCATTCCATCTTAATATACTCAATACATTCTTGATTCATATATGCTTATCCTTAATATGTTTTTGAAATATCTTTTTAAAAATAAAAACTGCCTCTACCCGATTTTAAAATCAAAAGGATAGAGACAGTAAAAAATCATCTTTATTATGCTTCTTCTGTTTTATGCTGCTCTATTATCTTTTCTGCCAAATGCTGCGGAACCTCTTCATACCTTTCAAACTTCATAGTGAAGTTTCCTCTTCCTTGCGTCATAGCTCTTAATTCTATGGCATATTTGAACATTTCCGCCTGCGGTGCCTCTGCAAGAACCTTTTGTGCTCCGTCATCCTGCGGTTCCATTCCGAGAATCTTACCTCTCCTCTTATTCATATCGCCCATTACATCCCCCAGATATTCATCCGGAACATAGACTTCAACCCTCATAACAGGCTCAAGCAAAACAGGTTTGGCTTCAACAATTCCTTTTTTAAATGCTAAAGCGGCCGCTATCTTAAATGCCATTTCATTTGAATCCACATCATGGTAAGACCCGTCATATAAAACGGCTTTTATATTTACGACCGGATATCCCGCCAACGGACCTTTTTCCATACATTCCTTCAATCCTTTTTCAACAGCCGGCACATAATTTTTCGGAACCGATCCCCCGAACAGTTCTTCAGAAAATTCAAATGTCTCCGTTGACGGAGAAAACCTTATATGCACGTCCCCGTACTGCCCCGCTCCTCCGGATTGTTTCTTATGTTTTCCCTGAACATCCGAGCTGCCTTTTATCGTTTCTCTATATGGAATCTTTTGATCTTTCAGTTTTACATCAACACCGAATCTATCCTTAAGCTTTGCCGTTATTATACCAATTTGTATATCTCCCTGTCCACCTATTAAGGTTTGATGAGTTTCCGCATTTCTTTCAATCACAAATGACGGATCCTCTTCTCTAAGCTTATTCAGTCCGGTTCCGACTTTTTCTTCATCACCTTTATCCGCCGGTTCCACAGCCATATAAAGACAAGGCTCAGGATAGTCAAGCGGCAGGTATCTTATCTCATCACTCTTATCACAAAGCGTATCCCCCGACAATGTATGTTGCAATTTAGATACTGCAACTATATCTCCCGCTTCTGCATAATCAAGTTCTGTTTGATTTTTTCCCCTTAGGAAAAACAACTTTCCGAGTTTTTCGTTTTTTCCCGTTCTCTCATTTAAAACTTCCGTCCCTGAATTCATCTTTCCTGTAATAACTTTTATTATTGAAATTTTTCCTACAAACGGGTCGACAATTGTTTTAAATACAAATGCGGACATAGGATCATCGACCTTGCTTAATCTTTCAACAGGCTCATTTTTATCATTAAATCCCTTATATGCTCCATGCTGTGCCGGAGTAGGTGCATATGCCAGAAGTAAATCTAAAAGTCCTTCTATTCCGTGTCCCAATCCTACTGCCGATGAACACACGGGAACTATATCTCCGTTTGCGATTCCGCTCCCCAGTCCCTTTTTTATTTCATCATCGGTAAAATCTTCACCGCTGAAATATTTTTCCATAAGTTCATCATCTGTAGAAGCTATCGCTTCCTTAAGTTCTTCATCTATTTCTGTTGTAATCGGCCAACTGAAAGGTACTAATTTATTTCCGAACTTTTCTTTAAGTTCGCCAAAAGTTTTATAAAAATCAAATTCGTCTTTATCACGTTTATTTATAACTATGAGTCTGGGCATCTTATATCTTTCACAAGCTTTCCATGCCTGCTCCGTTCCCACCTGAACACCTGCACCTGCATCAACCAATATAATGGCTGCTTCGGACGCCCTCAACGCCGCATTTACCTCACCTATAAAATCAAAGTATCCCGGAGTATCTATAAAGTTTATTTTACTGCCTTTCCACTCAACAGGCACCACAGATGTGTTTATTGAAAATCCCTTTTCAACTTCCATCTTGTCATAGTCGGATATGGTATTACCGTCTTCAACTTTCCCCATTCGATTGATTACTCCCGTGGCATACAGGGCTGCTTCAAGTAAAGTTGTTTTTCCACAGCCTCCATGTCCAACCAGTGCTACGTTTCTAATGTTTTCGCTCGTATAACCTTTCATCAGCAGACCTCCTATATTTTTATTTTGATTGACATCATTATAGCATTATTGACGATAAATATCAAAAATTATTTTTTTTCTGAAAATTTTTATTTCCGAGACGGTAAACTGACTGTATCCAAAATAGAGGGGATTGCAGCGGCTTTCATTCAATTTTACTTAATCCTATGTTATGATATACGGTTTTATGGTATAATGACCGCAGGGACCAAAGACAATTCTTGGTCGTACGGTCCAATTATACGATATTTATATGCCGTGTGAGTATTTTACCATATGGCAAATACTCGCACATGGCTGATTATATCATATCCGCTTTACTCCTATGGTATAATTACGACTAACTGCTGAAATTGCTGATAATTTTATATATTTTTTTACGGCGTTGCCGAAATGATGAGGAGGGTATTATGGGAACCGATAACATAAAGAGTTTGGAAAAAAACTTTATTACCGACATGGGAAAAACTCTATCTCAAAACAATACAATAGATTCTACATTATATACAAAATATCAAGTAAAGCGCGGACTTCGTGACAATAACGGAGCCGGCGTCGTCGTCGGGCTCACCAATATAGGCGATGTTCAGGGCTATAGCGTAAATGAAGAAAATATAAAAGTTCCCATCGACGGGAAGTTGTTTTATCGCGGTATTGATGTTGAAGATATCGTTGAAAATTGTATGAAAGACAATAGATTCGGGTTTGAAGAGACAAGTTATCTGCTCTTGTTCGGAACCTTACCGAACAAAAAAAGACTTGATGAATTTTGCAGGATTTTAGGATCAAAACGTTCATTACCGATAGGCTTTGCAAGAGATATAATACTCACTGCTCCCAGTAAAAGTGTAATGAACAAATTGGCAACAAGCGTTCTGTCTCTATATTCATATGATTCGAATCCTGATGATTGTTCCCCTGAAAACGTACTCAAACAATCGATAGATCTGATAGGTTATTTTCCGTCCATGATGGCTTACGCATATCAGGCAAAATATGCACACTACGACAACAGGAATCTGCATCTGCAATATCCGAATCCTGAAATGTCCACCGCGGAAAATATACTGAGGCTGATACGCCCTGACGGACAGTTTACCGATATAGAAGCAAAATTGCTTGATATAAGTATGATCCTTCACGCTGAACACGGTGGCGGAAACAATTCATCTTTTACAACTCATCTGGTATCATCGACAGGGACCGATACATATTCAGCAATTGCTGCCGCAATAGGTTCCCTTAAAGGTCCGAAGCACGGGGGTGCCAATCTTGCCGTTATCGGTATGATGAAAGATATAATGTCAAATGTCAAGGACATTACCGATTTTAAGGAAGTTGAAGAATACCTTAAAAAAATTCTCGCCGGAAAAGCAAACGACGGATCCGGACTCATATACGGCCTCGGCCATGCCGTTTATACCGTTTCCGATCCGAGAGCCATATTACTCAAGAAAATGGCAAAACAGCTCGCGATCGAAGAGAATCTTTTGGATGAATTCATGCTTTATGATTTTATAGAAAAACGTGCTCCTGTTTTGTTCATGGAAGCGAAAGGAACCGAAAAACCCATGCCTGCTAATGTTGATCTCTATTCCGGCTTTGTTTATAATGCTCTTAATATTCCAATAGATATAGCGACACCGCTATTTGCAACTGCAAGATTATCAGGCTGGTGTGCACACAGAATCGAAGAAATCGTCGCAGGAGGTAAAATTATGCGACCTGCATATAAATGTATAATGCCTAAATGTACATACATCCCTATCGACAAACGTAACTGATAATTAAACAAAGGTAGTGTTTTCCGACACCACCTTTTTATTTTTTTACTATTTATTTTCAATTCAATAATCTAATGATCAAAATTGAACAGTATAATAATCACTATTTTATTTCCCGACTCAACAATTACAATATCCTTCTGCCCTCAATAGCCTTAAACAAAGTGACCTCATCAGTATACTCCAAATCTCCCCCGACAGGTATGCCGTTAGCAATCCTCGACACCTTTATTCCTGAGGGCTTGATAAGCCTGGAAATATACATGGCCGTCGCTTCTCCCTCTATATTGGGATTTGTCGCCAATATAACTTCTTCAATATCATTTTCTCTGAGCCTTATAAACAACTGCTTAAGATTTATATCCTCGGGACTTATTCCGTCCATAGGTGAAATTGCTCCGTGAAGAACATGATACAGCCCTTTATATTCTTTGATCCTTTCCATCGCAAAAACATCTTTAGGACTTTCAACCACACATATCACTTTCCTGTTTCTGGAAGTGTCGCTGCACACACTGCAATGATCCATATCCGTTAAATTGCCGCATTCACAACAAAATTTCATATCACGTTTGGCATTTTTAAGCGTATCCGCAAGTCTGCCGACATCGGACTCTTCCATGCCCAATATATGAAATGCCAATCTTTGTGCACTCTTCCCTCCGATTCCGGGCAACTTTGAGAGTTCCGTAATGAGCTTTGCAAGCGGTTTAGAATAACTGCTCATATCTTTAAAGCCCCGGTATGCCAAGCCCGCCTGTCAGCTTGCCCATTTCATTCTCCGACATTTCCTCAACTTGTCTTATTCCCTCGTTTACTGCCGCCACTATCAAGTCCTGAAGCATTTCAATATCGTCAGGATCCACGATTTCAGGTTTAAGTTTAATACTTTTGAGTTCTTTCTTTCCTGAAATTACAATCTCAACAGCTCCGCCTCCTGCAGTGGTGGTGATTTCCTTTGCTTCAATTTCATCTTGAAGCTGCTGCATCTGTGACTGCAATGCTTGAAGTTGCTGCATTTGCTGCATCTGCGAGTTTTTCGCTCCTTTATTCGCACTATTTTTTTTCCCTGCTCTCATTCCTTTTCCCATAAATCTATCCTCCATATATTTTTTATTTCATCATGCTTCTCTCTAAAACAATCATAATTGCCTTCTCACCACTGACCTTCATGTTATTATTCTATATCTATCTTTATCCCTAAAGTTTTTTCAAGTTTATTCACTTGTTCTTCTATCGTTTCTCTCTTTTCCGGCTCGGGTTCTATATTCGTGTTTTTACAAATTATATCAACATTCAGACCGGTAAGCTCTTTAAAAATCTCTTTAAGAACATTTTCATTGCTCTTAATCGCCCTTTCCGTAGCGTCATTTCTTATAAACATTACAACCTCTCCGTTTGTAATATCTCTTATAGATGCTCCCGACGACATAAACCTAACCATATTCAAACTTTTTTCTCCCCGCTTTAAAACGTTTACCCAAAGTTCTTCCAAATCAACATTTTCAAATTTGTTTTCGGGTAATTTCGTTTCTGCGGAGTCTTCGGGTAATTTATGTCTTCGGGCTTCCGAGGATATCTGCGACATCTCAGGTTTCAAGCTTTCATCACTTTTATTTTCAGGCTTTTCATCCTTTTTATCCGCTGTTACTATATCTGTCTTTTTCTCGACCTTAATATCAGTCACCTCGCCTTTACCCGTTTTACCGCTCTTGTTTATTTTTTGCTTTTTTTCTCTCTTAACGGACTCATCTTCTTCATAAAGCTTGTCATATCCCATTGCCAAATTTACTGCGGCAACCTCTAAAAGTATTCTCGCCTGTGTTGACCATTTTGCTTCAAGTGCCATTTTACTTAAAAGTATGATCCCTTTATTTATATCCGACAGCTCCATACTTTCGGCCTGCTTTTTAAGCCTGCTTATATTTTCCATGGACAAATTCATCATATCTTGAGGAATTTCAAGACAGCTGACCATCATAAGATTCCTATAATGCGCTATCCAATCCTTAAACATCTGCTTTTCATCTTTTCCCATGTTTATGAGTTCGTTTATTTTAATAAGTGCCGCTCCCGCATTACTTGACAGTATCAGGTCTGTAAGTTCAACATATTCTTCTTCTCCTGCCGCTCCTATCGTTTCCAACACATCATCCCTGCTTATTTTGTTTTCTCCCGATGTTATGCACTGATCCAATATGCTCAGTCCGTCTCTTACCGATCCGTCGGCATTCTTTGCAATGATTGTAAGTGCTTCTTTTGAGATTTCAACACCTATCTCCGAACATATATCCTCCATACCTTTTTTTATGATGTCTTCGGGAATCCTTTTAAAATCAAGACGCAAACATCTGGATAATATTGTCCTCGGAACTCTCTCCGGCTCTGTAGTCGCCATTACAAATATAACATGCTCCGGAGGTTCTTCAAGCGTTTTTAAAAGTGCGTTAAAAGCACTGTTCGAAAGCATATGTACTTCATCTATTATATAAACCTTATATTTCCCTGCGACCGGCGGATAAGAAACGCTTTCATTTATCTCTCTTATGTTGTCAACGCCATTATTTGAAGCCGCATCTATCTCGATTACATCCATATGGGTTCCCGACTTGATTTTTAGACAATTATAACACTCTCCGCATGGTTTATCTTTATCTTCCGTCAAACAGTTTACCCCTTTAGCAAGTATTCTCGCCAAAGTTGTTTTTCCCGTTCCCCTTGTTCCACAAAACAAATATGCATGCCCGATCTTATCATTTTTAATTTGATTTTTTAATATTTTTACAATATGCTCCTGACCTAAAACCTCTTCAAATATATCAGGTCTGAAGCTCCTGTATAACGCCTGATACATAGCTCCTCCTAAAATAAAATCCGCAGCCGCTTTGCCTGCCAAAGAAAAGGCTTATCTGTGGCACATAAGTGGCTCCGCTTATCGCTGCTTCCTTCCGGACCTGACGAGGTTCACAGATTCTTATTGCACAGGACCCTAACCGGCAGGCAAAGCCGCTACGGACACTACCTATATTATAGTTATCTCCCACTTTAAAGTCAACGGATTTTTAGTTCCGGACAATGTTAGTTTCTATGGTTGTCAAACATATGAAAAGGAGCTGTCCTCCCCAAGCCTTTTTTACTCGTTCGTCCAACAGCCCCTTAATAATAACTTCAAATATGATAATTATGCTCTCATCACGGGTTAGGTATAAACAAATCCCATAATCTGAGCCATATTTCTCCACCTTCGGCATTACGTTTGTAATCATGTCCGTTACTTGCTTCATGAATTGTATAATAAGCCCAATATTCTTTGTTTAAATCTTTATAATATTTGATTTGTTTCTGATGTGTATCAACATAGTTCTTATCTGCAATTCTATCAAGCATTCTATTTGTAACTGCAACAACTTCCGCCCTTGTTATAAACTGATTAGGTCTGAAAGTCCCGTCTTCATATCCTTTAACCCATCCTTTTTTTGCAGCGGAATAAATATATTTTGCTGCCCAATAATTACTGTCCACATCACTGAACTTCATATTTCCGCCATCACTTAAATTATCAAATCTGCTCGCCATTGCTGCAAACTCCGCTCTTGTTACAGGCTGATCCGGCTTAAATGATCCGTCGAGATATCCTTTTACGATACCTTTTTCTCTCATGTATCCGATCTGATCCTTTGACCACTTAATAGGCAGAACATCATAGAATCCTGCATCATACTTAGTGTCTAAAACCATTTTTGCCGTCAAAAGCCTTGCAAACATTACCGTAACTTCTTCTCTCGCCATTTTTCCTTCAGGTTTAAACGTTCTGTCAGGATAACCTGTCATATAAGCAAAATGCTCATGTTTTTTCATCTTATCAAGCAATGTTTCATCTTTAGGATTCGGTTTCGGATCAGGGTTCGGATTAGGACCGGGACCGGGTCCAGGTCCAGGTCCGGGTCCGGGTCCAGGCCCCGGCGGTGTATTTCCGTCTACAATAACTTCTTTCTTCGCAATATACTCTCTTCCCTGAGGATCAATTGCTTTTGCCGTATTTTCTATCTTTGACCCTATCACTGCTGATGCAGGAACTGTATATTCATATTCAAAGATAACCGTCTCATTAGGGTCTAATTTTCCTATCATAGCAGTGTTTCCTGATATGATCACCGTACTGTTGGAAGTCTTCTGAACAAGTGTTACGTTAAGTGAGTCGCTCACCTTTACATTGTTGAGTATTTCTGCAGAAATATTCTTAACGCTCACAGTATATTTTATTTTTTCTGCCCTTTTTGCCTTATTTTTATCTGCGTTTTTCTTTATCTCAATCTTATCATTTGAGCCTCCGCCTCCGAAGGATTTTACTGTAACATTACATTGATCATATGCAGTCGTTCCGTCCTCCGCTCTTGCGGTAGCTGTATTTGTCCATACTTTGCCGGCAGGTGAGTCGGTAGGAATCTTTACCTTATATGTAAACTTGGCTTCCTTGCCCTTCTTAAGACTAACTACATTAGCTCCGGTCTTGTCGGATTTAATTGTCACGTTACCCGCAGTCTGATCTACCGTCGAGCTCGGATCAAGAGCAAAGCTCATAACATTGGCAGCAGGTATTCCCGCCATGTTATCATCTATTGCAACGTTTGCAAGGTCAGTCTCTCCGCTGTTCTTCACTGAAAGCGTATATGTTACTATATCTCCCGCTTCAACAAGTGCATTATTAACTGTCTTTTTAACTTCAAGTTCCGGCGTACCTACAACGGTGACTTCTTTCTTTACTATATACTCTTTGTTCTGAGGATCTATCGCTTTTGCGGTGTTTTCTATCTTTGAGCCTATAGCTGCCGATGCGGGAACAGTATAGGTATACTCAAATATAACAGCTTCATTAGGTCCTAATGTTCCTATTGTAGCAGTATTTCCCGATATAACTACCGTGTTGTTGAAAGTCTTTTGAACAAGTGTTACGTTTAGCGAATCGCTCACCTTTACATTGTTGAGAGTTTCTGTGGATACATTCCTAACCGTTACCGTATATTTTACAGTCTCATTCCTTTCAGCTTGATTCTTATCAGCTGTCTTCCCTATAACAATTTTATCCGTAGGTAATTTCACAGTGACATCACAGCTGTCTTGTGCTGTTGTTCCGTCCGCTGCTTTAGCTTTTGCCGTATTCGTCCATATTTTGCCCGAACTTGAGTTTGCCGGTATCTTCACTTTATATGTAAACTTGGCTTCTTTGCCCTTCTTAAGACTAACTACATTAGCTCCGGTCTTGTCGGATTTAATTGTAACGTTGCCCGCACTCTGATCTACCGTCGAGCTCGGATCAAGGGCAAAGCTCATAACATTGGCAGCAGGTATTCCCGCCATGTTATCGTCTATTGCAACGTTTGCAAGGTCAGTCTCTCCGCTGTTTTTTACTGAAAGCGTATATGTTACTATATCTCCCGCTTCAACTATCGGCTTATCTACAGTCTTTTTAACTGCAAGTTTCGGTGTTCCTACAACCTCGACTTCTTTCGTTACTATATATTCTTTGTTCTTCGGATCTATCGCTTTTGCAGTATTGGTAATCTTTGATCCTACGGCTGCCGATGCAGGAACCGTATAGTCATATTCAAAGATAACGGTTTCATTCGGATTCAGCGTTCCTATCGTAGCTGTGTTTCCTGATATTACTACCGTATTGTTGAAAGTCTTTTGAACAAGTGTTACATTTAGCGAGTCGCTCACTTTTACGTTATTAAGAATCTCAGATGAGATGTTCTTAACAGTGATTGTATACTTAACGGTTTCATTCTTCTTCGCCTTGTTCTTATCAGCTGTCTTACCTATAACTACCTTATCAGTAGGCGCCTTTACAGTAACTTTGCTGCTGTCTTGTGCGGTTGTTCCGTCCGCCGCTTTAGCTTTCGCAGTGTTATCCCACTCTTTACCTACAGGCGAGTTTACCGGTATCTTTACCTTATACGTAAACTTAGCTTCTTTGCCTTTCTTTAAGCTTACTATATCGGCTCCTCTTTTATTTGCCTTTATAGTGATATTTCCCGGTGTCTGATCCGCTGTTGAGCTTGGATCAAGATTAAAGTCAATAAAGTTTGCAGGATCAACTCCCGGCATTATGTCATTTACTTCAACATTTGAAAGGTCTACTTCTCCGCTGTTTTTTACTGAAAGCGTATATGTTACTATATCTCCCGCTTCAACTATCGGTTTATCTACAGTCTTTTTAACTGCAAGTTTCGGTGTTCCTACAACCTCAACTTCTTTCGTTACTATATACTCTTTGTTCTGAGGATCTATCGCTTTCGCAGTGTTCTTTATCTTTGACCCTACAGCTGCCGACGAAGGAACGGTATAGTCATATTCGAAGATAACGGTTTCATTCGGATTCAGCGTTCCTATCGTAGCTGTGTTTCCTGATATTACTACCGTATTGTTGAAAGTCTTTTGAACAAGTGTTACATTTAGCGAGTCGCTCACTTTTACGTTATTAAGAATCTCAGATGAGATGTTCTTAACAGTGATTGTATACTTAACGGTTTCATTCTTCTTCGCCTTGTTCTTATCAGCTGTCTTACCTATAACTACCTTATCAGTAGGCGCCTTTACTTTAACATTACAAACATCACTCTTAACCTTTCCAGATATCTTGGCTGTTCCGATATTTGTCCACACTTTCCCTATCGGTGAATCATCCGGAATTTTTACTCTATATGTAAACTTTGCTTCTTCACCTACTTCCAAGCTTACTATCTCAGCACTTCTTTGGCTTGGATTTATAGTAACATTTCCCGGTGTCTGAGTTACCGTCGAGCTTGGATCAAGTTTAAAGTCAATAAAATTTGCAACAGGAATTCCCGGCATAACATCATTTATTTCAAGATTATTAATATTTGATAAATGTCCGTCGTTATATACTGAAAGTGTATATGTAACTACATCTCCCGCCTCAACCTCAGGTTTATCTACAGTTTTAGTAACTGTAAAAGACGGTAATTCATGGTCCTCTTCATGCACTGTAACACTACATGTATCATTTGCAGTTGTTCCGTCGTCAGCTGTTGCTGTCGCCGTATTTGTCCACACTTTGCCGACAGATGAATTATCAGGAATCTTTACCTTATATATAAACTTGGCTTCCTCACCCTGTTTAAAACTTACTATATTAGCTCCTCTTTTATCAGGCTTTATACTGACATTGCCTACAGCCTGACTGACTGTTGAGCTTGGATCAAGTTTAAAGTCGATAAAGTTTGCAGGGTCAACTCCCGGCATAACATCATTTATATCTACATTTGCAAGATCAGTTATACCGCTGTTCTTTACTGAAAGCATATAAGTTACTACATCGCCTGCTTCCGGGTTTTTTTCATCGACTGTTTTCTTAACTGTAAGCTCTGATGATCCTACAACCTCAACTTCTTTCGTTACCATATACTCTTTGTTCTTCGGATCTATCGCTTTTGCAGTGTTGGTAATCTTTGACCCTACAGCTGCCGACGAAGGAACGGTATAGTCGTATTCGAAGATAACGGTTTCATTCGGATTCAGCGTTCCTATCGTAGCTGTGTTTCCTGATATTACTACCGTACTGTTGGAAGTCTTCTGAACAAGCGTTACATTAAGCGAGTCGCTCACCTTTACGTTATTAATAATTTCCGATGAGATGTTCTTAACAGTGATTGTATATTTAACGGTCTCGTTCTTCTTTGCTTTGTTCTTATCCGCAGTCTTGTCTATAACGATCTTATCCGTCATAGCTTTTACTGTAACACTACAATTATCATTTGCAGTTGTTCCGTCTGCTGCTGTTGCCGTCGCCGTATTTGTCCATACTTTGCCAACGTTTGAATTTAGAGGAATCTTTACCTTATACGTAAACTTGGCTTCTTTGCCCTTCTTAAGGCTAACTACATTAGCTCCGGTCTTGTCCGCTTTTACGGTCACGTTGCCCGCACTCTGATCTACCGTCGAGCTCGGATCAAGAGCAAAGCTCATAACATTGGCAGCAGGTATTCCCGCCATGTTATCGTCTATTGCAACATTTGCAAGGTCAGTCTCTCCGCTGTTCTTCACTGAAAGCGTATATGTTACTATGTCTCCCGCTTCAACTATCGACTTATCTACAGTCTTTTTAACCGCAAGTTTCGGTGTTCCTACAACCTCAACTTCTTTCGTTACTATATATTCCTTATTCTTAGGATCAATTGCCTTTGCAGTGTTGGTAATCTTTGACCCTACAGCTGCCGACGAAGGAACGGTATAGTCGTATTCGAAGATAACGGTTTCATTCGGATTCAGCGTTCCTATCGTAGCTGTGTTTCCTGATA
>CAJPNN010000013.1 GCA_905372035.1 Bacillota bacterium | reverse complement strand
GGAAGAAGAGCGACCGAGAGAGAAACTTTTGAAAAAAGGAGCGGATTCTCTTTCAAACGAAGAGCTTTTGGCTATTGTTTTAGGGTCGGGAACCAGAGATACTTCTGCAAAGGGATTAGCCGAGAGGATTATATGCCAAAGCAGTATGGGATTGAGGTTTTTGACCGAATGTGTTCCTGAGGAATTGACGGAAATAAAAGGTATAGGTATTGCCAAAGCTTGTAATTTAATAGCTGCGGCGGAACTTGGAAGAAGGATTTCATCTTTTAAAAATATAAAGGATGAACCTGTAAAATCTCCGCTACAGGCCGCAGGGTTCGTTATGGAAGAAATGCGTTATATGAGGCATGAAGAATTTTGGGTTATGCTGTTGGGTACGGACGGTAAGATTCTCTCAATAGAGAAGATAACGGTAGGGACATTAAATGAAGCCCCCGTACATCCGCGTGAGATTTTTAATCCTGCAATAAGAAAAAGAGCTTCAAGCATAATTCTTATACACAACCATCCAAGCGGTAATCCGGAACCGAGCATAGCGGATATAAATGTAACACGCAGGATGGTGGAAGCAGGTCGAATTTTAGGAATGGAAGTAAAAGACCATATAATAATAGGAGACGGAGAATTTATCAGTTTAAAAGAACGGCATGTTTTTTAAGGTATGAATACTATTTTAAGGAGGAACTCGAGATGTTTTTTAGCAAGAATGATGTGGGAATCGATTTGGGGACCGCAAATACCCTGATTTATATAAAAAATAAAGGGATAGTTGTAAATGAGCCGTCAGTCATAGCAATGGACAGAAATCAGAAAAGAGTACTTAGCGTGGGAAATGATGCAAAGGCTATGTTGGGTAAGGCACCGGCACATATAGAAGTGGTTAGACCTTTGCAGGACGGTGTTATATCGGACTTTGATATGACAGCTAATATGCTTAGAGAGTTTTTGTTTAAAGTGATACCTGAAAGAACTCTATTTTCATCGATCAGGATTGTAGTAGGAGTGCCGTCGGGAGTTACGGAAGTTGAAAAGAGAGCTGTAGAAGATGTCGTGAGACAGATGGGGGCCAAAGATGTATTTATCTTGGAAGAACCCATGGCTGCCGCTATAGGAACAGGGCTTCCTGTAGACAGTCCCGAAGGTTGCATGATAGCTGACATAGGTGGCGGAACATCGGATATTGCAATAATTGCACTTGGAGGAATTGTCACAAGCACATCACTCAGACATGCGGGAGATAAGCTGAACGAAGCCATCGTAAATTATATGAGAAAGACTTATGATTTGATGATAGGAGAACGCACAGCGGAAGAGATAAAGATAACTATAGGGGCAGTTACCGTAAAATCGGATACGGATACGGACAATTTGAAATATGGAGCAAGAGGAAGAGACATAATAACGGGATTGCCTAAGATTGTTGAGATAGATCGTGAAGATGCAAAAAAAGCTCTTGATGAGCCGGTTATGGTGATCGTTGACGGAATAAAAAATACTCTTGAGAATACTCCGCCTGAAATTGCGGCTGATATAGTTACAAACGGTCTTATGTTATCGGGGGGCGGAGCACTCATAAAGAATTTTGATAAATTAATTACGGAGAATACCGGACTTAATGTTACGATTGCGGAGAACGCTATTGAAGCGGTTGCGGAAGGCACCGGTAAAAGTCTTAAAAATATTGAAAAGCTTAAAGTTTATGCAAGCGGTTCGTCGGCGAGGAGATTGTAATGCGTTGGATTAGGGAGCATAAGAGAGCATCGATATTTATAGCTACAGCCATTGTTTTATTGATTATATTTGTCGTATCCGCGGTTTTGGGAAAAACGGGTGTGGGTCCGGGTAAACTGTTTATGTCGGCATCTGAAAAAATACAAAAACCTGCATCTTCTGCAGGAAGAAGTGTCTCGGATTCGGCAAGAGGTATATTTAAGTATAGATGGGTAGTAAAAGAAAATAATGAGTTAAAGGAAGAAATCCGTATACTTAAAAATGATTTTGTAAAAGAAAAGTTGAAGAAAAAAGAGCTTGAGGAGTTGAGAGAGCTTTCAAAAGCGTTGAATTACAAAGAAATAACGAAAAATTACAAACACGTTTCAGCTAATATTGTAGCCATGAACGGATTCAGCTGGCTTAATATTTTTACCATAGACAGGGGTTCAAAGGACGGAATAAAAATTGACAGTATAGTTGTATCGGGTGACGGGCTTGTAGGACGAGTATCCGATGTTTCGGGGAGCACGGCAAAGATTATATCCATTGTAGATGAAAGTAATAATGTGAGTTTCAGAATAATAAGAAATATGACTTATCTTGGAGTTTTACAAGGTGACGGAAAAGGTGGACTTACGGGATTTATGCTTGACGATAAGGCACAGGTTATAGAAGGCGACGAACTCATAACTTCAGGCATGGGTATCTATCCTGAAGGCATAAATATAGGCAAGATTGAATCTGTTAAAATGGACAGAAACACATTGCTGAAAACTGTTAAGATCGCTCCTTCGGTCACATTTAAAAATCTTTCAAAAGTGATGGTGCTGACATGAAGAACAGAATTGTGTTTATAATCCTTACTCTTGTGTTTATAATTGAAACCACATTGATACCGCATGTAAGAATACTTGATGTGACAGCAAATCTTTTATTCTGTTTTATGATAATTTTTGTATATCTATACGACAAGGTGTCATGCATTATTTCGGGAACTGTATTCGCATTGATGAGAGACATTGTAATAGAACCCGTTTCGGGAATAGGGGCACTTAATATATTCGGCGTGGCTTTGCTAATTTATTTTATAAGAGGTTTTTTTAATCGTGAAAATTTAGCTACGGTTTTACTTTTTTCCGTTGCGGGAACGGCAGTTTACAATTTAGGATATTGGATTTTGCTTAAAGTGGCGGGATACAATTCTTCGTTTTTGTTTATGCTCTCAAAGCTTCCGGTGATGATTATTTTGAATACGATAACCATAACGATTTTATATTTTATATTTATAAGAAAAATTACAAGGTATAGAAAAGATGATAAATTTATGGGAGGCTATTCTCCTTATAAGATGATATTAAAAAAATAGAAACAGGAATAAAAAATATGAATGGTATAAAAACGAGATCAAGCCAAATTCTTATTGTGCTTATTTTACTTATGATTGTTTTATTTATAAGATTGGCTGTGCTTACAATCATACAAAACGATTATTGGATAAAAGCATCTAATAACTTGAGTACAAAAAACATTGTCACACCGGCGCCAAGGGGGGAGATTAGAGACAGATACGGAAGATTGGTGGCAGGCAATCTGGCAAGTTTTGACGTACAGATGAGCACCAACGGTATAGACACTAAAGAAGTCAACAGAATTATACTGAAAACTATAAAGATCCTTGAGCGGAACGGAGACGGTTGTATTGATAATTTGCCGATTATAATAAATAACGGGAAGTTTGAATTTACATATGATAATGAAATACAAGACTGGCTGGCAAGTGAGGATATGCCTGCGAACTATACGGCGAAACAGGCATTTTCAGAGCTTAGGGAGAGATTTGAAATTCCGTCAAAGACTTCCGATTTTGATGCACAGAAAATTTTGCAGGAAAAATACAGTGTATATCCGCCGATTTCGGTCAAAAGCATGAAGTACACTAAAGAACTTGAGAAACAAAGTTTTCTTGGGAAATATCATTTAGATAGGAATACGATAAAAAAAGATTTGGATGCACGCCAGGCTTTTGATAAACTTTGTGAAAATTTTAAGATATCAAGAGAGTATGGAGATGAAACGGCAAGGAAGATATTAATAGTGAGAAATGAGACATCGGTAGGCTTTCTTAACTATATACCTGCAACTATAGCTTCGGGTATAAGCAATGAGAGCATAATAACACTCAAAGAAAACAGCAATATGCTTGCGGGAGTTCATGTGGTATCGGAGTCAAAGAGATTTTATCCGTATGGGGAAGTAGGAGCGCATGCGATAGGATATCTCGGTCAAATTTCAGAAAATCAGAAAGAAGAATACATAAATAAAAAAAAATATAATCCTAATCAGCTTATAGGAAAAGACGGAATCGAAAGAGAATATGAGGACATATTAAAAGGAAAGGACGGAGTAAAAAAACTTCAAGTTAACGCCAAAGGTCAGATGGTAAGGGTTTTGGAAGAAACAAAACCTAAAAAGGGCAGCGATGTTTATCTCACGGTAGACATGGAACTTGAAAAAACTATGGTTGAATCGCTAAACGACACCCTTAGAACAGTAAGGGCAGGGAGCAATTTTCAGAGTAAATACGGCTCATACAAAATGAAGCAAGCTCCCGGTGCAAATGTTGCCGCTGCGGTTGCAATCGATCCTAAAACGGGAGAGATCATGGGAATTGCATCCACACCGTCTTTTAATCCGAACCTTTTTTCAAAAGGAATATCCGCCGATATATGGAAGAGTTTGCAACCTGAAAATGAAAGGGATTCGCTTGCACCGAGACCGCTTTTTAACGTTGCGACAAAGACGGCTGTTCAGCCGGGTTCCACTTTTAAGCCGGTAACAGCTACGGCGGCATTGGAGAGCGGTCTCAGTCCTAACAGAAAAATTTATGCGGACGGGGCTGTTGAAATAGGAAACAGAACGTTCGGATGTTGGCTTTGGAATACTAAACACGGTAAACACGGTTATATAAACCTGCCGCAGGCCATTGAGATGTCATGTAACTATTTCTTTTATGATTTAGTGGCGAATAAAGATTTTTATCACAACAGTTATCTGGGGTTGGATAAATCTATGGGGGTTAAGAAAGTTACGGAATATGCAAAGCAGTATGGACTGGGAGAACCCACGGGCATAGAGATACCGGAAGTTGTGACATCCGTTCCTACAGAGGAAAGCAAAAAAGAATCTATTAAAAACCTCTTGAAGAATTATCTTTATTCAAAGGGCGAAATTTATTTCGGTAAAAAAGTATTCGGCGATTCCAAGGCAATGGACGATAAGATTAATCAAATTTTGGGATGGACGGAAGAGAATCCCTCATTTAAAGTTATAAAGGACAGGCTTAAAAATTTAGGTGTTAAAGAAAAATATTTGGGAGAACTTTCAAGATATATCAAGTACGATTGTTTTTCACAGGCAAAATGGACTGTAGGTGATTCTTTAAATATTGCAATAGGGCAGGGAGACAACTCGTTTACTCCGGTTCAGATGGCCAACTATGTGGCGACAATAGCGAACAGAGGAGACAGATATAAGGTCAGACTTGTCAAGGATGTACAGGGATCCAGAGCAAATGAGCCTGAACTTGTAGGAAAGGTTGATGTTAAAAATTCAAATACGTATGACGCCGTCATAAAAGGAATGATAGGAGTGGGGAAAGGCTCAAAAGGAAGCCTGAAAGGGGTTTTCGGCTCATTTCCTATGGACGTTATATGTAAGACGGGAACCGCACAGAGGGCGGGAAAAATTCCGGTAAAAGATGAAGTTGAATATATAAGAAAAAATTTGGGCAGAATTGCACCCGGAATTTCATGGAGTGCCGTTGAAGAAAAGATGAACAGCCTCATGAAAGAAAAACCTAAGATTTTCAGAACTCAGAATACGGCTATCAGACAAGCACTTATAACTTTGAGTAACGGTAAAATAACTTCGGAGCGTATTGATGCATATAAGGGGACATATGAACCGTTCGCATGGGTGATTGCCGCAGCGCCGGCAAAAGATCCGAAGATAGCGGTGGCCGTTTTAGTATTTCAGGGAGGAACCGCAGGTAATGCAGGACCTTGCGCCAGAGAAATAATAGGAAGATATTTTGAGCTTCAAAATACTTATGCTTATAAAGACTACATAGTAACCAACAGGGCTACAAACTAATTTGGAGGATTTTTGTTATGGGAGAAGTAATATTGGTTGCATCGGGAAAAGGCGGCGTCGGAAAGACTTCTTTTGTTGCGAACGGCGGGGTTGTTTTATCTCAGATGGGATATAAGGTTTTACTTATAGATATGAATATGGGGCTTCGTAATCTTGATATATATTTAGGCATAGAAAGCAAAGTGGTCTATGATATCGCTGATGTACTGACAGGTATGTGCAGAGTGAAACAAGCGACGGTTAAAGATAGAAAGTTTCCGAATTTATTTATGATTTCAGCGGCACAATATAAGGATAAAGCGGATATTACACCTTTGCATATGAAAGTATTTTGTGAAAAATTGAAGCCGAATTATGATTATATACTTGTAGATGCACCTGCGGGGGTAGATAACGGCTTGACAATGGCGGCAGCAGGGGCTGATAAAGCGGTTATAATTACTGTTCCTGAAAATGCGGCTGTTCGAGATGCTGATATGTTGGACAGAATTTTGGGCGGACTCGGAATAGACAAACGTACATATGTAGTAAATAAAGTAAGAGAAAATTTACTTGGAGCGGCGTTTTTACCGTCTCTTGAGCAAATATCCGAAGTTATAAGATCAAGACCGTCGGGGTTTATACAATATGATGAAAACCTCCACATAGCGGCAAATACAGGAATTCCTGTAGTATCTAAAGGTGAGAGTTATCTTAAGGAGAATTTTACAAATATCATAAAAAGAATAATATGCATGTAGATTTGTACCGTTGCATATAGGAGCAGATCGCTCTATGCACGGTTTTCTTTTGTATATAGTGAAAAGAACAATATCATATTCGTATTATGTCGTCAAAAACTTCTGTCACGGCTTCTTATTCCTATTCCGAGTACAAGTCCGAGAGCGGCCATGTTTGACATTATTCCGCTTCCTCCATAGCTTATAAATGGAAGCGTTATGCCTGTGACCGGCATTATTCCCATCGTCATTGCTATGTTTTCAAATATCTGAAAGAAAAACATGGCAAATATTCCCATCGTAATCAGTGAACCGTAAAGATCCTTGGCATTTATCGACATCTTAAATATTTTAAAAAGAAAAACGGCAAACAGCACAATGAGAACCACTCCGCCGATAAGACCGAGCTCTTCTGCAATAACCGAAAAGATAAAATCGGATTTTTGTACGGGGACGAAGTCCAATTCTTTTTGGGTTCCGTGAAACAGACCTTTACCTTTGAGCCCGCCCGAACCGATTGCGACCTTTGAGTTAAAAACTTGCCAATTAGCTTTTATGCTTAGATCGTCAGGATTTAAAAAAGCATCTATCCTGAGTTTTTGATGATCTGCGAGGAAATGATATACTACAGGCATAAGAGCGGCTCCGATTGCGATTGTAATTGCCAGTATCTTTCCGCTCAGTCCCGCATACCACATCATTATTATTACCATGGCACAGAGCACCAAAGAACTGCCCAGATCATTTTTCATTATAAGTAAAATTATCGGTGCAGCGTATAAAACGGCTTTTATAAATCCCTTAAAACTTTGCAGTTCAGAGTGATTTTTTTTAATATAGCAGGCGAAAAGAAGTGCGAATGACAGTTTTGCAAGCTCCGACGGTTGAAAGTTGAGAGGTCCCAGCTTTATCCATGATTGTGCACCCATTTGAGTCGAACCCAGTCCGGGGATATATACCATGAGCAGTATGCCTACGGAAAAAATATAGAGGAATTTATCCATATTTTCAAATACGCTATAGTCTATTACTATCATTATGATCATGGCAACAAAGCCTAAGATATATGCAAGAGTTTGGACTTTCACATCTCTTGTGAACACAAAAGCACCGCGATAACCGCTGCTTGCTATCATTACTATACTGATAACGGCAAACAGAAGAGGGATTATCAGAAGGGTTATATTTATATTTTTAACTATGTGATTTAAATATTTCATGTCATCTCCCGGTTTGTATTACGACAGTGATCGCAAATTATTATTGCAGTAAATGACAAGGCTTTCAGCATATAAAGTACCTTGACTAAGTACGGCAAAATAATTATAATATATGTAGTGTGTATTTATCAATATTTAATTGAGAAATACTATTTTTATACCGATTAGTTTATAAAAAATATTGCTAAAAAATTTAATTAATAAAGGGAGGTGTTTTATAGATTGGAAACAGGAATAGTTGTGTTGTTGGTAATTGTAACCCTTGTTGCAGGGTTGTTGATCGGATACATAATAAGAAAGAACGTTGGGGAGAAAGCTATAGGAAGTGCTGAACAGAGAGCAAAGAATTTAATTCTCGATGCTGAGAACAAATCTGAAACAATAAAAAAAGAAATTACCATAGAAGCAAAAGAAGAAGCTCATAGAATGAGAAATGAAGCTGAGCGTGAGGTTCGCGAAAGGAGAGCGGAAATCCAAAGGTCTGAAAAAAGACTTATACAAAAGGAAGAGGCTATAGACAGAAAAACGGACAATATCGAAAAGAAAGAAGAAAGTATTGTAAGAAAAGAGCAACAGCTTGTGGAAAAAAACAAAGAGCTGGATAATTTTCTGGAAAAGCAAATTGCCGAGCTTGAAAGAATATCGGGATATACTGCGGATGAAGCAAAACAACTGCTGCTTGCAAATGTTGAAAAGGAAGTGAGATGTGAAGCTTCCGTGATGATTAAAGACATAGAGAGCAAAGCAAAAGAGGAAGCCGACAAGAAAGCAAAAGAAATCATAGTGGGAGCGATCCAGAGGTGTGCTGCGGATCACGTGGCGGAGACGACCGTTTCAGTCGTTCCTTTGCCTAATGATGAAATGAAAGGAAGAATCATAGGCAGAGAGGGAAGGAACATAAGAACCATAGAAACCCTCACGGGAATCGATTTGATAATAGACGATACCCCGGAAGCTGTCATTTTATCGGGATTTGATCCTGTGAGAAGAGAAGTTGCAAGGTTGTCGTTAGAAAAACTCATAGTAGACGGAAGAATACATCCTGCCAGAATAGAAGAGATGGTTGAAAAATCCCAAAGAGAAGTAAATAATATTATAAAAGAAGAAGGAGAGCAGGCGGCTTTTGATGTAGGAATACATAACCTTCACCCTGAACTTATAAAACTTTTGGGAAGACTTAAATACAGAACCAGCTACGGACAAAATGTGCTTAAACATTCTGTAGAAGTTGCACATTTGGCGGGACTGATGGCAAGCGAACTTGAACTTGACACAAGGCTTGCTAAAAGAGCGGGGCTTCTCCATGATATAGGAAAAGCTATAGATCATGAAGTTGAAGGCACGCATGTAGACATAGGTATAGATCTCTTGAGAAAATATAAAGAGAGCCAGGCTGTTATAGATGGAATGGCTGCACATCACGGAGATTACGAAGCGAAGAGTATAGAAGCGATATTGATAGCTGCGGCGGATGCGCTTTCTGCAGCAAGACCGGGAGCGAGAAGAGAGACGCTCGAGACATATATAAAACGTTTACAGACACTGGAAGAGATTGCGAATACAACGGAAGGTGTTGAAAGATCATTTGCAATTCAAGCGGGTAGAGAGATAAGAATAATTGCAAAACCTGAAGATGTAAATGATGAGGGTATAGTTCTTTTGGCGAGAGAGATAAGTCAGAAGATAGAGAGTGAGCTTGAATACCCGGGACAAATAAAAGTAAATGTTTTAAGAGAGACTAGAGCCACAGAATATGCTAAATAGTATGAATATCGGCCGGAGAGCTTTATTCTCCGGCTTTCTTTAGGTTTTTTTGTTATTTTTATATCAAAGTGTTTTGCCGTGTGATATACTTATAACGGAGTATTTTCAGGAAAGAAGAATTTTATGGACATATATTTTGATAACAGCGCTACAACTGCAGTCAGCAAGGAAGCTGCAGATAAAGCTTATGAAATCATGCTTTCAGGTTTTGGCAATCCGTCATCACTTCACCATATGGGGGTTGTTGCGGAGGAAGAACTTAAGACTGCAAGAAAAAATGTCGCTTTACTGCTTGCAAGAGATGAAAAGGGTATCATATTCACAGCTTCAGGTACTGAAGCCAACAATTTGGCTATTTTAGGAAGCGTAAAAACGGCAAAAAAAAAAGGCAACAAAATAATAACTGCTATGATAGAGCATCCTTCAGTTTTGGAGCCGTGCAGGTATCTTGAGAGAAACGGTTTTGAAGTTTCATATATCAAGGTTGACCGGGATGGAATCATAGATTTGGAACAGTTTGAAGAAGCTTTGGACGAAAATACCGTTTTGGTTTCCGTAATGTCGGCCAATAACGAAGTCGGAACAATTCAACCTCTTAAACAGATAGCATCATTTAAAGATAAATATGATTTCATATTACATACGGATATGGTTCAGGGAATGGCTAAAATAAAAGGTGAAGAAATACCGAGAGAAGTTGACTTGATAAGTGTAAGCGGACACAAGATACATGCGCCCAAGGGAGTCGGAGGATTGTGGATCAGGGATAAACTTAATCTTTCTCCGATAGTTTTCGGAGGAGGACAGGAAAAAGGTCTGAGAAGCGGAACGGAGAATCTTCCGGCAATAGCGGGATTTTCAGTTGCATCCGATCAGGCGTTTCGAAACTTTGACGAGCGAATCGAAAAAATAAAAACTTTAAGAAACAGCCTTAAGGAAGGTTTGGAAAACGAAGTAAATGATATAAGAATAAATACACCGCTTGATATCTCAATTCCGTCAATTTTAAATGTCACGTTCATGGATGTAAGAGCCGAAGTTTTGCTTCACACATTAGAGCAGGACGGTATTTATGTTTCGACGGGATCTGCATGCAGCTCCAATAAAAAGGGGGAAAGTCACGTGCTTAAAGCTATGGGGCTTAAAAATGCTGATATAGAAGGTGCGATAAGGTTCAGCCTGTCGGGATATAACACGTATAAAGAGGTTGAGACAGTCGTTGAAAAAGTAAAGAATGCAGTAATTTCATTCAGGCGTTTGGGAAGCTTAAGGCAGATGAGGTAATCAGGCATTCTGAAAAATTGAGATGAGTAATATTGTTAAGAAGTTAAACAGCTTTGCCCGGTGAGATGATTAAAAGCGTGAACAGCTTTAGATATATAAGATAAACAGGAGATTTGAATGAATAGAGAAAATAATTTAAAAACGTTCATAGTCAGATGCGGAGAGGTTGCACTAAAAGGAAAAAACAAACCGTATTTTGAGAGAGTTTTGGTAGAGAGGATAAGAAGAGCCCTCGGGGAGCCTCGGGATATTTCCGTAAAGAGGCAGGAAGGACTGATTTTCATAAAAGCTCCTGAAAGCTGTGATGAAGAAGATATCATTAAAAAAGTCAGAAAAGTTTTCGGTGTAGCATCGATAAGCCCTGCCGTAGAAGCCGAAAGTGATTTGGACAGTATAGGCGAAGCGGCGGTTTTGTTTATGCTTAAGCAAATAGAAAAAAGAGGAATAAAGACATTTAAAGTTGAAACTAACAGAGCCGATAAAAATTTTCCGGCAAAATCACCGGAAATCAGCAGAATAATAGGGGCAAAAATTCTTATCGGTTGTAAAGTTTTAAAAGTAGATGTACATGATCCCGACTGTATACTTTTTATAAATGTCAGGAGAGAAAAAACATATGTGTTTGAAAACAGAATCACGGGAATGGGAGGTCTGCCTTTAGGTACTAACGGGAAGGGGATGATTCTTCTTTCCGGAGGCATAGACAGTCCGGTTGCGGCATTTATGATGGCAAGAAGAGGAATGATGATAGAGGCTGTTCATTTTCATTCCTATCCGTATACAAGCGAGAGAGCGAGAAAAAAAGTTGAAGCCCTGGCAAGTATAGTGGCGGGATATTGTGGAAAGTTTAAAATGCATATAATCAATCTTTTGACTGTACAGGAAGCGATAGTTAAAAATTGTCCGGAGGATGAAACCACGATTTTAGTCAGGCGATTTATGATGAGGATTGCTGAAAAACTTGCGAAAGATACGGGGTGCGGTATGCTCATAACAGGTGAAAACTTGGGACAGGTGGCAAGTCAGACTGCAGAAGCTTTGGCGGTTACCGACAATTCGGTAGATATGCCGGTGATGAGACCGCTTATAGCTATGGATAAGATAGATATAATGGAGGTTGCAAAAGATATAGATACTTATGAAACTTCAATACAACCATATGAAGATTGTTGTACCGTTTTTCTGCCGAAGCATCCGGTTACAAAACCGAAACTTCACAGAATTTTAGAATCGGAGCGCAGGATAGATGTTGAACAACTTATAGATAAAGCATTGGAAAGCAAGGAAACAGTGGATATATTTCCACAGTAATTTATATAGGAGGTGTTTGTATGGATTTCACATTGACTATGGAGCAGCAGCTTACGAGAGCGATGGTAAGGAAATTCGCAAATGATTATGTTGCGCCTATTGCCGCACAGATAGACAGGGAGCACAGATTTCCCAAAGAGACAGTAGAGAGAATGGGCAGATCGGGACTTTTAGGGATACCGTATCCCAAAGAATACGGTGGAGCGGGACTGGATCAGCTCTCTTATACGATAGCTGTTGAAGAGTTGTCAAAAGCATGTGCGACTACAGGGGTTATTTGTTCATCGCATACATCTCTTTGTTGTTGGCCTATATTTGAATATGGTACAAAAATGCAAAAAGACAAATATCTAAGGCCTCTTGCGAGCGGTGAAAAACTGGGAGCGTTTGCACTGACGGAACCGAATGCGGGAACTGATGCGGGATGCCAGGAAACAACCGCAGTCAGAACGGAGAGCGGATATGTCCTGAATGGGGGTAAGCTCTTTATTACTAACGGAGCACGTGCGGATTACTATGTTGTATTTGCAATGACGGACAGAGAAAAGAAAACAAAGGGAATATCGGCATTTATAGTAGAAAAGGGTATGCCGGGATTTTCTGTCGGAAGAGAAGAAAATAAAATGGGAATATGCGCCTCATCGACTACCACGCTGAGATTTCAGAACTGCGTGATTCCGCTTGATAATTTGATAGGAAAAGAGGGAGATGGGTTTAAGATAGCGATGACTACTTTGGATGGAGGAAGGATAGGCATTGCGGCTCAAGCATTGGGTATTGCGGAAGCAGCATTTGAAAATTGTGTAAATCATATGCAGACAAGAAAACAGTTCGGAAAAAAACTTTCTCAGATGCAGGCGCTTCAATTTGAGACGGCAGATATGAAAACAAGGATAGAAGCTTCAAAGCTGCTTACATATCAAGCGGCTGCGGCAAAAGAAAAGAGAGAAAAATTGTCTGCAAAAGCTGCGATGGCAAAACTTTTTGCAGCGGAGACAGCTATGTACGTTACAACTAAAGCTTTACAGTTTGCCGGGGGTTACGGGTATACAAAAGAACTTCCTTTTGAGAGATTCATGAGAGATGCAAAGATAACGGAGATATATGAAGGAACTTCAGAAGTACAAAAGATGGTTATATCAGGAGATGTATTCAGTTCTTAGGGAGGGCGTTAATGAGAATTGTTGTTTGTATCAAGCAGGTGCCCGACACTGATAAGATAGAAACGGATCCTAAAACCAACAGTCTTGTTCGGAAAAATTCTGAAAAAAGACTTAACAGAAATGATGAAAATGCTATAGAACAGGCTCTCTTGCTCAAAGATACGGATCCGAACAATATAGAGATAATAGCCCTTACTATGGGACCGCCCGAGAGTGAAGCAATACTTAGGCAAGCGATGGCTATGGGAGCGGATTGTGCATTTATGCTCTGTGACAAGGCTTTTATAGGTGCAGATACATTTGTAACGGCTTTGGTTTTATCGCAGGCTATACGCAAGATAGGCGACGTCAATCTTGTTATCACGGGACAGTTCACAAGCGACGGAAATACGGGGCAGGTACCTGCTGAGATGGCTGAAATGTTAGGGATTGCTCAAGCTTCATTTTCGGAGAATATCACATTTGAGAACAATAAGATATATGTAGATAAAAGAACCGAATTCGGAATTGAATCGGTTGAGATGGATTTTCCCGCATTGACGGCAATATCGGAGCGTACAAATCAACCCAGAAACATAAAGGTGGACGGAATAAGAGCTGCGTGCGAAAATGTTGTTACCGTTTGGGATATGAATGATTTGGGCTTACAAGACAAAATGGTTGGGATCGCAGGATCGCCGACACAAGTTGAAGGAACCTTTACTCAAAGCAGTGCAAGAAAATGCTTTAGAGTGGAAGGCGTTTCAGAACATGAAACAGTAACCAATTTTTTGAATCAGCTGTTGGAGAGTGATTTTGTCGGAGGCGCTAATGAATAACAGAGAAGATATTTGGGTATATGGTGAAAATTACAATGGAGAAATTGCACCCGTTGTTTTCGAACTTATAAACAAGGCCTGTGAACTTAGGAATATAAAAGCAAGGGGTAAAGTTTGCGTTATACTGATTGGAAGCAACATAAATAATTCGGCGTTAAAGCTTGCCCGAAGCGGTTGCGATAAGGTTTATAAGTTGGAATCACCCGTGTTTAAAGATTATGACACTATTTGCTATTCAAAGGCGATTATTGAAAAAGTTTTGGAATATGCTCCGAGTATATTTCTTTTAGGAGCCACGTATCAGGGTCGTGATTTGGCGCCGAGGGTGGCTGCGGGACTTAAGACGGGACTTACTGCAGATTGTGTGGATCTTAAGATAGACCCTGAAAACGGTATTTTAAAACAAATAGTTCCGGGCTTTGGCGGAAGAGTGTTTTCAAATATAATTTGTCCCGTAAGACGGCCGCAGATGTCAACAGTAAGACCGGGTGTGATATCGGCAGCAACGGGAGAATTAAATGAAAAGGTCTGTTTATCGCAAACGGCGGAAATTATTTCTTTGGGCGTTTCAACTGAATGTGGAGTCAGATCTTACAGGATAACAGGTAAAAAAAATATACAGGGAGGATGCTTGAAGCTTTCAGAAGCACGTATAATATGTGCGGGCGGAAGAGGACTTAAGACTAAGGAAAATTTTGAACTGCTTGAAGAATTCGCTTCAGCTATAGGAGCGAGCGTCGGGGCTACAAGAGCCGCGACCGATGACGGTCTGTGCGATGAACGTTTGATGATAGGGCAGACAGGAACTGTAGTAAGACCGGAAGTATATTTTGCTTTCGGCATTTCAGGAGCTGTACAGCATGTAATAGGAGTAAGGAATTGCAGGCTGCTCGTTGCTGTAAATGAAGATTATCTTGCACCTATTTTTGATATTGCGGATTTTGCCTTGATAGGTGATGCAAGAAAATTTCTTGAAGATATGCTCAAAAGGAAAGAAGAGGTTTTAAGAGTCATACAGAAAAAATTGGGATAGAAGTGAAGTAATTATTGTTTTTTAAAAGGAGAATTTTATTTATGTGTTATGATATGTGCGTTTCAGGATATACATGCAGCTTTTGGACTGTAATATTTATAGAATATTTCACTGTGTTGATGTTTATGGTTGCTGCAATTATAGTTTTAAAGATTATGGCATTTTGGAAGATCTTTGAAAAAGCCGGACAGAAAGGATGGTATTCTCTCATACCGTTTTATGATTCATATAAAATGTTTGAAATAGTATTCGGAAACGGCTGGTATTTTTTATTGATGTTCGTTCCTTTTGTAAATTTTATCGCAGGTATTGTGCTGTCTTATCAGCTCGGAAAAGTGTTTGGCAGGAGCACGGGATTTTGCTTGGGCTTAGTGTTCTTTCCGTATATTTTTTCTCTGATATTGGGATTCGGAGATTCGGAATATGTAGGATTAAACGAGAAGATGTAATTTAAAATATATAACATTTGACAAGTCGTTTTTTTATAAAAAACCCCTTGAAACTATATGTAAGCATGGAGTATAATACACTAAGTCAAACTTTTAACAAACTTTTGTGATGTTTGGCTTAGGTATTTTTATTATTCGGAAGATATTGTTATGAATAAGAAATTATTAAAAGGAGATGTGTCATGAAACCACTTGAAGGTGTGCGTGTTTTGGATTTAACACAGGCTTACAGCGGACCGTTTTGTACGATGAATCTGGCAGATCACGGTGCGGAAGTAATCAAAATTGAAAGGCCGGGGGTAGGAGATCAGACGAGAGCATGGGGTCCTATGCTTAATCACTACAGTGCTTATTTCGGTTATATAAACAGAAATAAAAAAGGGATCACTCTTGATCTCAGATCGGAAGAGGGAAAAGAAGTATTTAGAGATCTTCTCAAGACAGCTGACGTAGTGACTGAAAACTATAAAGTCGGCACTTTAGAAAAGCTGGGATTCAGTTATGAGGAGATGAAAAAAATAAACCCCGGAATAATCTACGGTTCTATTTCAGGATTCGGACTTGAAGGGCCTTTGGCAAAAAGACCGGCTTATGATATAGTTGCACAGGCTATGAGCGGAATGATGAGCGTAACGGGATTTCCGGATGCACCGCCTACAAAGATAGGTCCGTCGATCGGAGATAATTACTCAGGGGCATACCTTTGTATAGGGATACTTATGGCATTATATCAAAGAGAGCGGACAGGAGAAGGTCAGAGACTGGATGTAGCTATGGTGGACACTCTGTTTTCAGTGATGGAAAATTTTGTAATGGAATATACGGTCGACGGTAAAATTCCTCATAGAGCGGGAAATGCCGATCCGAGTATTGCTCCGTTCGATTCATTTGAAGCTAAAGACGGAGGTTTTGTAATGGGATGCGGCACGGATAAAATGTGGGCAAGCCTTTGCAAGATTATGGGTAAGGAAGAGTTGATAGATGATCCGTCATATGTAACGAATCTTAAGAGATGTGACAATTATGGAAGCACACTTAAGGATATCGTCGAGAGCTGGTCAAAAGAGCATGAGGTTGCTGAAATAGAAGAGCTTCTTGCCGCAGAAGGCATTCCTTTCGGCAATATATTAAACATAAAGGAAGCGGCGGAGCATCCTCAGCTCAAAGGGAGAAACATGCTTTTAAGCGTATTCCAACCCGGAGCGGAAGAAGATATGGTTATGCCGGGTACACCGATAAAGATGCATGGAAAAGAAGATAAGATAGATAAGGCATCTCCTCAGCTCGGAGAAGATAACGAAACGATCTTAGGGGAGCTTTTGGGATATTCGGAAGAAAAAATTTCCTCACTTAAAGAAAACGGCGTAATTTAACGAGTCATATATAGATCGCTTGATCTTGTTAAAATATATTAATATATGTTGGTGACTGAAATTAAATAATGTAGATTTATACAAAAGGGTAGGCTGTAAAAAGCGTGCCCTTTTTGTTATGTGGACGTGATAGTATTTTTATCAGCAGTATGATAAAATATAAAAGAAGGAATTTTGGGAGGTTTTTATGAAAAGACGTACGGAACTGCACATTCATTCCAACATGAGTGTGATGGACGGGCTTACAGATATAAAAATGCTGCTTGAAAAGGCGGATCGGGAGAATATGTATGCAGTAGCGATAACAGATCACGGAGTGTGTCATGGATTTCCGGAACTTTTCAGATTGATATCCGGCGGAAAATATAACGTTAGAGCGATTTTCGGAATGGAGGGATATCTTTTAGATGACGATTCGGAAGAAAGCTTGAGAAAAGAATTTGAATCACACAAGCCGTATCACATAATTATACAGGTTAAAAATGCGACGGGATTAAAGAATCTATATAAGATTGCAAGTATGTCACATATGTTTTATGTAATGGATCAGCCGATTTTGTTTAATGTGCCGCTTATTCCGAAGTCGTTTTTAAAAGCAAATCGTGAAGGACTAATAATAGGCTCCGCATGTGAAGCGGGTGAGTTTTACAGGGCAGTCAGAAAAGAAAAACCGCTTGACGAGCTGCTGAGTATTGCGGAGTTTTATGATTATCTCGAGATACAGCCGTTATCAAACAATAAATTTCTGGTAAATCAATCTATGGTAAAGGACATGGATGCGCTTAAAGCATTAAACGAGAAAGTTTGTGATATAGGTAAACGCTTAAATAAACCCGTTTGTGCAACAAGTGACGCTCATTACCTTGAGCCTTGCGATTCGATTGCAAGGAAAGCTGTTCTGTTGGCGAAAGGAGTTCCCAAAGTGGAGGGAGAACCCGGAGTGTATATGAGAGATACGGAAGAGATGTATGAAGAGTTTTTATATCTGGGAGAAGAAAAGGCAAATGACGTAGTGTTTGAAAATCCCAATAAAATAGCAAGGGAAATTGATGATATAAAGATTGCACCTCCCGATTTCAGAAAGATAACGAACAGAGAGTTTATTCCGGGAGGCTTTATTGTGCCTATGGGTGAACTGGTTTATTTAGGAAGAGAAAAAGCGACTGAAAGTTTGGATAATTATCTCAAAAGAGCACCATACGACATAAAAGAAAGTGTAACCGAAGAAAAGCGAGAAAGATTTATAGAGCTGATGGCAAGAGCAAAAGTGGGAATGATAAAATCCGATGCGGGGCAGCTTATAGTTCCTAAAGGTCAGGAAGCTGAAAGCTTAGGACCTGTTCAATATGCTGAAAATGATTTGAAGGCGGGAAGCTTGATAACACATTTTGACAGGAAAATGTGGGAGGCACTTTTGTGAGTTTTTCGGAATTAAAAAAATACAGACGGGAAGTTTATATAATAACGGATGAAAATGTAGCGGATTTGTGGCTTGGTGAAATTTCGGACAACTTAAATGTCTGTCGTAAAGGTGTTTTCGTTTTGAGGACGGGAGACAGTAATAAGAACTTTGAAAACCTTGAAAAAATCTTATATACGATGTTTTCAAAGGGCTTTTCAAGAGAAATGACCGTTATAGCTTTAGGTGGCGGAGCGGTTATGGATATAGCAGGATTTGCCGCTTCTATATATAAGCATGGCATAAGAGAGCTGATATTTATTCCTACAACACTTTTAGCATGTGTGGATGCGGCATTCGGAGGGAAGAACGGAATAAATTTAAAAGAAGGCAAAAATCTTGTAGGAACGTTCAGGGAGGCGGATAAGGTAATTATAAATGAAAAGTTTTTAGCCACTCTGAGCGAAAGAGAAATAAAATCGGGTATGGCGGAAGTATTGAAATATGGGCTGATAAGAGATAAAAGACTTCTTGAAAAAGATATTTGTGTTGCTGATATGATAAGCATGTCGGTTGATAATAAAAGATATTTTGTAAATGCTGATTTTGAAGATAAAGGCAATAGGAAAATACTTAATTTCGGACATACATTTGCACATGCTATAGAAAAAATGTATGCTTATAAATACATTTCACATGGAGAAGCTGTGGGTTTCGGTATGATTTTAGCCTGTACGATCGGCGAAAAATTAGGCATAACCGAACCGGAGCTTGCAAATAAAGTTTCCGAAATGCTTTTGGAAAGAGGTTTGCCCGCATACATAGAATTCAAACCGGATAAACTTATAGAAGCGATAAAGGCGGATAAAAAATCAACAGGTGACGGCGTGGAGCTGATATTATTGAGGGAAATAGGGTTACCTGAGATCGTCGAAGTTGATTATATAAAATTGGAGAAAACGTTATGGGAAGTACATGGGGAAATAACTTAAAATTGAGCCTTTGGGGAGAATCTCACGGTAAGGCGGTAGGGATTGTGGCGGACGGATTTCCTCACGGATTTAAGATTGATTTTTCGAGGCTTGAATCGGATATGAGGAAAAGAAGACCCGGAGTAAACCACGTAGACGTTATTTGCCATTCAGATCCTGAAAAGATTGAAAATAAAGGAATCAACGCGATTTCAACGAGAAAAGAAACTGATGAAGTGGAGATCATTTCCGGAATTTTAGACGGATATACGACCGGTATGCCCATATCCCTTATTATAAAAAATACTGATGTCAACTCTTCAGATTATGAATCTATGAAAGACATTATACGCCCGTCAACTTCAGATTTAACGGCGGAACTCAAATATGAAGGCTTTGCGGATATGAGGGGATCGGGTCATTTTTCGGGCAGGCTTACGGCGCCGCTTGCCGCTGTAGGAAGTTTGGCACGTCAGTATATAGAAGAAAAATTCGGAGTCATTATAAGCTCTGAAATACGCTTTTCAACCGCAAAGAATGAAAAAGAAAATAACGAGAAGGGAGAAGAGTTTTTTTATCAGGAATTGAAAAAAGCTTCAAAAGACAATGATTCCTTAGGTGTAAAGGTAAGAGTTATTGCATCGGGGGTCAAAGCCGGCATAGGCTCTCCTGTATTTAATAATGTGGAAAGCAGGATTGCTCAAATGTTTTTTTCCATACCCGGTGTCAAATCCGTGTCGTTCGGATTAGGCGAGGAATTTAACGGAGCAAGGGGGTCCGATGTTAACGATATACCTATTATTTGTGAAAACGGTGAGATAGGGAGGAAGACAAACAATTGCGGAGGCATTGAAGGCGGAATAACTACCGGGGCGGATATAGTATCTGAGGTTGTGTTTAAGCCTACTCCGTCAATAGGAATTTTACAGGATACCATAGATATCAAGAATATGAGAAAAGCGAAAATATCCACAGCCGGGCGCCATGATGTATGTATAGGCATAAGAGGGAGATTTGTGCTTGAAGCCTCAATGGCATTGGTTTTGATGGATATGTTTTTAGAGAAGTGAAGAATAAATGAACTGCATTTACATGGAGAAAGGAAAAGTCTAATTAAAATTTCAGATGATTAGATTCTACGTAAAAATATATGAATGAATACAGAAAGAAAATAGATGAAATAGATGTGCGAATTGCAGAATTATTGTCCGAAAGAATACAATTGACGAGGCACATAGGAAAAGAGAAACTGAAAAATTTCGAAGAGATTTATGCTCCGGACAGAGAGTGTGATGTTCTTAAAAATGTGGCTTTACATTCAGGCAGCAATATTTCTTATATATCGGAAATATATAAAAAAATATTTGAGGTTTCAAGGAGAATTCAAGAGGAGATTTTTCGTGATAAAGGGTAAAGTGAAAGTTGTTTCCGATAAATCGATAAGTCATAGAGCGCTGATTTTGGCATCTGTTGCAAACGGGAACTCCCGGATAGAAAACTGCTCAGATGCCGAAGATGTCAGGAGAACTTTGATAATGCTGAGAAAACTCGGAATCAATATTAAAACTTTTGATAAAAACTGTTTTTTTATATACGGAAAAGGGCTCAACGGTTTTAAAAATATCGGAAAAGAAAAGAGAATAAAAAAAAATAAGTTGTTTCTGTATGCGGGAAACTCGGGAACGTCTGCAAGGCTTATGCTCGGACTTCTTGCAGGAGCGGGGGTTAAAGCTGCGCTTTATGGGGATGAATCACTTTCCGAAAGACCTATGGGAAGGGTCACGGATCCTCTGGTTCAAATGGGAGCAAAATTCAAAGGAAATGAAAAACTTCCCGTAGAGATTTTGAGAGGAACGAACAGGGGTATAAATTTTAATTCTAAAGTGCCGTCGGCACAGGTTAAATCATCACTTCTTTTAGCCGGCTTATTTTCAGATGAGACGGTATCAATATCGGAGAATATTTCTACGAGAAACCATACGGAAGTTTTGTTGAAACATATGCATGCGGATATATCTTCCGAAGGAAATACAATAAAAGTGAAAGGAAATTGTGAACTTAAACCTCTAAAGCTCAAAATACCCGGAGATTTTTCGGCTGCGGCTTATTTTATTACACTTGCCGCAATTTCAGAAGATGCGGACATAGTTTTGAACAATGTGGGGTTAAATACTACAAGAACGGCATTTTTGGATGTTATAAGGGATATGGGAGCAAATGTAAAGGTGTCGAATATATCGGATGCTTTTGAACGACGTGGAAGTCTTAGGGTTTCATCGTCTTCGTTATCAGGAATAAGTATCAATAACAGAGAAGTGAGTTTAATGATAGATGAAATCCCCGTTTTAGCGGCAGCGGCAGCATTGGCATCAGGGAAAACTGTTGTAAAAGGGGCAGGTGAGCTGAGGAAAAAAGAAAGCGACAGAATAAATGCTATAGTCGGTGAGTTTAGAAAACTGGGAATAAAAATCCAAGAAACCGATGACGGGTTTGTCATTTATGGAGAAAATCGCAGGAGACTTTTACATTCAAGAGAAAATTTTAAAAAAGCGAGTGATCATGGAGATCACAGAATTGCGATGACTTTGGCTGTTTTGGAAATGGCGGTATTTGAAAAAATATCAAAGCTTTATGAAAGTGTAAAGGTATCGTATCCCGATTTTTATGCGGATATGGCGGCCGTATATTTGCAGGGGAAGTTACAGAAACCTATAATTTTAACGGGTTTTATGGGAGCAGGTAAAACAACTGTCGGAAGAAAACTTGCAAAAAAATTGGCATTAAAATTTTATGATATTGATAAGGGAATAGAAGAAAAATGTAATAAAAATATATCTGAAATTTTTGCGGAGCATGGAGAAAAAGGATTTAGAAAAATAGAGAGTGCTATATTTAAAGATTGTCTGATTAAAAGAAAGTGTGTCATATCGACAGGCGGAGGAACACTTTTGTTGGATGAAAATCTGAAAATTGCCGAAAAAACAGGTGAGATTTTTGTTTTGGAGCCGGAACTTGAATTTTTAAAAATCCGCTTGATGAAAGAAAATAAAAGACCTGCTATAAGGGCAAACACTCGAGAAGAAAAAGAGAAGCTCATAGAAGAATTATATATGAAAAGAATAGACAAATATAACAGGATTGCAGGTAAGAGCATAAAATCAAAAACAGTTGACGAGGCATGTAGAAATATTTTATATGAACTTGCCCGTGAATTCGGGGATTGGTTCTCCTATTAAATTAATAATGTGAAATAATTGCAAACTGCTTTAATTTTCAGTAATTTTGTGGTAAGATTATCCATATATAATCATTATTGAAATTAAAGGAGAATAACAATGAAAAAGGCAAGGATACCGGCTTTATTGCTAATCGTTATTTTTGTTTCGGGAGTATTTTTTCATGCATCTTATGACAGCTTTGCGGAAATGAAAGTGTTTACACCGCATCCGAAGACAGCTTATGCAAAGAAATTTATAGCTCTTTGTGAAAATCAAACATGGTATATAAATGAAATTGAAAGACTTTTAAACCTTGAACAAAAATCTCTGAATAATGTTAAAGGTCGTGAAGATTTTAATAATATAAGGAGCTTGGGACTTACCGGTAAAGGAATCAAAGGAAAGATACCAAGAGCAATAGGAGAGCTTTCAAATCTTGAATCTTTATTCATGTCCGACAATAAGTTGGGAGAAAATATTCCCAATGAACTTTTTTCACTGCAAAACCTTTCAAACATAGACCTTTCAAATAATGAATATAAAATGAATATTCCCGGCGGATTCGGGAATATGCCGTCTATTTCAAAACTGATATTGAGAGGAAATCAATTTAAAGGAAGTGTGCCTGAAAGCATAACTGAAAATACAAATATAACCGTGCTGGATATATCCGGCAATTCTTTGAGCGGGAAAATTCCGGATAAACTTAATAACATGACGGGGCTTCTTTATCTGGCTATTTCCGATAATCCGTGGGATGAAGGAGATTTGCCCGTATTTTCAAAATTAGATAAACTTAAAGTTTTATCAATGTGGAAATGTAATATTAAAGGTGAAATAAAAGAAGAAATCTGTGGAATGACGATGCTCAAAGTTTTGGATCTTGCAGAAAACAAACTTGAAGGAAATATTCCTGTTAAGCTTAAGAAGCTTACAAACCTTGAACTCCTTTCGGTGGGCAAAAACAGACTTAAGGGTAGAATACCTGATATTTTTTCAAATATGCCCAAGCTTAAAACGATTGATTTAAATGGAAACAAGCTGAGAGGAAAAGTGCCGGAATCTTTAAAAACCATAAAGACGGCACATTTAGACAATAATTATCTTACAGGAGAAAATTTAAATAGTATTGAAAAAAATGAAAAAAATTTTTGTGATCAGCAAGTAAACGAACAATATTATATGAAAGCAAGAGAGATTTTGCTAATTTCAAAAACAGAAAACACTAATGTATATGCACTTTTAAGAAACTATGATACGATCCGAAATTCTCATGCGATAAATAAGTTGTTGCTTGATCCCGAAGATTATGATACCGAGATAATAAACGATCCGGAGGGTAAAGTTGAGCTTACGAGGAATGAAGAAGGGATATATCTAAGAGCAAAAAAAGATATAAAAAGTGATGAGAATATCTTTATAGAAATAAAAATTAAAGATAATGACGGCTCCGATTATTCAAAAGTTAGGATGAATATAACCACTTTTATACCGAACCCGGGGAGTTCAGATAATCCTGCCGTCTCACCTGCTAAAGATGACAAAGAAAAGATAAAAGTTCTGCACAAAGCATATATAGACGGATATCCGGATAAGAGCTTTGGAGGAGATAAGAATGTTACAAGAGAGCAAATTGCTAAAATGGTGAGCGTTGCACTGGATATAGATTTACCTGAAAAAGGTAACTTAATAAAGGAATCATTTTCGGATGTTAAAAAAAGCAGATGGTCCGTGCAGTATGTTGAAAGAACAAAAGAACTCGGCTGGCTTAAGGGGTACGGGAACGGAAAGTTCGGACCGGAAAACAGTATAACAAGAGCGGAACTTGCAGCTTGTCTTGTTAGAATTATGGAGATGAAAGAAAATGAGTTTGAGGAGAGCGGACATTTAAATGACGGTAAAGAAAACATGAGGTTTAAAGACGTAGCCGAAGGTAAATGGTACACAGATTATGTATTAAAAGCTTCAGGTATGAAACTTATAAAGGGATATCCCGACGGAAATTTTAAACCGGAAAATAAAGTTACAAGAACCGAAGCGGTGCTTATGATAAATAGAATGCTTGGAAGAAAGCCTCATGAGGAAAGTGAACTTTTAAAAATTAATAATCCGTTTAAAGATCTTAACCTCGCTTATTTTGCATACCTTGATATTATAGAAGCATCAGTTACTCACGAGTATGAATTTTTAAAACAGCAACAAAAGGAGGATAAGTAAATGGAAAACAGATTTTGCATTAATATTAATAATATAATAAAGAAAACAATCCTTACAGCAATAGCGGTTATAGGGATATTTGCATTTACGGGATTTTTAAAACCTGCTTATGGAGCTGATATAACGGAGGGACAGTTTAATCCTATAACAAAGGAAATTGTATTCGATTTCAGGTTTGATGTTACCCAAAGGACGGATATAGAGGTAGTGGTAGACGGAAAATCATGGGGATTTTTGCTTAAAGATTTTGAAGTGAGAGGAAGTGAAGGAGATTTATCTCCTATGGATCCTTCTTCTTCCTCATATTATGAGAGTAGGGCTGTATATTCCAAGAAACTTGACAATGTTGAAATAGGAGAAATTGAGAAAGAAGGAAAAACCCTCTTACGTTTAAAGTGGGATGGAAGAATAAACGGCATTCCGGTTATAACGGAGGATACCAAAAAAGATAAATCTGCTGTTTTAATCATTCTAAAACCGCAAGGATATCCTGAAAGAAGTAAACCTGACGAGTATATACCCGACGGGCATGGAGGGACTATAAGGATTCCGGGAGAAAATTGGACTTGGACACAAGACCCGGCATTTATAAAAAGCACTGTAGTTTATATTGATTATAGAAAGATGCTTGAAGGAGATTATAAGAACTGCTTTATAATGGTTAAGGGAGGAAGTTCTTTTAAAATAACCTGTGAAATGCCTGAAGTATTTTCGGGAAATAAGGATCTCTTAAACGACTTTGCGGCATATATGAACAATAACGGTATTGCGGATGTTGAAACCGGAGACCCTATAAATATGGTAGACGGAAACTACACATTCAGCTATCCGGATCTTAGGCTTGAAGGAGCGATTCCTCTAACATTTTTGAGAGTGTACAGCTCAAGAGACGAAGACGGCTCACTCGGTAAAGGTTTTACTCATGGCTATGATTACCATCTTTTAAACGATGACGGGATAATAAGGGTTACAATGCCATACGGAGAAGAGATAATATTTTTATATACCGGTACGGGATATAGACCGCTTCAAAATCAAGGCTTTACTTTAGATTTTGACGGAACCGGATATATTATGACTCATGAATATGGAGCAAAATTTTATTTCGAAAACGACGGAAAACTTAAAGATGTAAAAAATCCTGACGGCGTGCTGGTTGCAAGTATGGAATATGATGGGGAGCATCTGAGTAAAATTTCGGGCATTGCAGGAGAGTACAATCTTTTTTGGGATGATGGAAAACATATAACAAGGATCGCCGACAGTTCAGGAAGAGAAATGGAATATACTTATGAAGGTGATAATCTTGTTAATGTGAAAAATGCGGACGGGGATTCGATAAAATATAAGTATGATGAAAACGGATATATCGCCGAGGCTACAGATTTTGTAGGAAATGTGATAGTTCAAAACGAGTATGATGAGATAGGAAGAGTTTTAAAACAGGTATTTACAAATGCAGACGTAAAAATTACAGCAATGATGGAATATGATGATAAGAATAAAGTTAATACATATATAAGCTCTACGGGATTAAGAACAAGATATAAATATAATGAGCATCGTGAGATTATTTCGGTCGAAGAAGACGGGCTTTCATATGAAAATGAATATGAAGATGATGTATTAAAGAAAGTGAAAGATGTATCGGGAAGTAAGCTTTATTATGAAACCGACGATAAAGGTAGAGTAACAAAACTGCTGAGACCCGACGGTACAGCGATTGGACTGAAATACGAAAAAGAAAGCCTTATCAAATCAGTTGTTTTCCCTGACGGCAGCAGTGAAGATTTTACATATGACAATAGCGGAAAACTTTTATCTAAAAAGGATAGAAACGGAAATCTGACATCGTACAGGTATAATGCGAACGGATTAAGAGAAAAGGAGATCGATGCCTGTGGAGGTGTAACAAATTATACATATGATCTTAAGGGAAGAATTACATCGGTTACAAATGCGGAAGGAGAAGTTAAAACTTTTCAATATAATGATTCGGGTTATGTTACGGAGCACCGGGATCCTATGGGCGGAATTTGTAAATATAAATACAGTAAAGCAGGCAAAGTTCTTGAAACGGAAGATCAGATGGGGTATATAACAAAGTATGAGTATGATGCAAACGGATTTAAGACAAAGGAGACGGATGCGAACGGGAATTCGGAGGAAACGGAATATGCATCTAACGGCAAGGTAATTCGTAAAAGAGATAAGATGGGAAATGAGACGGGATATACATATGATGAGCACGGCAGGCTTTCAAGTGTTACAGATCCCATGGGCGGAGTTTTAAATTATGAGTATGATGAGAAGACAAGGCTCAAAAAAACAGTCGATAAGGACGGCAATGCAACGTTATATGAATATGATGATTGTGACAGAATAAAAAAAGTTACAAATGCTGAAGGTGGAGAAACCGAATATACTTATGACAGTATGGGGCGTATGATAAACTTGAAGGAACCCGGTGAAAAAGTGACGTCTTACACATACGATGTCAACGGCAGAATGGAGAGTAAAACAGAGCCTGAAAATACCGTTACGAGATATCGTTATGATAAAAACGGTAATTTAACGGAAGAAATAGATCCTGAAAACATAAGCAAAAAATATACATATGACGCACGAAACCAAGTTGAAACAGAAACGGACGGCGAAGGAAACGTTACAAAGTACGGATATGATAGAGTCGGAAGAAGAGTTTCGGAGACCGATCCTCTCGGTAACATAACAAGTTATGTTTATGATAAGAACGGCAATATGCTTGAAAGAACAGATCCCAATGGAAATAAAAGGACATATACATATGATGCGAAAGGAAGAAGGATAACGGAGAGCGACGGCGAAGGAAATACTATAAAATATACATACGATGCACTTTCAAATGAAACATCGGTTACAGATCAGGATGGAAATGTGACACGTTATACATACTATAAAAACGGCAACAAGAAGAGTATGATGGACCCTAACGGAAATGTAACCACTTATGAATATGATAAAAACGGAGAACTTATAAGCACCAAAAACCCCGATGGAGGAATATTGAGATATGAGTATACCAAGGGCGGCGCCATTTCAAAGATGACGGATCCTTTGGGAAATATAACTTTATATGAATATGATCCTATGGGAAGAAAAAAGAAAATACAGGATGCACAGGGTAATATAACTGAAAATATATATGATATATCGGGAAACCTTATTGAGATATATCTTAATTCAGTGTTGAAAAATAAGACAAGTTTTGATAAAAAGGGTAAAGAGATAGAAGAGACGGATTCAAACGGATATTCGAAATATAATTGGTATGATAAAAAAGGAAATCTTACAAGCAGTAGAGACAAAAACGGCAATATAACCATATATAAGTATGATAAAAACGGACAGCTGATAGAATCATGTGATGCACTTACAAACACCAAGAAGTATAAAATAGATGCCGGAGGCAGGGTCGTTTCCGAGACCGATGAGGAAGGTAATGTAAAAAGTTATACTTATGATAATGCAGGGAGAGTTCTTGAAATAAAGGATGCTGCCGGAAATATTACAAAAAATGAGTATGATAAAGCAAACAGAGTTATCAAGATAACAAATCCTATGGGAGGAAGCATAAAGTTTGAGTATAACGGAGCGGGAAAACTTATAAAATCTACGGATAGTAACGGACGCTACAGCACATACGGCTATGACAAAAATGGTAATAGAATAAGCGAAACGAATAGAGAAAATGAAAAAACACTTTACAGCTACGATAAGATGAACAGACTTGTTAAAGAAACGAATCCGCTAAATCACAGCATAGTTTTGGAGTATGACTTTAATGGGAATATAATATCAAAAACGGACATGAACGGACATAAGACCGTTTATAAATACGATGCCATGAATAGAATTAAAAGCAGATTGACACCGGAAGGAAACCTTGTAGAAATCCTTTATGATGTAAACGGCAAGCTTAAAGAATTTATAACCGACGGAGGCGGTGGCAGTCGGGCTAAGAGCATGTTCAGATATGATATGGAAGAAAATCTTCTTGAAAGCATAAGTCCTTTGGGATATAAAAAAGCTTATGAATACGACGGGGAAGGGAATCTCATTAGAGCGGTTGATGCTGAAGGAAATGAAATAATAGCGACTTATGACGCACTTAACAGAGTTAAAACTATAGATAAAGGCGATGAAAAAATAACTGTTAATTACAATAAAATAGGAAAACCCGTAGCGGTCATTTCATCATCGGCAGGAAAAGTCGAAATAACCTATGATGTTCTTTCAAAAATCACGGATATAAAGCATGAAAACGGGAAACATACGGGATATGCATATGATAAAAACGGAAGAAGAACAAAACTCATATATCCCGACGGTAAAGAAGTAAGCTATTTATATGATGTTGACGGAAGAATAGAAGCGATAAAAGATTATGACGGAAAGGAAATAAGATACACAAAAGATGCGGAAGGAAGAATCATAAAGAGAGAGAATGCGGACCTGAGCAGTACGGAGTACGACTATAATGCAGGCGGTCAGCTCGTGCAGCAAAAAGAAGTGACCGGAGCCGGGATCACACAAAGAGAGATAATATACGGATATGATGATAAGGGCAATTTAAAAAGTGAACACAGAACGGGAGTGGATATAGATAAAAAAGATGAAAGCGTAAGATATTACTATGATGGGGATGACAGACTTATAAAAACGGTTTATGAAGACAAGACCGATATGTTCGCATATGATAAAGCCGGAAATCTTAAAAAAGACGGAAAGTATATATATACGTATGATATACAAAATAGACTGATAAAGAAAGACGGAGCAGGGGAAAACTTTAAATATGAATATGACAAAAACGGAAATCTTATTAAAGAAGAGGGTGCGGGAAGAGAAACGACATATATATATGATAAAACGGGAAGACTTTTAAAGGGAGAAAACAAGGACGGAAGTTACAGTATATATACATATGGAGCACTCGGAGCAAGGATAAAAAATCAAAAACATAGGCTGAATCCAAATTACAGTTATAGAAATATACTCTTCAATAACGGAAGTGAGAGAATAAAAGATTACATGCCGGCACTTTTAGAAAAGCGGGCAAAAGAGCAAAGTACGTATGAAACTGAAGTTGGAACGACTGTAGAAAATGAGTGGGAAGATATAGAAGAAAACTATGTGCCTGATTACCTTTCGGTAGCGCAAAGAGATCTTATTATGGATAAAAAAGGTGCTTTTGTTTCCCGATATCTTTATGATGATGAGGGAAACAGACTTTCGGCGGACTTTTATTATGCCCATGGAACTAAAAGGGGAGAGCTTGATGATAAAGGAAATTATGGAGAGAACATAGCATCCGATATAGCGGTAAAGGGAATAGGAAAAGTCTTTTATAAAGGAAATTTGCAAAGAACAAATATCTATCAAAATGATAAACACGGAAAAACTGTTGCCCACTCAGTATATGATGCATGGGGAAACAGCTTAAACTTTGCTCCTACGGATCTTAACCATACTGGACTCGATAAGGTGGCAACATTCGGGGGCTATACATATGATGATGTTCTCGGGCTTTATTATGCACAAAATAGATTTTATGATCCTGAAAATTACAGATTCACACAGGAAGACCCCATAAAAGCAGATAATAACTGGTATGCATATTGTGATTCGAATCCGACAACGTATGTGGACCCTTATGGATTAAAAACAAGAGGAAAACAACGCCCATCACCTGTAGTGAAAGCCAGTGTAGATTTTATTTTCATGCTTGTCAGAAACCCATTCAGTGTTATATCAAGCGGATTCGGAATAGGAATAGATGAGAATGGTATTTATGGACATGCACGAGAAAACGGTTGGCAAAAGAAATTCGGATATATGGATTTATATGACAAGTATGCGAATATTATGAAAATTTTAGATATAACAAATTTAAAAAGCATATTTGACTATGGTGGGAATCGATGGAGAATAGAATGTTGGAAAGGAAGATACTTAGCAGGAGCAAGAGGAGCAGAGATTGGTGTATATATTTTTAGCACGATGGTTAGTATTGTAGAGTATATGGTAGAATACAAATGTACAAAAAAACCGAGAATAGTAGGTAAAACAATTTACGGTTTACAGGCAAGTAAAAAAGTTACTAAAAAAGAAAGTGAAGAAGAATGGTATAGAGCAGCCAACAAAAAAGAATATATAAAAATGGCGTATCAACTTTATGGAGGATATAAAGACAGGAACGGCAGATATCAAAAGAATATGAAATTGTCGCCTATATTGGCTCCGGCCAAGTCAACCTGGTGGCTGACTAAATTTTCTTTTGCACTGTCGTCAGAAACAAAAAGCAGCTTAGTTATGGATTTTCAGTTAGCACTTCAAAATAAAGAGATGAGAAAGAGATATTTAGACGGTTTAGAAGAGTATGCAGCGAAGCAAGATTTTGAAAAAATTGGTTCGTCAGCAGAAAAGGGATATGTTTTTATAAGATGGAGGGGGCTATGATGAGACTTAATAAGAAAAATATTGTTGTATTGTTAATATCTGTATCGATTCTTTTATCCATGTCGTCATGTAACTATAGGGGAAGGACGTCAGGTTTGTTGGAAAGTTCGGATTCAGTGGCGGCAAAAG
>CAJPNN010000012.1 GCA_905372035.1 Bacillota bacterium | reverse complement strand
GAACATGGGGCGGAAGCTCGGTATCTGAAAATGTAAGTCCTATGCATCTTGTTAATCTGAAGAAAGTTGCTTACGGTTTAAAAAACTGCAGTACACTTGCAGCGGACGATAATACTTTTTATGCAAAAAATACGGGAGCTCTTTCAGCATGTGCAAGCCCTGCTTCTGCAAACAGCTACAGTGCACCTTCAGGATGTGTAACACCTGCCCCTCAGGCTTCAGATGAGCCTATAGATTTAAATCAGCTTCAAGACATGGTAAATGAACTTGTTAAAGCTTTGAAGGGAGAGTAAGTATATGGACAAGTATGAGGCATTATTACAGCTGCTTCTTAATGCCGCAAAGGAAGTCGGAAATAATTCGACTCCGTGCAATAGTGATGGCGAGATTCCCGTAGGGGTTTCAAACAGACATATCCATCTGTCACAGGAAGACCTTGAAAGAATTTTCGGTCCGGGATATCAGCTGACGCCTACAAAAGACTTGTCGCAGCCCGGTCAGTATGCATGTAAAGAAACGGTTACGATATGTGGACCTAAAGGAGCAATAGAAAAGGTCAGAGTATTAGGTCCTGTAAGATCAAAAACGCAGATAGAAATCTTAGCAGGTGACTGTTTCAAACTTGGAGTAAAAACTCAGGCAAAACTCTCCGGAGATTTGGCGGGTACACCGGGTATTACAATTATAGGACCTAAGGGTTCTGTAGAGGTGAAAGAAGGACTTATCATTGCACAGAGGCATATTCATATGACACTTAAAGATGCCGAGAATCTTGGGGTGCATGACGGACAGATAGTCAGTATACAAATAGAAGGACCGCGTGGCGGACTTTTAAGCAATGTGGTTATAAGGGCGAACGATTCGTCAGCACTTGAATGTCATGTTGACACCGAGGAAGCAAACGCTATGGAAATAAGTTCAAAAACTAAGGTAAAGATAAAAAAATAAAGAATATAGGAGGAAAAAGAAATGGCTAACACAAGCGAAGCATTAGGAATGATTGAAACAAAAGGATTGGTAGGATCGGTAGAAGCGGCTGATGCTATGGTAAAGGCGGCTAACGTATATCTCATCGGAAGAGAACTGGTTGGCGGCGGACTTGTAACAGTAATGGTAAGAGGAGATGTAGGTGCTGTAAAGGCGGCTACTGATGCAGGTGCTGCGGCAGCTCAGAGAGTAGGAGAACTTCTTTCCGTACACGTTATCCCAAGACCGCATGTAGAAGTTGAGGGAATACTTCCCAATATGAAAGAGAAGTAAAAATTTAAGCTTTATTTTGGAACTTGGCTAATACCATGTTCCAAGAGCTTAGGGTAAAATTGTAATAGTGTCTTCCTCAAATAATATGGTAAAATAACAGGTATACATATCAATCAGTGTGCCTGTTATTTTAATTATTTTGTTAGTGTAAAATAATTGTGGAGTTTTTCAAAAAAAGAAATAGAGATCAACTCCAAACTTTTTGAAGATTGCGCGGAGTATGCAAGACTAATGCTTCAGGAAATCATTAGAGTTCGAAATCTTCAGTTCAGAGAAGATAAACAATGAGCGTTACAGTGAGTATGCAGAGCGTTTCATATCAGAAAGAATTGAAGGAACAACAGACTGGAGCATCTTTGAAATAGATAAACCAGTCATGAACGGAAGCTTTGGGACTCAGGATTTAATCAGAGCTTATGAAACTGAGCATGGGGTATTAGGAAGAAACATTTTGAGTTGATCTTTGTCAATACAAAAATTCCACAAAAACTTGACACTATCTGGAATAATTGTTATCATATCAAAAAATAATAAAATAAAGATATTAACAATTAAAAGGAGGGGAAAATAGTGTTTTGATTTAGGGGCAACATATATTCAGAGTAAGGGTATGTGGCAAATAAATGTAAGTGGTTATGGATATAGAAACAAAACAAATGACTATGCAAAATTCTTTAAAGTTTTACATAACTCTGATGGTTCAGTTTTTTATTTTTCAAATAATGAATTGAGCAAAGTATATTTTGTTGCTAAAGCTACAAAACAAAATGGATATGATAGAATAGAATTAACAACAATAAGAGCTTCTGATTGGACTACATTAGGGACCATAAGTATAGATACTAATGAAAATGATTATTATGGCAATGAAGGCGTAACAAATTCTTTTATAACTTCATCATATAGCAATTGTTTTGTTAATAGAGAAGTAACGCTATCTCATGCTTATAAGCCAGGAAGACCGTATACAGGAACAGAAATTATTAATGCAAAATGGGATAATGTTTATATTTATAGTCCTTCAGGATACTCGTTGTGGTTACCAACACAAACACACTCAGCTAATACAATAGGCGAGAATGGGTGGTATGCTAGAAGCGTTAAGGTGAGCAATATCATAAAGTGGTATGAAGATATATGTACAATATTGTATAAATAAAAATTTTTCTAAAAAATATAATTTGATAAGTAAAGATATTAAGGTGAGATTGTGCTTGTTAGGGTAATAATACTTTTCATTTTAATATCTTTATACAATTTATTGAAATATTAGTAGAGGAGAAAGTTATGATTAAGAAGAAGTGTAATTCAGTCTTGGTTATAGTGTTATTGCTTGTATTTACCTGTCTTTTAAACACCTTTGCATCGACTGTTTCTGTAGGATTTTCACAAATGTTAAAAGACAATGAGTTGATCGGGAAAAATGGTAGTGAATTACATGTCTTACGAGTATGTGAAAGCAAAAACTTTTTTTATCTTCTGATCGGATATCATTCAGATGACGGTGTAGAGATAATTTCAATAGATAAAAAAACTGAAAAAATGGATATCTTCTTCAAACTTTCAGATGAATTCAAAGCATCCGGAAGATCAGAAAGCTTAAGAGAAATTAAAACCGATGGGAATGGCAATTTATATGCAATATCAAATAAATTCCTGTATTTCTTCGATAACAACGGAGAAAGCCTTAATATCAATAAAATACAGAACGGTATATATGAAAAACTGTTGAATGACGGTATATATATGTGTAATTCCGATTTAGATAAGCTTTTGCATTGGAAAGGAAGAGAATTGCATGAAGTTTGCAGATTTGAAAATAAGATCATGGATTTTGCTGTATATCAAGACAACATATTTTATCTGAAAACTACGGGAGAATTAATGCAGTATAACCGCAGCGGGAAAGATGTAGAAATTTTAGATGCTAAACAGTTCATACCTGATAAAACATTTAGTAACGGAAAAATTATAAGTACAGAACATGGGAAGCTATTTTTGTCCGCTTGCGGAGTGAATCGAGGTTCATGCTTCATAGATGTTCAAAAGCAGAAGTTGATACCCGGTATGCATGCACTCAAGATAAATTTTAAAAGTCATGAAGATGAAGAAAGGGATGTGGAAATATTTTTGGCATCGGATCTTTTACCTTTGGGTATGAGAGAATTTCCTATGTTATTGGAAACTAATAAACTTTCGATAGATAAATATGGCAATGTCAATTTGATTTGGAAAAAACAAGGAGCATGGGAGACATTTGAAAGAAAATTTATGGACTCTGATAAAAACATATGGAGATATAATATAAGATCAAAAAATGACGGAATAGAAAAGATTCTTAAAGATGGAACATCCATATATTATTCTTTTGTGAATAAAGAAGATAATGAAAAGGAAATAAAAATAGTTGTGGACAATATTTTATACAATTTTGATGTGATGCCGTATGCAAAAAATAACAGAGTTCTTATTCCGTTAAGAGGATTATCATATTTACTCGGCTTTTATGTAACGTGGAATGCCGGGGATAGAAGTGTAAGTATGATAAAAGGAAATGATGAGATAATCTTATATCCTGAAAAGAAAACATTATTTATAAATGGAGTTAAATATGCAGGAGATATAGAATCAGAATACAAAAATGGGAGAACTATGCTTTCCATTCGTGCAATAAGTGAAGCGTTCGGAAAGAAAGTTGAATGGGATTCCGAAAAGAATATGGTAACAGTTGATACAAAAATGTAATATAAACATTTTGAGTTGATCTCTATCGATACAAAAATTCCACAAAAACTTGACACCGTCATTTATCTTTAATTGCTTTACACGGTTTATAAAATTTTATATAATGAATTTATAAGGGGATCGGGTCAAAAAATATTCAGGTAAATATTTTTATGTTTCTTTGCAATTTAATGAAATGACGGAGGTTATTTATGAAAAAGTTTTTAGCAGTAATAATATGCGTATTTATATTTACAATATCAATTCCTATGAATGCATTTGCATCGGGCGGATATCTGGATGGTAAGTATCTTACACAGGAAGAGATTGATAAGCTTTACAATAAGAATCATGAAACGGATTCATATGACATATATATGAGCAATATAAAAGTGAATCCCGACTCTAAACAGACCGTTCCCGCCAATAACGATTCGCAGATAAAAAAGAACTCGATGAATACGGGAAAATTGATCGTTAAAAAAGTTGAAAATAAAAACCTAACAGTTAAAAAAGATGCGACACAAAATAAAAACGGCAATGAAAAAAATAGCGTTGATAAGCTTCCGAAAACCGGTGACGGTACCGGTACTTATATGACTGCTTACCAATTGGGTGCTATAGGAATTATGATGTTATTTTTAGCAGGACTATAGTAGAAAGAATAATTACAAAGCTTAATAAGCGGAAAGTACTAAAGTACTATGGTTAAACATCAAAATAAGGATAAACGGGGAAGAAAACTTAATAATTTTATAATAATCGTGGGTTTGTTTTTCATTGCAAGCTCACTTTTCCTATTGGTTTATTCATTACAAAAAGATAAAGAACTCAAAGAGATAAACATGTCAAAAGTCGAAAACTTTAAAATTGAACGAGAAAAGCAAAATAAAGATTATCTTAAAAAAAGTGATAAGTTTTCCAACAATACGGTAGGGGATTTGAAAAATGAAATTTCAAATTCCAAAGATATGATAGGATATATATCCATTGATAAAGTAAATGTTGTCCTACCCATATATAACGGGACATATAGCGCTATTTTAAGAAAAGGAGTAGGAGTTCTCGAGGATATGGACACTTTGACCGGCGAAAAAGGCTCAACCACTGTTTTGGCAGGACACAGGGGCGGATATAACAATAAAAGCACTTTTAAAGAAATCGACTCACTGGATATTGAAGATACATTTATAGTAGGTAATAAAAATGCCGATATGAAATATAAAGTTATAGGAAAAATCGTTATAGAACCTGACGATTGGTCCCAGATAAAAAGAGTACCGGGTAAAGCCCAAGTCATATTATTGACATGCCATCCATATCCTATAAATAATAAACGACTCCTCGTAATAGCCGAGAGAGTCGAAATTTAAGCAAATATAAATATGGAAAGATTTTTAAAGTGCCATATTATATATAGTAAGGACATCCTGTTTGTCCATAGGTATCCATGAATATTTCAAAGAACTGTATTCTACAGCTTTTTCCGCCATTATTTCAAAATGTGTTTTATCTATATTAAGTTCTTTAAGTTTTACAGGCAGCCCCAATTTTTTGAAATAATTTCTCAGTGATTCAATCGCTTCTTCAGCGGTATTTTTCCCGAAGACATTTTGAGCTAATTCCTCAAATTTTTTGATTACTTTCACGTCTTTTTGCAGCATAAGCTCCATAAAATACGGTGTAAGAAGAGCAAGTCCGACACCGTGAGGAATATCGTAATATGCGCTTAAAGAGTGTTCCATTCCGTGAACAGGCCATGCGACTTTTCCTTTGCCGCAGCTTATAAATCCGTTGATAGCCCAGCTGGATGCCCACATAAGATTTGCCCTGGCTTCATAATCATCAGGTGTTTCGATTGCTTTAGGTCCGTATTTGATGCATGTTTTAAGCAATGCTTCGCATATTTTGTTTTGCATGAAAGCATCGTCCTCATCATCAAAATATACTTCTAAAATATGACTGATTATATCTGCCGTTCCGCTTGCTGTCTGTAATGCTGAAACTGAATATGTATAAGTGGGATCCAGTACTGATGCTTTAGGGAGCATACCTTTGTTGAAAAGTGCAAGTTTATCATTGGTTTTCATATCGCTTATAACGGCTCCCGCATCCATTTCGGATCCCGTGGCGGAAATAGTAAGTACGGTAAAAATAGGCAGACATGATTTTATAAGCTTAGGATTTTTAACAAGATCCCATGCATCCCCCTCGTAATCGAAAGCTGCCGATATAGTCTTTGCACAGTCTATCGTGCTTCCACCGCCGATTGCAAGTATACCGTTGATTTTGTTTTCTCGTGCAATTTCCACACCCCTTCTTACTGATATTATTCTCGGATTCGGCTCCACACCTGAAAGTTCGCAAAATGATATTTTATTTTCTTTTAAAAGAGCTGTCATTTCGTTGTAGATGCCGTTCTTCTTAATACTGCCTCCGCCATAAACAATCAATATGTTATCGGCATATTTTAAAATTTCTTTAGGTAACTTTTCAATACTTCCTTTACCGAAGAAAACGGTAGTGGGTATAGAGTATGTAAAATTATTCATAAAAAATTCCTCCTGCAAAATTTATTTGATATTATTAAATTTCATTTCCGCTATGCTTAAAATGAGTTGTACGGCACCGTCAATACCCGTAATCGATGTATTTAGCGAGATGTCATAATTTTTGCACATTCCCCATTTTGTATCGGCGTAGTAATTGTGATATGCTTGGCGTTTTTTGTCCACTTTTCTCATCATTTCAACCGCCTTATCTTCGGAAAGTCCGTATTCATTGACTATTCTTTTCAATTTATCGTCATGAGTCGAGTGTATAAAGGCATCTATAGTGTTTTCAAAATCTTTTAGAATGTATCCCGCACATCTGCCTACAATAACACAAGATCCTTTCTGTGCCAGTTTTGTGATCGTATCTGCCTGCATCGTGAAAATCGTATCGTTTATCGGTATTGATGATATGGCGGCAAAAGGGGATAAGATGAATTCATTGCTTAAGAAGTTTCTAGGCTGTTCATCAATATTTTCGAACACTTCTTTTTTTAGACCGCTCTCTTTTGCAGCCAACTCCAGCAGTTCTTTATCAAGGAAAGGGATATCAAGCATTTCAGCGAGCTTTTTTCCTATTTGTCTTCCGCCGCTGCCATATTGTCTTCCTATTGTAAATACCGCATGTTTTTCTTTTAAAGTCATATTTATCCCTCTTTTCCTTAATGCACACATTTTTTGTAGAAAAATTGCTGTAATTTTAACTGTTATAATAATATTTAAGCCGAATTGTCTTTACGTGTCAAGTTTAAAAACCGGTATAAATTTATATTTTATTCTATTTAACTGTTTCAGATTAATAAAAAAAGTAATATACTTTTATAAGCAGGCTTATTACAGCTTGTGATTATAAAATCAGTTAAACGAAAAAAAGAGGTGGATAAATTGCAAACTGAAACTAAAGGCAAAAAAATTTTAAATTTATCTTTTTTTGCAGCACTTATAATAACATTATTGTGTTCCGTTTCGGGGAAAATTCTTTCCGGCTTTCCCGGATTGAATGTAATAGGGGCACTCGTTATAGCATTGCTTATGGGAATGATTATACAGGTAATACCCGACGTTAAAAGCAAATGTTCAAGAGGAATAGGATTTATATCGAATAAGTTTTTGCGTGCAGGCATTATTTTTTTAGGTTTTAAGTTGAATCTCGTACTTTTGGCGGAATCAGGGATAAAATATTTGATGACGGCAATATTTATAGTGACAGTTATAATTATGATTAATTACTATCTGATGCACAGATGTTTCAAAATAGACAGTGAACTGTCGCTTCTGGCAGGGTGCGGGTGCGGAATCTGCGGAGCCGCGGCTGTAATAGGGATAGGTCCGCAGCTCAAAGCCAAAGAAGACAACCAGGTGCTTGCAGTTGCGGTTGTGGCAATATTGGGAACCGTGTTCACACTTATAGATATAGCACTTTACGGTGTCTTAGGAATATCCCGCCAGCAATATGGCGTTATAGCAGGCGGATCGCTCCATGAGATAGCCCATGCCGTAGCCGCAGGAAATGCAATAAGTAAATCAGCCGAACAAATAGCTATAATAACAAAACTCAGCAGAGTGCTGATGTTGGCTCCCGTAGCGATTATAGCAGGTATATATTATCAAAAAACCGGAGAGAAAAATAAAAATGCAAAGCTTCCCGTTCCGTACTTTATGGGAGGATTTTTGTTATCCAGTATAATAGGAAGCTTTCTTCCGATCCCGCATCAAATACTGCAAAAACTTGTAGACCTGGCATATATATTGCTGGGCATGGCTATGGCCGCATTAGGAATAAGTGTCAACTTCAAAGTAATAAAAGATAGAGGAGGAAAAGTTTTTCTTGCCGCATTTATAGGCTCCGGAATTCAACTTATAATATGTATAATTATTGCAAAAGTTTTTTTCAAATAACATGTTTAAATAAAGTGCTCGGAGGTAGATATTATATGTAAAATCTTTAGAGATATTTTGAATCGGATTAATGTTTGAGATAAAATCATTTGCGATTCATAAAAAATATCTTTAAAATAAAAAACACTGTTGACATATACCTTCAACAGTGTTAAATTTAATACATGGTTAGCACTCACGCTTTAAGAGTGCTAACAAAATAAATTCGGACAATGAAAGGAGAGTGTGAAAATGAACTTGTCGGAAAGAAAATTGAAGATATTACAGGCAATAATAGGTGATTTTATCCATTCAGCAGAGCCTGTGGGTTCAAGAACACTTTCCAAAAAATATGATATGGGTATAAGTCCGGCAACTATAAGAAATGAAATGTCTGATTTGGAAGAGATGGGGTTTCTTACACATCCGCACACTTCGGCAGGCAGAATTCCGTCCGACAAGGCATATAGATTATATGTAAATATGCTTATGGAAGAATGTGATTTACCTCAAAATGAAAAGGCTATCATAGAAGATAAAATAAAAGACAATATGTTTGAACTTGAAAAAACTATTGAAAAAGCGGTCTCGTTGGTTTCGGAACTTACAAATCTTACATCGTTTGCCACAACTCCGAGAACGGACGAGGATAAGCTCAAATATATAAATATTTTACCTGTAGATGAAAATACGGTGGTTCTTATGATAGTTGCAGAAAGCGGCAAGGTCTCAAATACGGTTCTGCATACAAAAGTCGACTATACACTTGAGTCGCTTGAGCTTCTTTCAAAGAACATGACTTATAATTATAAAGGTAAGAGTATAAGTAACATTTTAACATTGGATATAATAAAAAATTTCCAAACAGATATAGAAGCTTTGGCGAAGATCGCATCGGATATAATTCCAAATTTCCTAAGTACGCTGGAAAATATGCTCAATGTAAACCTGTTTACAGAGGGACTTGCAAATATTTTTTCTATTCCTGAATACTGTGATATAGGAAAGGCTGAAAATTTTATAAAGATAATGCAGGAAAAAGAAAAATTCAGAGATGTACTCTCATCAAGAGGTGACGGTTTTCTGATAACTATAGGCGGAGAAAACGGTGAAGAAACTCTTAAAGATTGCAGTCTTATAACGTGCGATTATAAGGTTAACGGGGAGTTTGTAGGAAAGCTGGGAGTTATAGGACCGACCAGAATGGAATATGCGCATGTGACGTCGGTAATAAGATATGTCACGGATAACATAAGTGAAGTTTTCAAAATAGAAGAGTAAAAACAAGATACCGGAGGTAGAATAATGGTTAGTGAAGAAAAGAAAGCGGACAGGATGAATGAAGAGAAGGAAATTGAAGAGACCGGGATACCTATAGATGAAGATGCTCAGGGTTCGGACAATAACGAAAAAAAAACCGGTGAAAGTAATGACAATACTTCATCGACAAATGATGATATTGAGAGAAATACAGAACAAAGCAAAGAAAGTGAAGATTTAAAAACTCAGTATCTCAGATTGGCGGCCGATTTTCAAAATTTTAAAAAGAGATCCGAAAAAGAAAAAAGTGATATTTATGCACACGCCAATAAAGAAATTGCACTTGATATGCTTGAAGTGATAGACAGTTTTGAAATTGCACTTTCACATAAGGATAGTGTTGAAAAAAACTTTGTTTCAGGTATGGAAAAGATACTCAAACAATTCCAGACGGTTCTTGAAAAAAACGGTATTGAAGAGATAAGTGCCGAAGGAGAGGAGTTCGATCCTATCTTTCATCATGCAGTTATGACGGAAGATACGGAAGACTTTGAATCCGGGCATGTGTCTGCTGTTTTGAAAAAGGGATATATGCTCAACGGTAAAGTAATTAGAGCCGCAATGGTAAAGGTTGCAAAATAAATTTTAGATTTAAAAATTAGGAGGAATGAAAAATGGGAAAAGTAATAGGTATTGATTTAGGAACTACAAATTCATGTGTTGCAGTATTAGAGGGTGGTGAACCTACAGTTATCACAAATGCGGAAGGAAACAGGACAACTCCTTCTGTAGTAGGTTTTGCAAAGAACGGTGAAAGATTGGTCGGAGAAACTGCTAAAAGACAGGCCATAACCAATCCTGACAGAACTATAGCATCTATCAAAAGATATATGGGAACAGACCACAAAGTTGAAATTGACGGTAAGAGCTACACACCGCAGGATATATCGGCGATGATCCTTGCTAAACTCAAGAGTGATGCTGAAAGCTATTTGGGAGAAAAGGTTACGGAAGCTGTTATAACCGTTCCCGCATATTTCACAGACAGTCAAAAACAGGCTACAAAAGATGCGGGAAAAATAGCGGGACTTGACGTTAAGAGAATCATTAACGAGCCTACAGCTGCTGCGCTTGCATACGGACTTGATAAGGATGACAAGCATCATAAGGTTTTGGTATATGATCTTGGAGGCGGAACATTCGATGTATCCATATTGGATTTGGGCGACGGTGTGTTTGAAGTTCTTGCAACAAACGGAAACAATAAACTGGGCGGAGATGATTTTGATCAGGTATTGATTGATTTCATAGCGGACAGTTTTGCAAAAGAACACGGTATCGATTTAAGAAAAGATAAAATGGCTCATCAGAGACTTAAGGAAGCGGCGGAAAAAGCCAAAAAAGAACTTTCTTCATCTCAAACCGCAAATGTAAACCTGCCTTTTATCACAGTTAATCAGGACGGTCCGCTTCATCTTGATATGGATATCACGAGAGCAAAATTTGATCAGCTTACAAGCGGACTCGTAGATAAAACTATAGAGCCTCTAAAAAAAGCGATGGCAGATGCGGGAGTATCAAACGGTGATCTGGAAAAAGTCATTCTCGTAGGGGGTTCTACAAGAATCCCGGCAGTTCAGGAAGCCGTTAAAAAAATTACGGGTAAAGATCCTTTTAAAGGGATAAACCCTGATGAATGCGTAGCTGTAGGGGCAGCCGTTCAGGCAGGAGTTCTTACGGGAGAAGTTCATGACGTACTTCTTTTGGACGTTACACCGTTGTCACTTTCCATTGAGACTTTAGGAGGCGTTGCAACTAAACTTATAGAGAGAAACACTACGATTCCTACAAAGAAGAGTCAGATATTTTCAACTGCCGCCGACAATCAGACTTCCGTAGATATACATGTATTACAGGGAGAAAGAGAAATGGCGTCCGGAAATACATCGTTAGGACAGTTCAGGCTTACGGGAATCGCTCCTGCAAGAAGAGGCGTACCTCAGATAGAAGTTACTTTTGACATAGACGCTAACGGTATAGTGAACGTAAGTGCAAAAGATCTCGGAACAGGACAACAGCAGGCTATTACAATCACTTCTTCAACAAAACTCAGCGAGGAAGAAATTGAAGCAAAAGTAAGAGAAGCTGAACAGTTTGCGGAGGAAGATAAAAAGAGAAAAGAAGAAATCGAAATAAAGAATAATGCTGAAAATATGGTTTATGAAACAGAAAAAGCGTTGGGTGAGATAGGTGATAAAATAGATGAAGCTGAGAAAAAATCTGTAGAAGATGCCAAAGAGGATTTAAAAAAAGCCCTTGAAGGCAACAATATAGATGAAATTAAAGCTAAGACCGAAACACTTACGAATGCGTTCGCAAAGATATCCGAGAAAATCTATCAGGCGGCACAAAATGCAGGCTTTGATCCGAATAATATTGATCCGAGTCAGTTTACTCAAAATATGGGCGGCGGCACAGGCTCGAGCGAAGAACCTAAACCTGACAATGTCGTAGATGCGGACTATGAGGTTGTAGATGAGGATAAAGAGGATAAAAAGAACAATTAATATTTTGTGACTTATTCAGTTCAGCACCCGTAAGGGTGCTGAGCTGTCACGTTATTTAAGAATATGGAGAGGGTAATTATATGGCAGAAAAAAGAGATTATTATGAAATCTTGGGTTTAAGCAAGGGAGCTTCCGAAGATGAAATAAAAAAAGCTTTCAGAAAAAAGGCTATGGAATATCACCCTGATAAAAATCCGGGCGATAAAGCAGCTGAAGAAAAATTTAAAGAAGTCAACGAAGCATATAGTATTCTTTCCGATGCTGAGAAGAAGGAAAAATATGACAGGTTCGGTCATGCAGGAGTTGACCCGAATGCGGGATTCGGTGACGGCGGTTTCGGCGGCGCAGGTTTTGAAGATATATTCGGAGATGTTTTCTCAAGCTTTTTCGGTGGCGGTTTCGGTGGAAGGAAAAGAAACGGACCGAGAAAGGGTAACGACATACACATTCATGTAAATTTAACCTTTGAGGAAGCCGCTTTCGGAACCAAGAAAAAAATAAAGCTCAACAGACAGGAAAACTGCTCTACATGTAACGGAACGGGAGCCAAACCGGGAACCTCTAAAAAAACATGTCCCGTTTGTAACGGGACGGGTCAGGTTACATCGACAGCCAATACTCCGTTCGGCGCTTTTTCGCAAACTTCGGCCTGTTCAAATTGTCATGGAACAGGTGAAGTAATAGATACGCCTTGTGACAGTTGCCACGGAACGGGCAAAGTCAAAAAAAATGCGGAGATATCCGTCGATATACCGGCAGGAGTAGATAATGATTCCGCTATTTCTATAGCAGGACAGGGAGAAGCGGGCTTTAACGGCGGTCCTAACGGAGATTTGTTTATTTCTGTTACTGTTGCGCCTCACAAGGTCTTTAAAAGAAAAAATAACGACTTATGGCTTGATATTCCTATAACGTTCACACAGGCAAGTTTGGGTGATGAAATAATAGTTCCTACTTTGAATGAAAAAATTTCCTATAAGATACCTCCCGGAACACAGCCGGAGACTGTTTTCAGAATAAAGGGCAAAGGAATAAAATATCTTAAAGCAAACAGATATGGAGATTTATATGTAAAAGTGATTTTGGAAATACCTCGCAACTTAAACAGTGCACAAAAAGATAAAATAAAGGAGTTGGGAGATATACTTTCACCTGAAGTATATGAAAAGAAAAAAGGCTTTACGGAAATGTTAAAAGATTTGTTTACCAAATAATCAAAACAGATTTTTTGTTGAGGTTTAATACCTTTATGAGGTGATATTTTATGGAGTACATGGAAATTAAAATCATTACTACGGAAGAAGGTTGCGATATAATATCGGCAAATCTTCTGGATGTGGGGATTGACAGCGTAGTAATCAACAGCAAAAATAATATAAATGATTTGCTTGATCGGAAAGAGTATATGTGGAACTATATAGATCAAAAGATCCTTGATATAAAGGACAGTTCAATTTCCATGTCATTTTATATTGAAAAAAATGAAAAAGGGAATAAGCTTCTTGAAAGTGTAAAAAATATCATGGATAAGCTGCGAACAAAGGACGAAGAATATTTTTTCAATCCCGACGAAAAAATATTGGGTGATCTTACAATATCGATTAAAGAGGTTTCCGACGAAGATTGGAAAGACAAATGGAAAGAGTATTTTAAGCCTCTAAAAATCACCGATCATCTTGTGATAAAACCGAGCTGGGAAAAGTATGACAAAAAGAAAGATGAGATGATAATTGAAATCGATCCCGGAATGGCTTTCGGAACGGGAACACATGAAACCACATCGATGGTTTTAAAATTAATAGAGAAATATCTTGATAAGGGTAACAGTTTTATTGATGTCGGCTGCGGCTCGGGAATTCTTTCCATTGCGGCGGCGCTTCTCGGAGCGGGTGAAATTCGTGCCGTAGATATAGATCCCATAGCCTGTGAAGTATCAAGAGATAATATAAAAATAAACGGCTTTGATAATAAAATAGATGTCGAATGTTTAGATTTAACTGAGGGTTTTTCATATAAAGCCGATGTTATTGTTGCAAATTTAATAGCGGAGCTTGTTGTGTATCTATCCGCATATGTTATGGAAAACATGAACGATAACGGTATTTTTATATCATCGGGAATTCTTACGGAGAAAAAAGAAATGGTTACAGAAGCTCTTTATACGAACGGTTATGAGGTTTTGGAAACAATGACAGACGGTGAATGGTGTGCAATAGCGGCAAAACACAAAGGGAAGAAATGAGTAAATTTTTTGTAGATAAAGAATATGTAGGTGAAAGCGAAATACTCATCAAAAACCTTACCGATATAAATCATATAAGTAAGGTTTTAAGGCTTGGAATCGGAGACATGTTAATAATAAGCGATTCTTCCGATTTTGATTACCAAGTAGAAATAATTAAAATTATGTCAACTGAAATAACTTGCAAAATTTTGGATAAGCAAAAATTTGCAAAAGAGCCTTCTACAAAAGTCACTCTGTTCCAAGGCATCCCTAAACAGGGGAAGATGGAGTTGATTGTACAAAAGAACGTTGAGATAGGAATAATGAAAATAGTGCCTGTTTTTATGGATAGAACTGTGGTTGTGGATAAAGGAAACTTTTCAAAGAAAATTGAACGTTGGAACAAAATCTCACAGGAGGCATCGGGGCAATGCAGGAGAGGAATTATTCCTGTCGTTACGGATCCTGTAAATTTCGATTCTATGATAAAGTATTTGGATGAATTTGATCTGGTTGTATTTCCATATGAAAATCAGGAAAGTTTTACTGTTAAAAATTTAATGAAAAATCTTAAACAAAAGCCTTCAAATATTGCCCTGATCATAGGTCCTGAAGGAGGATTTTCGGAAAGAGAAGCAAAAATACTTTCAGATATAGGCGTGCTTTCGGTAAATTTGGGAAAAACGATATTAAGAACTGAAACCGCAGGGTTTGTAGCTTTGTCCATGATAATGTATGAATTTGAACTTGACTGACGTACTTTAGCGTAGGCGGATTTTTCTTTACAGGTGAAAAGCGATAATGTCAAATTGTAATATATATAAAAATCATACTTGATCATATATTCTTAAAATAGATAAAAATGGAGATTTATATGGATAAAAAAAGACAACCGATCGTTGCGATAAAAACGTTCGGATGTAAAGTTAATCGATATGAAAGCGAAGCTATTTTGGAATCTTTCAAAAAAGAGGGATATACGGTTGCCGGCGAAGAAGACTTCGCCGATGTTTACGTTATAAACACATGCACGGTGACAAAGCTGTCGGACAGAAAATCGAGGCAATATATCAGGCGTGTAAAAAGAATAAATCCTGAGAGCATTACCTGTGTCGTAGGTTGTTATGCACAAGTTTCTCCGGAAGAGGTCGCAGCCATACAAGGAGTCGATATAATTGCGGGAACAAATGAAAAACTCAACCTTTATAAGTTCGTAGAAGAAAAAATCGATATGTCAATAGATGATAATGAATCTTTAACTGCTGAAAAACCTCTTTGCTATGTAAAAGACTTTTCCGAACTTAAAGAGTTTGTCGATACCGGATCAATATCCTCTATGGAAAATCGCACCCGTGCATATATAAAAATTCAGGAAGGTTGCAATCAGTTCTGCAGTTATTGTATAATTCCATATGCAAGAGGTAACATAAGAAGCCGATCCGTTAAAAGCATTTTGAGTGAAATAGAGGTGCTTCTCAAAGAAGGATTTAAAGAAATAGTATTAACGGGAATAAACACCGCTCTTTATGGATGTGAAGACGGATTTTCCGAAACGGATAATGACGAAAAAGGTATCTTGGGTCTTTTGAAGAAAATTGACAGAATTGAAAACGATTTTAGAATAAGACTTTCAAGTCTTGAACCCACCGTCGTAAATGCTGAATATGTAAAGGGCTTGTTTGGAATCAGTAAACTCTGTCATCATTTGCATCTGTCAATTCAAAGTGGAAGTGACAAAGTATTAAAGTCTATGAAAAGACATTATGACAGAAAAAAATATATGGAAATAGTCAGTGTGCTGAGAGATTTTGATCCGAATTACGGAATAACTACCGACATAATAGTGGGGTTTCCGGGAGAAAGCGAAGAGGACTTTACGGACACTGTAAACATAGTTGAAAATGTAAATTTCAGTCACTGCCATATATTCCCTTATTCGATAAGACAAGGTACTTTAGCGGCAAAAATGAAAGATCAAGTTAACAGTTCCATAAAATCCGACAGAGTAAAAAAACTTTTAGGTATTGCCGACAAGCAGGAGCATATTTTCAGAAATAAGCTTATAGGAAGCAATCTTAATATACTTATAGAAGAATATATTGAAGATATAGACTGCTTTAGAGGCTATTCGGATAATTACGTGAGATGTTACATAAATAAATCATCTTTGGACAGTAAAGGTTTAGGAACGGATAATTTAATCAACAGATTTATAACTGCACGGGGCATATGTGAAACGGAAGACGGCCTTGAGTGTGAAATATAATTTTTTTAATAAAATTAATATAATTAAGATAATGGGGCGGTAATCAATATTTATAGATTTAAAATGTTTAAGCGATGATCATAGTACTTATACCTAAGAAAGTATAATTGACATATGTAGTATGAAAGGAGAACTGTTATGAGTGATTGTATTTTTTGTAAAATAGCGGAAAAAGAAATTCCGGCAACAATCGTATATGAAGATGATAAATTTATTGCCTTTAAAGATCTTGATCCTCAGGCACCCGTTCATGTACTGCTGATTCCTAAAAGACATATAGAATCTGTCGACACGCTTTCACCGGAAGATGAGGATGTCGTAGGTCATATCTTGGGAAAAGCGAAGATTATCGCAAAAGAAGAAGGAATAGACAACGGGTATAGGGTTGTTTCCAACGTCGGAGAAGACGGTCAACAGTCCGTTAAACACCTGCATTTTCATTTGCTCGGAAAAAGAAAAATGACTTGGCCTCCGGGCTGATTAGGAAAATTTGATAAAACAAAGTATGCATATCTTGACAAAATAAATTGCCGCTGTTATATTATTACTTGTGATTTATAACTTGCGGTTGTGGCGGAATGGCAGACGCGTACGGTTGAGGGCCGTATGGGTAACACCGTGGGGGTTCAAGTCCCTTCAACCGCACCAACAGTTTTAATGCCCGTGTGGACAAGTTCCGTACGGGTTTTGATTTCTTTATTATCCTAATTCTCACTAATTGAATGTCGTAAAGTCATAATAAAGATGAAAATATATTTAAAAGGTAAAAATTTTTGAATAATAAATATTAACTTAAGAGAAAGTGATGTGATAATGAGTGTTTATACTAAATTTTATTAAAAAAGAGAAAGAGCATAGAATACCCAATATATTTGAAGCAATTCTTACTTTTGCAGTTTTAGTTCTTGTGATGGTGATAGGTATAAAAGTCTTCAAGGCAAGTCCTCACATTCCTATGATGCTCGGCGTGATGTTCGCTTCTCTTATGGCACTCAGGCTCGGATATACGTGGATAGAAGTTGAAGAGGCGATGATAAGCGGGATTTCCAGAGCTATGCAGGCGATAATAATACTTGCAATAATAGGTATACTGGTAGGCGTCTGGATAGTTTCCGGCGTTGTTCCTACCATGATATATTTCGGACTTAAAATTATTTCTCCGTCGGCATTTCTCGTATGTGCTATTCTCATATGTTCAATAACGTCGCTTGCTACAGGTACAAGCTGGGGAACCGTAGGGACTATGGGAATTGCTTTGGTAGGAATAGCAAGCGGTCTCGGAATCCCTGCGCCCGTTGCATGCGGTGCTATAATATCGGGAGCATACTTCGGAGACAAAATGTCTCCTTTGTCGGAAACCACAAATCTCGCACCTGCCATGGCGGGGACCGATGTTTTTACACATATAAAATTTATGATGAAACCTACGATAATAACATATTTGATTTGCATTGTTCTGTATCTGATTTTAGGATTTAAATACAGTGATGCAGGTAGTGGACAGATAGATTCGATCAATACTTTGATTGACGGAATATCAAATGCATATACGGTAAATCCTGTTCTCTTTATACCTCCAATTATAGTCATACTCGCAATAGCATTAAAAGTTCCCGCTATGCCGGGAATAACTTTAGGGGTAATTTCCGCAGGAATTCTTATGCCGTTTTTTCAGGATACGAGCATTTCGGAACTTTTAGAAGCCGCCTACTCGGGTGTAATATCAAATACCGGCAATAAAGAACTTGACCTGCTCCTTTCAAAAGGCGGTCTTATGAGCATGATGCCGTCTATAGCTCTTACTATAATAGCTATGATGTTCGGAGGAATTGTAGAGGAAACAAAACAGCTTGAGGCTATAGTAAATAAACTTTTGAAACTTGTAAAAACACCGTTCGGTTTAATAAACCTTACTCAGGCAACGTGCATAGCAAGCAACGCAACTATGCCGGAACAATATATTTCACTGGTTGTCCCCGGTAGAATGTATGAGAAAAGTTACAAGAAAATGGGACTTGCACCTGAAACACTTTCAAACGCACTTGAAAGTGCCGGTACCGTAACAAGTGTCTTGATACCCTATAATACATGCGGAGTTTATATATCGGGTGTACTCGGAGTAGCTACGCTGAGCTATGCTCCATATGCCTTCTTTAATTTACTTATGCCTGTCACTGTTGCAATTTTGGCGTTTTTCGGTATAGTAGTAAGATACGACGAGGAGAGTGATCGATTTGAGAATGTTTGAGAAAACAGATAAATTAAACAACGTTTGCTATGACATACGGGGGCCTGTTGTAGATGCAGCCGACAAAATGATAAAGCAGGGACAAAAAATTCTTAAATTAAATGTAGGAAATCCTGCGCCTTTTGATTTTGATGCACCGGAAGAGATAATAGATGATATAAAACTTAATATAAGAAATTCTGAGGGTTATTCGGATTCAAAGGGGATTTTTTCGGCAAGAAAAGCTATAATGCAATATTGTCAACTTAAAAATATCGATAATGTAGGACTTGACGATATATATACGGGAAACGGAGTCAGTGAGCTTATAGTTATGGCGATGCAAGGTCTTTTGAATAACGGCGATGAAATTTTAATACCGTCACCCGATTATCCTTTATGGACGGCTGCGGCAACGTTGGCAGGAGGAAAAGCCGTTCACTATATATGTGATGAAAATCAGGATTGGTTTCCTGATCTTGAGGACATAAAAGCTAAAATAACTCCCAAAACAAAAGCAATAGTAATAATAAATCCCAATAACCCTACGGGAGCGCTGTATAGCAAAGATTTGTTGTCGGGCATAGTTAAAATTGCGAGAGAAAACGACCTTATAATATTTGCAGATGAAATTTATGACAGACTTGTTATGGATGATGAAAAGCATGTGTCGATAGCTTCACTTTGTCCGGATATTTTTTGTGTAACGTTTAACGGACTTTCCAAATCCCATAGAGTTGCAGGGTTCAGAAGCGGTTGGATGTGCCTTAGCGGCGAAAAAAAACATGTACAAGGGTATATAGAAGGTTTGAACATGCTGTCTTCTATGAGACTTTGTGCTAATGTTCCCGCACAATCTATTATCCAGACTGCCATAGGCGGAGTTCAGAGTGCGGATGAACTCTTACTTCCGGGAGGGCGTATATATGAACAGAGAGAATATATATATAAAGTACTTTCCGACATTCCAGGAATATCTGTAGTAAAACCGAAAGCGGCATTTTACATTTTTCCTAAAATTGATATTAAAAAATTTGATATAGTCGACGATGAAAAGTTCGTACTTGATTTTCTTAGAGAAAAACGAGTTTTGCTCGTTCACGGGAGAGGATTCAACTATCCCGAACCCGATCATTTCAGAATAGTATATCTTCCGAGGATAGAAGATTTGAAAAAAGCTGCAAATAAGCTTGAAAATTTCTTATCTTCATATAAACAAAAACACTGAAATTTTCAGATATGATACAAATTTTTTTCTTGCTATGGCATATCTCTTATGCTAAAATATACGTATGTGCCGATGTGGCGGAATTGGCAGACGCACCGCACTCAAAATGCGGCGGTTTCTACCGTGCCGGTTCGAGTCCGGCCATCGGCACCATAACAAATACTGCAACACAATGCACAAGAATCATGTTCAGACCATACCGAATGCATTTCATTTACAGTGGCTTCATGTGATTATTAAACTTGTGTATTTTTATTACTTTCAAACATGGCAGTGAATGTCAACGAACTGTTGCAATGCAGGTATAAATACTATATAATTCTATTACTGATTTACTACAAGGAGGAAGTTAAATGAACGGAATGAAAGGATTGGCCACTTTATGGCCTTTGTTGGCGCTGATTGTAATTTTCTATTTTCTTTTAATCAGACCTCAGAAGAAAAAGGAAAAGGCGGTAACGGCAATGAGAAACGCTCTTAAGGTGGGGGACGAAATCGTTACTATAGGCGGTATATGCGGTAAAGTTATGAAAGTGAAAGAAGAAACCGTAACAATTTCAGTAGGTGCCGACAAGACTAAATTTGAAATTATGAAGTGGGCAGTTTCAAAAGTTGTTTCGGAATCCGAAACAACAAGCTCTTCAATCACCGATTCAGAGCCGCTATATGAAGATGAAGAGGAAAATGATATTCAAGTTAAAAAGTCACTTCCCAAAAGGATAAAGAAAAAAGAAAGTGAGCAGGAAATAGAAGCGGAGACGGAACCGGAAGAGCCTGCAAATATTTCCGAATAAGAGCATTTGAATGTGCATATCCCCAAGCAATGTTTGATAATCCTTACATCTTGGGGATATTTTTCTCATAATGCGGTTTGTTTATGATTTTATAATTGAATAAACGCTCTAAAAGTAGTAAAATATACTTTGATGTATAATTATTTTTTAAGAAGGAGAAAGAAGATTGATGAAAAAGGTTTTGGCAATATTGCTTTGCATTGTCATCGTTTTCGGGTGGTTCGTAACACTTAAAGGTCTTGGACCGCTAAAACCTTTGAAAGACGAAATGAAACTTGGACTTGACCTCAAGGGTGGAGTTTATGTAGTAATGGAAGCTAAAACAAAGGCTAAAGGCGAAGATCTAAAGAAACTTATGGATCAAACACAGGCTGTTATCGAAAAGAGAGTTAACGAAATGGGGCTTTCCGAGCCTGTTGTTACTATCGAAGGTGAAAACAGAATACGTGTTGAACTTCCCGGAGCAAAAGATTCTGACGAAGCTATAAAGCAAATCGGTAAAACGGCACAGCTTCAATTTATGACAGCTGACCAAAAACTTGTTCTTGACGGAAGTAATGTTAAGAATGCCGGTGTAGGAAGAGATGAAAAAAAAGGCGGATATGCGGTAACTTTAGAATTTGACAGCAAAGGCTCAGCCGCATTTGAAGAGGCGACAAGAAAAATAGTGAACAAAAGCATAGTATCAAAAGATCCGCAAAAAATTCCGGCTGATGCAATTTATATTATATTGGATAATAAGGTTATTTCAAACCCTAGAGTTGACTCCGTTATCTCCGGAGGAAAATGTGAGATTACGGGACACTTCACTTCTGAGCAGGCAACAAGCCTTTCAGCCCTTATAAGAGGCGGTGCACTTCCTGTTGAACTTAAGGAAATTGAAACCAACATGGTAGGTCCTCACGTTGGAATAGACGCACTTGCAAACAGTATAAAAGGCGGAGTTATAGGATTCGTGCTGCTCATAATATTAATGCTCGCAGTTTACAGACTGATGGGTCTTTGTGCAAACCTTGCTCTTCTGATATATGTACTTATCGAATTTTGGGCTATTGTTGCCCTCGGCGGAGTTATGACCCTGCCGGGAATTGCAGGTCTGATAGTTTCGATAGGTATGGCGGTAGATGCAAATGTAATCATTTTCTCAAGGATAAAAGAGGAATTGTTAAAAGGAAGGACGGTGAGAGTTGCTTCACAGATGGGATTTAAACGCGCGATGTCAACAATTATAGACTCACAAGTGACCACCATGATAGCAAGCATAATTCTCTATCAGCTCGGAACGGGACCTGTAAAAGGATTCGCACTTACGCTTATGATAGGTATAGTTGCCAGCGTATTTACGGCCGTTGTAGTCACAAATGTGTTCCTCAGGGTACTGTCCAACAGTAAACTCGGAACTCCCGGAATGTTTGGTGTAAAGGAGGCTGACATAATTGAAAACTGAAATTAAAAATAGCTTTTCCTTCATAAAAAACAGAAAGATATTCTATATAATTACCGTATCTTTTATCCTGATAGGGCTTATAGCCGGAGGAGTCAGAGGATTTAATTACGGAATAGACTTTACCGGAGGAACATTGCTTCAAATAAATATGCACAAGCATGTTGATGAAAAAGACTTAAGAGAATCTCTTAAAAAAGAGGGAATCAAAGCTTCGATAACCTATGCAGGTAAAAACAATACATCTGCCGTTATCAAAACTACTACGGCTATGAACAACGCAAAGCGGGCATCTGTTATAGCAACGCTCAATAAAGATTTCGGTGTTACTAAAAAAGATGTTCAGACTTTTGAACATTTTGGACCGTCAGTAGGAAAAATGCTCAAACACAATGCTGTTAAAGCTATCATAATAGCTGATATATGCATGCTTATATATATAATCATAAGGTTTGAATGGCGATTCGGTATATCGGCGATTATATGTATACTGCACGATGTTTTATTCCTTATAGCATTTTACGGTTTATTCCATTTGCAGGTAAATAATCCGTTTATAGCCGCACTTCTTACAGTGATAGGTTATTCAATAAACGATACGATTGTAGTCTTCGACAGAATAAGAGAAAATCTTTCACTCAATCTTAAATGGGGATTATCCGATTTGATAGATACCAGTGTAAAAAAAGTTTTGGCGAGATCTCTGATGACATCTTTAACTACAATCCTTATAATAATACCTGTTGTTGCTCTTGGAGGAGTCACCATAAGAGAATTCACAGTACCGCTTTTAGTCGGAATAGCTGCCGGAACCGCATCATCAATATTTATAGCAAGCCCTGTATATTATGATTTATCTAAGAGAAATGAAAAACGCGGCAGAAAATATGTAGGTGCAAAAGCGAAAAAATAATTTTTCAAAGGGGAGCCTATGGAGTCAAGAGAACAATTTTTAAGTGAATTATTACAACTTAATCCCAACTTGAATATAGACATCATAAGAGCTGCCTATGATAAATCTGTCGAGGTTCATGAAGGTCAATTTCGTAAGTCGGGTGAGCCGTATTTGGTTCACCCGGTTGCTGTTGCTAAAATACTTGCGGACCTCGGTATGGATGATCAAACTATAGTTGCAGGTCTGCTACATGATACCGTCGAAGATACTCCGTATACTCTTGAAAACCTTGAGAATGATTTCGGAAAAGAGGCTGCACACATAGTTGACGGAGTAACAAAATTAGGCTCACTTATAATAGAAAATAAAGAACAAAGACAGGCTGAGAACTTACGTAAGATGTTTTTGGCAATGTCCAAAGATATAAGGGTTCTGATTGTGAAGCTTGCAGACAGGCTTCACAATCTTAGGACCATAAATTATATGAGCGAGGCTCAAATAATGGATAAATGTCAGGAAACCTTGGACATATATGCACCTTTGGCCGAGAGGTTGGGAATATATACGATAAAGTTCGAACTCGAAGATATTGCACTGAAACATTTGGATTCAACTTTCTATTACAACCTGGCCGAACAGGTAAAAGTAAAAAAAGCTCACAGAGAAGCTTATATAAATAAAGTTATGGAAGAAATAAAAGAAAGTCTTTCAGACTTTGATATTAACTTTGAAATCACAGGTCGTTACAAACATTTTTATAGCATTTACAGAAAAATGAAATTTCAAAACAAGCAACTTGACGAAATATTTGATTTAACCGCTATAAGAATAATAGTCGATAATGTTAAGGATTGCTATTTGGTCCTGGGGATCGTACACACAATGTGGAAGCCTATCCCCGGAAGATTTAAGGATTATATAGCTATGCCGAAACCTAATCGTTATCAGTCTCTGCACACTACGGTGCTCGGAGACAACGGAGAACCTTTCGAAATACAGATAAGAACACAGGAAATGCATCGTGTTGCTGAGTACGGTATTGCAGCACATTGGAAATATAAAGAGGGGATTGAAGGCGAAGATAAGGAAGAAACAAAGCTTGCATGGCTTAGACAAACGCTCGAATGGCAAGCGGAACTCAACGATTCTAAAGAGTTCGTCGAAGCTGTAAAGATGGATCTGTTCTCAAATCAGGTTTTCGTGTTGACTCCGGGCGGAGATGTTATAGATCTTCCCGCAGGATCCACACCTCTTGATTTCGCATTTAAAATACATTCTGCAATAGGGGTAAAATGTGTCGGAGCAAAAGTAAACGGTAAAATGGTTCCGATAGATCACAGTCTTGAAAACGGAAATATAGTTGAAATAATAACGTCCTCCAACAGCAAGGGACCAAGCATAGACTGGCTTAAAATAGTTAAGAGCAGCAATGCCAGAAGTAAAATAAGACAGTGGTTAAAAAAAGAAAACAAAACCGAAAATGCCGAAAAAGGCAAAGAGATGCTTGAAAAATATGTTAAGCGAAAAGGGTATGATACTCAGGATATTCTACATAACCAATGGATAAATAAATGTGCTAAAGCATTGAATTATTCTACGGCGGAAGATTTATATACAGCTATAAGTTACGGCGGTGTACTTCTCAATAAAATATGCGGTATGCTCGAAAATTATTATAAAGAAGAAAAAGCCATCGAACTTAAAAGGAAAGAAAAAAAGGATTCGGCGGAAGGAATTGTAAATAAAAAAAAGAATGAGGGAGATACTTCAAGCATAGGAGTTTCCGTAAAAGGTGTCGACAATCTTTTGATAAGGATTTCCAAATGTTGTAATCCGGTTCCCGGAGACAGTATAGTAGGTTTTATAACGAAGGGCAGGGGTATTTCCGTTCACCGTACTGATTGCGTTAATATGCTCACGCTCCCTGAAAATGAAAAGAGCAGACTTATTGAAATAGAGTGGGATACAAAAGATAAAGATATTTCATACGATTCCGATATAGTGATTATCGGAGAGGACAGAAAAGGATTGTTTTCAGATCTTTCCAGGGCATGTGAAGATATGGAGGCACATATTACGGGTGTTAATGCTAAAAGTGCGAAAGACGGCATAGTTAATATAACTATGACCGTTTCTATAGAAAATATAAGTCACATGGAAAAACTTTTGAGAAGCCTTAAAAACATACATGGCGTTTCGAGAGTTTACAGATCCAATGTATAGGAGTTTTTATGAGAGCGGTAGTACAAAGAGTCAAAGAGGCTTCCGTAACGGTAGATAATAAAACAGTCGGTGCTATAGACAAAGGTCTTGTGGTATTTTTGGGCGTTGAGGACGGTGATACCGAGAAAGATACCGAGTATATGGCGGATAAAATTGCAAATTTAAGAATTTTTGAAGATGAATCGGATAAAATGAACCTTTCTTTAAAAGATATATCAGGACAAATTTTAGTTATATCACAGTTCACTTTATTCGGTGATGTAAGAAAGGGCAAAAGACCCAGTTTCATAACTGCTGCAAAACCTGAATCCGCGAAGTTTCATTATGAAAAATTCATAAATCTCATTGAAAAAACGGATATCCGTATAGAAAAGGGAATATTTCAAGCTGATATGCTTGTTAAGATATATAATGACGGACCGGTGACTATTTTAATCGACAGTAAAAAGAAATTTTAGGGAGGTACATATATGCAAATAAATATTTATGTAACAGGTCCTTTCGGTGTAAATTGCTATGTTGGAGAAAATACTGAAACAAAAAAAGGCTTTATAGTGGATCCCGGCGGAGAAAATCACGCCTTGACCGATTTTCTCACAGGGAACGGAATGGATTTGGAATATATAATACTGACACACGGGCATGGAGACCATATCGGAGGTGTGGAACATTACATGGATATGTTTCCAAATGCCAAACTTGTGGCTTCAAAATATGAAAAAGAAATGTTAAATGACGAAAATCTCAATGAAAGTTTAGCCATGTACGGATTTCCGTTGAGAATAGATGCCGATTTGTATGTCGATGACGGTGATACGCTTATGTGCGGAGGATATGAACTTAAGTTTATACACACTCCCGGCCATACTCCCGGCGGAATGTGCATTTTAACAGAAGATATTTTATTCAGTGGAGACACTCTTTTCCGTCAATCAATAGGTAGAACCGATTTACCCGGTGGGGATTTTTCCACACTTATGAAATCGATAAAAGAAAAGTTGTTTGTTTTGCCCGATGAAACAAAAGTTTTGCCGGGACATATGGGAACGACTACCATAGGATACGAAAAGGAGCACAATCCGTTTGTACAAGGTTGATTTTAAAAACACGGATAATATAAATGAATATCTTGAGCTGATAAAAGTTTTTCTAAGTCCCGAAGACTTTGAAATATCAGATCAAAATCCTTCAAAAGTTTTTGATTTATCGGAATTTAAAGCGTTTGAATCTGACACAATCAAGAAAGAAGATTCCGATAAGAACCGTTTAAAGAGATATATTTATAAGGAACTGAGTGAAGTGACCGGTATTATTCCGTCATGGGGAATACTTACCGGTATAAGACCTGAAAAACTGTTTAGAGAACTCGTTTTGAGAGAAAACTCAACCGAAAAAGCCGGTGATATAATGTCTAAGAAATATCTGGTACAGCCGGACAGGATAAAACTGTTGAACGAGATATATGAAATTCAAAAACCGTTTTGCAAGGATTCGTCACAAAAAAATAAAGTAGGAATTTATATAGGCATACCGTTTTGTCCAACGAGGTGTTTATATTGCAGTTTTACGTCAAATCAGGTGGATTACAGCAAAGTTTTACCTTATATCGGAGCTTTAAAAAAAGAAATCGAATATGTGGGCAAGCGAATGAAAGAAAACTCATTGATTGCCGAATCTATCTATATCGGAGGCGGAACACCCACCACATTAAAACCTGATGAGATGAAAGCTCTTTTAAATGCAATCAAGGCTTTCATACCTACAGATAAAGGATTTGAGTATACTTGTGAAGCCGGCAGACCTGATACATTTTCAAGTGAAATATTGGAGATATTAAGACTTTTCGGTATTAACAGAATCAGCATAAATCCGCAGACGATGAAAGATGATACATTGAAACTGATAGATCGTTCTCATACGTCAAAAGATACATTTAAAGCTTATGAAACAGCACGGGATTTCGGATTTGATGTAATTAATATGGACCTTATAATGGGACTTCCGGGAGAAAACATATCTGATTTTGAAAACAGTCTGAACATAGTATCGGATTTGAAGCCTGAAAATATAACCGTACACAGTTTAGCTGTGAAACGGAGTTCGAAACTGAAAGAGACGGATCCGAAATTTAATTATAAAGTTTCCGAGCTTACATGCGGTATGTTGGACTTGTCACGTAAAATTTTAACAGAAAAAGGGTATAGCCCTTATTATCTGTACAGGCAAAAACAAATTTCAGGAAATCTGGAGAATACAGGTTATTGCCTAAGCGGATTTGAATCCTGCTACAATATAAAAATAATGGAGGAAAATCAGACTGTTTTAGCACTTGGAGCAGGAGGAATTTCAAAGATTTATTATTCGGAAGAAAACAGACTTGAAAGAATTGCCAACGTTTCAAATTATGAAATATATATTGAGCGTATAAACGACATGATAAATCGTAAAGAAAAAGGCTTTTTTAAGTTGATTTAACAAGGAGGTTGTAATGTCGATAAATATTCCAAAAGGTACGAAGGACATATTACCTGATCAGATTTACAAATGGAATTATGTAGAAAGCATATTTTTAGATTTATGCAGAAAATACGGCTTTAAAGAAATAAGAACCCCGAGCTTCGAGCACACGGAACTGTTCGCACGAGGTGTGGGTGATACCACGGATATCGTAGAAAAACAAATGTATACTTTTAAGGATTATGCGGGAAGAAGCGTGACTTTAAAACCGGAAGGAACGTCTTGTATAGTCCGCTCTTTTATAGAACATAAAATGTATGCTGACGTTCAACCGTCAAAATTTTGCTATGACATTTCATGTTTCAGATATGAAAAACCTCAGTCGGGAAGGTTGCGAGAGTTTCATCAGCTCGGTGTTGAAGTCTTCGGGACGGACAACACTCTTGCCGATTCGGAAGTCATAACTTTAGCGGCGGATTATTTTAAAATTCTGGGAATACGAGAGCTTGAGCTTCATATAAACAGCATAGGCTGCCCTGTATGCAGAAAAAAATACAGAGAAGCGCTTCAACAGTTTTTAAAACCTAAATATGACGAATTATGTGACACATGCAAAAATAGATATGAGCGCAACCCTATGAGAATATTGGACTGTAAATCACCTATTTGTCAGGAGCACTCTGCGGGAGCACCGGTTATGCTGGATTATCTTTGTGAGGAATGTCAAAGCGCATTTGATTCCCTTAAGAACAATCTGAATAATTCCGGCGTCGATTTTACAGTTGATCCGGGAATAGTAAGAGGTCTTGATTACTATACGAAAACTGCTTTCGAATTTGTTTCCACCGATATCGGGGCACAAGGAACCGTATGTGGCGGAGGAAGATACGATAATCTTATAGAAGAAATCGGGGGACCGCCTCTTCCCGGGGTCGGATTTGCGCTTGGAATAGAAAGGCTTCTTCTTGTAATGGATTCGGCGGGAATTGAAATCCCTGAACCCGACACTCCCGATGTGTTCATAGCCGTTATGGGTGACCGTGCGAAATCATTCGGTTTAAAGCTTATGCGTACTTTGCGAAACAGCGGATTATCCGCAGAAATGGATCTTCTCGGGCGTAACTTCAAAGGTCAGTTTAAGTACGCAGATAGAATAAATGCAAAAAACACTGTCGTTATAGGCGATAATGAACTTGATATGCAAAAAGTAGCGATAAAAAATATGAAAACATCTAATCAGGTTGAAGTTCCTATAGGAGAAATACTATCGACCTTGACTTTAAAAAAATAGGAGGATTTTATGGGTGATATACTGAAAAGAACCGATATGTGCGGAACTTTAATCTCAAAAGATATAGATAGGAACGTCGTTCTTAACGGCTGGATACAAAAAAGCCGAAATCTAGGAGGACTTATATTTTGTGACCTGAGAGATAAAACGGGAATCGTTCAGATAGTTTTTCCGGATTCTTCACCCCAAGAATTGCTGGAAAAAGCTGAAACTTTAAAAAGCGAGTATGTTGTGGGTATCAAAGGAACGGTAAAAGAACGTGCATCAAAAAATAAAAATATTAAAACGGGAGATATTGAAGTATTTGTAAATGAACTGATCATATATTCCACTGCCGAAACACCGCCTATATATATTAAAGACGACGACAATGCCGCTGATAATCTGAGATTGAAATACAGATATCTTGATCTTAGAAAGAATAAAATGCAAAGAAACCTTACCTTCAGAAATATGATAACAAAGGTAGCTCGTGACTATTTTTACGAAAACGGATTTACTGAAATAGAGACTCCTATGTTGATAAAACCTACTCCTGAAGGAGCAAGAGACTACCTTGTACCGAGCAGGGTAAATGCGGGAAAGTTTTATGCACTTCCGCAGTCACCTCAAATGTACAAACAGCTGCTTATGGTAGGCGGTACGGACAGATATTTTCAAATAGTAAAATGTTTTAGAGATGAAGACCTTAGAGCCGACAGACAACCCGAATTTACACAGATAGACCTTGAAATGTCTTTTGTAGACATGGATGATGTCATGGAAATGCAGGAAGGCTTTATGAAACGCCTTTTCAAAGAAGTAATGGGACAAGATATAAGTACACCTTTTCCCAAGATGACTTATGATGAAGCCATGGAACGGTTCGGGAGCGATAAACCTGATACAAGATTCGGGTTCGAACTGAAGCGTTTGAATGAAACCGTTAAAAATTGCGGATTCAAAGTGTTCACTGACGCTCTTTCATCAGGCGGTGATGTAAGAGGTATAAACATAAACGGGGGAGCTGATAAATTTTCAAGAAAAGATATAGATAAACTTCAAGAGGCTCTTAAGTCTTACGGTGCCAAAGGACTTGTATGGATCAAACTTGAAAATGGAAATATATCATCATCCGTAAATAAGTTTTTCTCAGAAAAAGAATTCAGTGAAATTGCAGGTGTTTTCGATGCACAGGCCGGTGATTTGATCTTTATCGTATCCGGAAAATCTTCCGTTGTTTTTGATTCCCTGGGATTTTTAAGAAGAGAAGTTGCAGGTAAATTGGGTATTTTAGATGACAGTCAATATAATTTCCTTTGGGTATATGATTTTCCTCTTTATGAGTATGACGAAGAAGAAAGACGATATTTTGCAATGCACCATCCGTTCACTTCTCCTAAAATCGAAGATATACCTTATATGGAGACCGATCCCGCCAAAGTAAAAGCCAAAGCTTACGATATAGTTTTAAACGGTGTGGAGCTTGGTGGAGGGAGTATCAGAATACATGATCAGGAATTGCAGAAGCTTATGTTTAAATGCCTGGGTTTAAGTGATGATGAGGCCAATGAAAAATTCGGATTCCTTATTGAAGCATTTAAGTACGGAACTCCTCCTCACGGCGGTCTTGCATATGGACTGGACAGACTTGTTATGCTTCTCTCCGGAGAGCACAGCATAAGAGAGGTTATTGCTTTTCCTAAAAATCAAGCAGCTATGTGTATGGTCAGCGAAGCACCGTCTTACGCAACTTCCGAACAGCTTGACGAACTTGGAATATCACTTAAAAAAGAGGATTAAACGTGAAAAAGATAGGAGTTCTCGGTGGGAGTTTCGATCCTGTTCATATAGGTCACCTGCTTTTAGCCGAGCAAGCCATTGAAGAAGGAAATTTGGATATAGTTTATTTTATGCCGGCACATTTACAGCCGTTCAAGCTTTTCGGTTTTTCTGTAACTGACAATGATCGTCTTGAAATGTTAAAGCTTTCTGTTAAAGATAATGACGGTCTTGCCATTTCAAAAATTGAGCTTGAAAGCGAAGATGTATCATTTACATATTTAACATTATGCAAACTGAAGCGTTTGTACAAAAAAGATACAGCCATATATTTTATATTAGGTTCCGATGCCTTTTTAAATATCAAAAGCTGGCATAAAAGCAAAGAACTTTTGTCGGAGTTTCGCTTTATGGTAGGTGTTCGTCCGGGTGATGATATATCAGGATTGGAAAATTTCTCAAACAGTCTTAAAACTGAATACGGAACTAATATTCATATAATAAAAAACAGACAGGTTGATATTTCCTCATCCGAGATCAGAGATAGAGTCAATTCAGAAAAAACTATAAGATATATGGTTCCGTTGTCCGTAAAGTATTATATCGAAAGAAACGGCTTATATTCAGACAAAGTAAAACTTATAAAGCAATTTATTGAAGAAAATATATCGGACAGCACCAGAAAAGAGCACATATATTCTACGGCTCAAGAAGCCGCATACCTGGCGGAACATTGGGGTGCAGATGTTCATAAAGCTTATTTGGCGGGACTTTATCACGATATATATAAGGATACATCAAAAAAAGAAGCAAATGAACTGATAAAAAAAATAGGATTATCCGCTCGTTATATCAACAATCTCAATTTGGCTCATGCCAAGTTGGCTGCACATATGATACCGTCACTTTTCGGTGAAACCGATGAAGCTGTAATAAATGCGGTAAGTTACCATACTACAGGAAGAGAAAATATGAGTATGCTTGAAAAGGTCATTTATATTGCAGATCTTATAGAAGCGGGGCGCAGCTATGACGGTGTTGATAAACTCAGGGTTTTAGCGTATACAAATATAGATTCGGCATGTATGCAGGGAATTATAAATACTGTAGAGTATCTAAATAATAAAGGCATTGAAATTGATAATGATTCTTTGCTTGCACTGGAATATTTCAAAAAAATCATAAAAGGAGACAAAGATGACTAACAAAGAATTGGCAATCAAATCAGCAGTTCTTTTGGA
>CAJPNN010000011.1 GCA_905372035.1 Bacillota bacterium | reverse complement strand
TTGATATGCGGCTTCGTTCTTTCAAATTTCTGTTTTGCCATTTTATTTTCCTCCGAAATTCATAATACTTATATAATTTACCATCTTAATTAAAGTCTATTTTCCTACTTTCTCTACCAAGCTGTCCGGCAGTTTTTCAAAATGATCAAACTGCATTACATACACACCTCTGCCTTGCGTTTTGGATCTGAGATCTGTAGCATATCCGAACATTTCCGAAAGCGGAACCATGCCTCTCACGGCAACTGCTCCGTTGTTCATGTCCGAACCTTCGATTCTTCCTCTTCTTGAACTTATATCTCCAATTACATCTCCCATATAATCTTCAGGGACCGTAACTTCAATCTTGAATATAGGCTCAAGCAAAACAGGCTTAGCTTTTTTGCATGCTTCTCTAAACGCCATAGACGCTGCAATTTTAAACGCCATTTCAGATGAGTCGACTTCGTGATATGAACCGTCATAAAGTTCTACTCCCACATCGACAACCTGATATCCTGCAAGCGGACCGTTCTCCATAGCCTCTCTTATACCTTCATCTATCTTAGGAATATATTCTTTTGGAATAGCTCCACCGACAATTGAATTTTTAAATTCATAACCTGAACCGGGCTCTTTAGGGAATATTTTAATCTTAACATGTCCGTACTGTCCGCGTCCGCCGGACTGCTTAGCGTACTTATGATCCACGTCGGCAGGAGCTGAAATAGTTTCTTTATATGAAACCTGCGGTTTACCCACATTAGCTTCCACCTTAAATTCTCTCATAAGTCTATCCACTATAATTTCGAGGTGAAGTTCACCCATTCCCGCTATTATCGTTTGTCCCGTCTCTTCATTTGTATATGTTTTAAATGTAGGATCTTCTTCTGCAAGTTTAGCAAGTGCAATACCCATTTTTTCCTGTCCCGCCTTGGTTTTAGGCTCAATAGCAATTTCTATTACAGGATCAGGGAATTCCATGGATTCCAATATAATGGAATGCTTATCATCACAAAGAGTATCTCCTGTGGTTGTATCTTTAAGACCTACCGCCGCTGCTATATCCCCTGAGTAAACCTGCTGAATTTCCTCTCTTTTATTGGCATGCATCTGAAGAATTCTTCCGATTCTTTCTTTTTTCCCCTTTGTAGAATTGTAAACATATGAACCTGAGTTTAAAGTTCCCGAATAAACTCTGAAAAATGCCAACTTTCCTACAAACGGGTCAGCCATAATCTTGAAGGCAAGTGCCGAAAACGGTCCATTATCATCAGACGGTCTTTCCTGCTCTTCTTCCGTACCCGGAATAATACCTTTTATAGGCGGTACATCAAGCGGTGACGGCATATAGTCGATTACGGCATCCAAAAGCATCTGAACTCCTTTGTTCCTGTAAGCCGATCCGCAAAGTACCGGTATCATACTGTTTTCAATAGTCATTTTTCTTATTGCGGTTTTGATTTCCTGAACTGAGAGCTCCTCTCCTTCAAGATATTTCATCATAAGCTCTTCGTCTGTTTCCGCAACAGCTTCAAGCAGATTCAGCCTCCACTCGTCAGCCAACTCTTTTAATTCATCCGGAATATCCGTTATCTCGAATTCTTTTCCGAGCTCATCTTTATAGATCTCCGCTTTCATATTCACAAGATCTATAATTCCTACAAAATTATCTTCCGCACCGATAGGAAGCTGTACAGGCACTGCATTTGCTTTCAGTCTGTCTTTAATCATTCCTACGACCCTGAAGAAATCGGCTCCCAGGATATCCATTTTATTTACAAATACCATTCTCGGTACGCCGTATTTCTCAGCCTGTCTCCAAACTGTTTCCGACTGAGGTTCAACACCGCCCTTTGCACAAAGTACCGTTACAGCTCCGTCAAGAACTCTCAGTGAACGTTCTACCTCTACTGTAAAGTCTACGTGTCCCGGTGTGTCTATTATATTAATTCTTGTATCTTTCCATTGGGCTGTTGTCGCCGCAGAAGTTATAGTAATACCTCTCTCCTGCTCCTGCTCCATCCAGTCCATGGTGGCAGCACCTTCATGGGTTTCACCCAGCTTATGTGTCTTACCCGTATAGAACAAGATTCTTTCTGTTGTTGTTGTTTTGCCGGCATCAATATGTGCCATGATACCGATATTTCTTGTTTTTTCCAACGAAAATTCTCTAGGCAAATTTTATCCTCCTTTCCGATTTTATAAAATTTCTATTACCATCTATAATGTGCAAACGCTCTGTTAGCCTCTGCCATCTTATGAGTATCTTCTTTCTTTTTAACGGATGCTCCCGTATTATTCGATGCATCCAAAAGTTCTTTTGCCAGCCTTTCAGCCATAGTCTTTTCTCCTCTAAGCCTTGTATACTTAGTGAGCCATCTCAAACCTAAAGTCTGTCTTCTGTCAGGTCTTACCTCCACAGGAACCTGATAGTTGGCACCTCCGACTCTTCTTGCTTTTACTTCAACTATAGGCATAATATTGCTTAAAGCTTTCTCAAACACTTCAATAGGTTCTTGTCCTGTCTCTGCAATTCTTTCAAAAGCTCCATACACAATTGACTGTGCCACTCCCTTCTTTCCGTTCAACATTATGCTGTTTATAAGCTTCGCTACAACAACATTTCCGTATATCGGATCAGGAAGCACTTCTCTCTTTGGAACATTACCTTTTCTTGGCACTTCTCTTCCCTCCTTAGTCTGAAAATAATTTCATACGGTACTCGACATCACTTTGTATGCCGTCGTGCCAATGATTATTATACGATTTATAACATCAAGGGCACATTTTCTATAAACCAAACTCCCTTTATTTCTTAGGTTTTTTAGCTCCATATTTGGAACGAGCCTGGTTTCTGTTTGCAACTCCTGCCGTATCGAGAGTTCCTCTTACAATATGGTATCTTACACCCGGAAGATCCTTAACTCTTCCGCCTCTGATAAGTACAACACTATGCTCCTGAAGATTATGACCTATTCCCGGAATATATGCTGTTACTTCAATACCGTTTGTCAGACGTACTCTGGCTACTTTTCTTAGAGCTGAGTTCGGTTTTTTAGGAGTAACTGTCTTTACGGAAGTACAAACTCCTCTTTTCTGAGGTGATGCAACATCTGTAGGCATTCTCTTTATGGAGTTTAAACCTTTTAAAAGTGCAGGTGAGTTTGATTTCTTCTCATCTGTAGTTCTCCCTTGTCTAACCAACTGATTGATTGTAGGCATTCTTACTTTTCCTCCTTCTTTAAAAATGTGTCCTTTTTTCGACATTATGGCTGATCTTACACAACCTAAGCCAACCAATAGTATATCATTGCGATTGTAAATATGTCAACGACATATTTAACAAAAAATTTCTGTAAAATGCCGCAATCAGCGTTTATGAAGAGAAGTAATTAAAAAACTCTCCTTGCATATTACAACAAAGAGAGTTTTCTTAGACATCAAATAATTTTCAATCGAATATCTTATATCTGCTTATCAGCATTCGCCTTGAAGATCATATAGACTTGCTGCCGTATATCGATCAGTATTACCGAATCTACGAAACTAATCCTCATCCGATGAAATCTCATCATCAATTATTTCTCCTGTTTCCAAGTTTACAGGAACATATCCGATCATGTCACGCTCCATACCCTCAGTATACCTTATATCATCATTTCTTATCATGCTGTTATCTTCTTCCATAATCTCTATGATTTGTTCTTCAAACGATTCGTCGTCATCAACTCGCAAAGATCTGTCATAGGCTTCGATTTCAGCAAGATTTTCACCATAATCGATATCTATACCGTTATACTTTTTCATGCCCGTACCTGCCGGTATAAGCTTTCCGATTATTACATTCTCCTTTAAACCTAAAAGTGAATCTTTCTTTCCTTTTATAGCCGCGTCCGTTAAAACTCTTGTAGTTTCTTGGAATGAAGCTGCAGAAAGAAAAGAGCTGGTTGCGAGAGAAGCTTTTGTTATTCCTAAAAGAAGTCTTTTTGCATCCGGTTCGGATTCACCTTCGACGTCTATATTGCAAGGCTCGCCACCTCTTGCAACAACTTTCTCATTAGCTTCATCAATCTCTATCCTGCTGTAAACTCCACCCGGAAGCAAGTCCGTATCTCGCGGTTCATCTACACGGTATTTCGAAAGCATTTGACTTACTATAACATCTATATGTTTGTCGTTTATATCTACACCTTGCTGTTTATATACTCTTTGTACTTCTTTTACAAGATAATCATAAACACCTTCCACACCGTTAAGTCTTAAAATATCGTGAGGATCAAGAGGTCCTTTTGTTATATGTCCGCCCTTATAGACGGTATCTCCCTCTTTGACCGCTATCCTTGCACCGTAAGGAGCTTCATACGTATTAAATTCCCCTTCACCTTCAACCTCTATCTCGGTCTTATTATCTTCTCTTTGTGAAATTTTTGTAACCACACCTGTAGATTCACATATTATAGCGAGACCTTTAGGTTTTCTGGCTTCAAAAAGCTCCTCTACTCTCGGAAGACCGTGAGTAATATCGCTTCCCGCAACACCCCCGGTATGGAAAGTTCTCATTGTAAGCTGAGTTCCGGGCTCTCCTATAGACTGAGCCGCCGTTATCCCTACAGCTTCTCCGATGTGTACATTCTCGCCCGTTGCAAGGTTTCGTCCATAACATTTTGCACATATTCCCGACTTTGCGTGGCACGTCACAACCGCTCTTATCGCCACCTCTTCAATTCCGCAAGCTTCTATTTCCTCCGCCTGCTGCTCTGAAATTTCTTCATTATGCTTAACTATGACTTCACCTGTTTTAGGATTAACAACATCGTTCAATGCGATTCTTCCTATTATTCTCAGCTTTAATGCTTCTATGATCTCCTTGCCGTCGGTAAATGCACTTACCATTATACCTTCATCCGTACAGCAATCCTCTTCTCTTACTATAACATTGTGACTTACATCCACCAATCTTCTGGTAAGATAGCCCGAGTCGGCAGTTCTAAGCGCAGTATCTGCAAGCCCTTTCCTCGCTCCGTTAGTTGAAGTGAAGTATTCCAATACGGAAAGTCCTTCTCTGAAGTTAGCTTTTATAGGAATTTCGATCGTCTTACCCGCCGCATTAGCCATAAGACCCCTCATTCCTCCTACCTGCTTTATCTGATTCTTACTCCCTCTGGCTCCGGAATTCGCCATTATGTACAGGTTGTTCAAATCTCCGAGCGAGTCCATCAAAGCATCCGCTATATCATCCGTAGTTTTGTTCCATGTCTCTATTACCTTTTCATATCTCTCCTGATTCGATATGAGTCCCCGTCTGTACGCAGTCTGCAATTTATCTACTCTCTCTTCCGCAACAGCCAGGATATCTTGTTTACTTTCAGGTATTTCCATGTCTGAAATACTTATCGTAACCGCACCTTTGGTAGAATAGTGGAATCCCATATCCTTAATGTAGTCAAGCATAACGGCCGTTGTTGTATTTCCGTGAACTCTATAACACCTGTCTATTATCTTACCTAATTTCTTCTTATCACAAAGGAAATCTATCTCAAGGGAATATTTATCTTTAACTCTGTCCACATATCCCAAATCCTGAGGAATCTGCTCATTAAATATAAATCTTCCCACCGTAGATTCGATTATTTTCCCTCTGTCGTCATTTTCATCTGCAAATTTTCTGACTTTGACTTTGGCATGTATTCCTATAATACCGTTTCTATATGCCATAAGCATCTCATTATAATTTGAAAATATCTTTCCGTCACCTTTTTCAGCGTCCGTATTCCTGTCGGGAACACCTTCATGGGTGAGATAATAACTCCCCAAGATCATATCCTGAGTAGGAGTCGTTATCGGCGATCCGTCTTTCGGAGCCAATATATTGTTTACAGAAAGCATCAAAAATCTCGCTTCCGCTTGTGCTTCAACCGAAAGCGGAACATGGACCGCCATCTGATCCCCGTCAAAGTCCGCATTATATGCAGTACAAACGAGAGGATGCAATTTTATAGCCTTACCTTCTACAAGCACCGGTTCAAAAGCCTGTATTCCAAGTCTATGCAGGGTAGGTGCACGGTTTAAAAGAACAGGATGTTCTTTTATCACGCCGTCAAGTTCATCCCAAACTTCAGGTCTCAACTTTTCAACCATTCTTTTTGCACTTTTAATATTATGTGCATATTCATTCTCTACCAGTTTTTTCATTATAAAAGGTTTGAACAATTCCAATGCCATCTTTTTAGGAAGACCGCACTGATAAAACTTAAGTTCAGGTCCCACTACGATTACGGAACGTCCGGAATAATCCACTCTTTTTCCGAGCAGGTTCTGCCTGAATCTTCCCTGCTTTCCTTTCAGCATATCTGAAAGTGATTTAAGCGGTCTGCTCCCGGGTCCTGTCACGGGTCTTCCGCGTCTTCCGTTATCTATCAGTGCATCAACAGCTTCCTGCAACATTCTTTTTTCGTTTCTTATTATTATATCAGGCGCTGAAAGCTCCAAAAGTTTCTTAAGTCTGTTATTTCTGTTTATAACTCTCCTGTATAAATCGTTTAAATCTGAAGTTGCAAACCTGCCTCCGTCAAGCTGAACCATAGGTCTAAGATCCGGCGGAATTACGGGAACAACTTCAAGTATCATCCATTCAGGCCTGTTCCCTGATGTACGAAGAGCCTCAATAACTTCAAGCCTCCTGACTATTTTAAGCTTTTTTTGTCCTGTAGCTGTTTCAAGTTGCACTCTAAGTTCATTGGATTTTTCATCCAAATCAATATCCTCAAGTAATTTTTTTATTGCAGCCGCTCCCATAACAGCTTCAAATAAATCTCCGTACTTTTCCTTGAAATCTCTGTATTCCATCTCCGTAAGAAGCTGTTTATATGTCAGTCCCGTCTCCATGCTCATGTTGGAGCCCGGTTCTCTTGGACCCGGATCCGTAACTATATATGAAGCAAAGTATAAGACTTTTTCAAGATTCCTCGGTGAAATATCGAGCACTAATCCCATTCTGCTCGGTATTCCTTTAAAATACCATATGTGCGAAACCGGTGCTGCAAGTTCAATTCTCCCCATTCTCTCACGACGAACTTTTGCTTTCGTTATTTCAACTCCGCACTTTTCACATTTATGACCCCTGTCCCTGGCTTTTTTATACCTTCCGCAATGACATTCGTAGTCTTTCATCGGTCCGAATATCTTTTCACAGAACAAGCCGTCATTCTCAGGCTTAAGCGTCCTATAATTTATGGTTTCAGGTTTGACTACCTCACCGTACGACCATTCTCTAATCTTATCCGCAGAAGCCAGACTGATTTGTATTGATTCAAAATTATGTAATTCACCCAAGGAGTTTCTCCCCCTTCCCTTTGCAAACTAATACTCTACCGTTAAAGCCTTCCTGTATCTTCTAAATAAGTTCTTCATTCTCTCCTTCAAACTCATCTAAATCATTCTGATAATCGTCTTCATATGAATACTCGTCATTGTCTTCATAGTCACCGTCTTCTTCATATTCACTGTCCTGACTATATTCAGACGCATTGTCATCACCGTCGACATCCTCACTGTTTCTGTTTTGTCTGAAATCATTTTCTCTGTTCATTCTTCCTCTGCCCGATTCCTCATAATCACTGCTGTCAATTATGTTAACTTCGGTATCATCATCGGAAAGAACTTTTATATCCAGAGCCAGACTCTGCATTTCCTTTATAAGAACCTTGAAAGATTCAGGTATTCCGGGTTCAGGAATATTTTCTCCCTTTACAATAGATTCATATGTTTTAACTCTTCCCACAACATCATCGGATTTTACAGTGAGGATCTCCTGCAAAGTATATGCGGCACCGTATGCCTCAAGTGCCCATACTTCCATCTCTCCGAAACGCTGTCCTCCGAACTGAGCTTTTCCACCGAGCGGCTGCTGCGTAACCAGCGAATAAGGTCCGGTACTCCTCGCATGGATCTTGTCATCGACCAGATGGTGAAGCTTAAGCATATACATATACCCTACGGTTATAGGATTGTCAAAAGGCTCTCCTGTCCTTCCGTCTCTTAATGTCAACTTTCCGCTCTCAGGATATCCGCAATCTTTCAGGAGCTCTATTATATCGCCTTCTCCCGCTCCGTCAAATACGGGAGTCGCTATATACCAATCTTTTTGTTTACATGCGAGTCCCAAGTGCACTTCAAGTACCTGCCCTACATTCATTCGGGACGGTACTCCGAGCGGATTGAGCATCACCTGCAAAGGTGTTCCGTCTTCCATGAACGGCATATCTTCTTCAGGCAATATACGCGATATTACACCCTTATTCCCGTGACGCCCGGCCATTTTATCCCCTACATTTATCTTTCTTTTATTCGCAATATAACAACGAACAAGTTTATTTACTCCCGGCGACAATTCATCTCCGTTCTCTCTTGAGAATATTTTTACATCGACTACTATTCCTGTCTCACCGTGAGGAACTCTAAGACTCGTATCTCTTACTTCTCTTGCTTTTTCTCCAAAAATCGCTCTGAGAAGTCTTTCTTCGGCGGTAAGCTCCGTCTCTCCCTTAGGTGTCACTTTTCCTACGAGAATATCGCCTGACGTAACTTCCGCTCCTATTCTTATGATCCCGTCTTCTGCAAGATCTTTAAGTGCATCTTCTCCAACATTTGGAATATCTCTTGTGATTTCTTCAGGTCCCAGTTTAGTATCACGGGCCTCGGATTCGTATTCAACTATATGTATTGATGTGAGCGCATCTTCCATTAAGAGTTTTTCGCTCAGAATTATAGCGTCCTCATAGTTATACCCTTCCCATGTCATGAATCCCACTAAAAGGTTTCTTCCGAGTGCTATTTCTCCGTCATCCGTAGACGGTCCGTCTGCAATAACTTCTCCTTTTTCGACATGCTCCCCGTGATTTACTATAGGTTTTTGGTTTATACACGTTCCTTGGTTCGATCTTTTAAATTTCAACATGTTATAAACATCTACACCATCATCTTCTCTTCTTATCAAAATCTTGGTGGCATCAACATATTCAACAGTTCCCGCATTCTTTGCAAGCAAAACCACCCCTGAATCTCTTGCCGCCTGTACTTCCATACCTGTACCTACCATCGGAGCATCGGTGATCAGAAGAGGGACGGCCTGACGTTGCATGTTGGAACCCATAAGCGCTCTGTTCGCATCATCATTCTCAAGGAACGGGATCATTGATGTTGCAACAGACACAACCTGTTTAGGCGATACATCCATATAATCAATCATCTCTCTAGGAATCAAATCCACCTCACCGCCTACACCTCTTGAAGCCACTTTCCTGTTCACAAACATTCCGGTATCATCAAGCGGTTCATTTGCCTGTGCGACAATCAAGTTTTCTTCTTCATCCGCCGTCAAATAATCTATTTCATCGGAAACTACACCTTCTCTAACTCTTCTATAAGGTGTTTCTATAAATCCGTATTCATTTACTTTTCCATAGGTTGTAAGTGATCCTATAAGCCCTATATTCGGACCTTCAGGCGTTTCTATAGGGCACATTCTTCCATAGTGTGAGTGATGAACATCTCTCACTTCAAATCCCGCTCTCTCTCTTGAAAGTCCTCCGGGTCCGAGTGCCGATAATCTTCTCTTATGAGTCAATTCCGCAAGCGGATTTGTCTGATCCATAAACTGCGAAAGCTGTGAACTTCCGAAAAATTCCTTTATAGCTGCAGTTACCGGCCTTATATTCATAAGAGCCTGCGGTGTTGTAACCTCCATATCCTGAATGGTCATTCTTTCTTTTACAACTCTTTCCATTCTCGCGAGACCTATCCTGAACTGGTTTTGCAAAAGTTCTCCAACCGTTCTCAGTCTTCTGTTTCCCAAATGATCTATATCATCAACCATACCTATGTTATGATTAAGATTAAGTATATAACTTATTGATGCTATTATATCCTGCATTATTATATGCTTCGGAGATATATCCCATTTTCTTCCAATAAGTTCTTTCCTTAAAGTTTCTTCTCTGTTATTATCATCTGTTCCAAGTTCACCAAAATAATATTCCGTCAAAATTTCTTCCAATACGGGGAAGAAAACTTTTTTAGCAATATTTAATCCGTCAGTAATTGCCGGATCAATATATTCATTGATATCTACAAAGTTGTTTCCTATAACCTTAACTTTTGTCTCTCCGTCGAAATTATCAAAAGCCCAAACATATTTAAGCCCGAAGTTTTCAAGAAGCACGGCATCATGTTTTGACAAAGGTTTTCCTGCAGCGATAACCTTAGGTACAACATTGACTTTTTCTCCTTTTTTAACTTTAACTTTTCCGTTTTCCGAGAGATTTTCAAGGAGTGTATATTCAACTTTAATTTCACCATTTTCATCAAATATCACATTTCCATTATCATCGCTTATCTCTTCTTGTTTAAGCAGGATTATTTTATCATTTGAATCATAAAGCTCTTTTTTCCCTTTAGCATCTAAAAGTTTTCCGACCATTCTGACCATGTTTCCCGTTTCGGCAAGCAATGTAACGTCACTTGCCGGTGCGGTATTTTCCATTCTGTTGGAAATTCCCAATTTTTTATTATACTTAAATCTCCCCACTTTCGCCAAATCATATCTTTTCGGATCAAAAAATAATGCCTCCAAAAGTGTCTTGGCGCTGTCTACAGTTGCAGGTTCACCCGGTCTCAATTTTTTGTAAATTTCCTTCAAACCCTCTTCATAATTGGAAGTCGGGTCTTTCTCAAGCGTGATCATAAGTCTTTCATCGGGACCGAAAAGCTGAATAATCTCATCATTATCTGCAATTCCAAGTGCTCTCAAAAGAGTTGTGACGGTCTGTTTCCTCGTTCTGTCTACACGAACCGCAATAGCACCGCTTGAGTCCGTTTCATATTCAAGCCATGCTCCTCTGTTCGGTATTATAGTGGTAGAAAACAAGTTTTGATTGGTTTTATCCACTTCCTTTGCATAGTAAGGCCCCGGAGACCTGACAAGCTGTGTTACTACAACTCTTTCCGCACCGTTATATATAAAAGTACCGTGTTCGGTCATTATAGGAAAATCTCCCATGAAAACTTCCTGTTCTTTAACCTCACCGGTTTCCTTATTTATCAATCTGACTTTAACTTTAAGAGGTGCTGCAAACGTAGCATCTCGTTCTTTACATTCTTCCTGATCATATTTGGGAGTATCCGACATGGAATAGTCATTAAACTCCAACACTAAATTCCCCGCATAATCTTTTATGGGGGATACATCTTCAAAAACTTCTCTGAGTCCTTCTTCAAAGAACCACTTATACGAATCCGTCTGTATTTTTATCAGGTTCGGCATAGGGGCAACTTCTTTGATTTTAGAAAAACTCATTCTGGTTTTCTTTCCTATTTTTTCGGGATATGGCATAATCATCACTCCTTGCATCGAAAACAATATACTTTGCGTGGCAATATATTATGATAACATAAACGGTGCAATACGTCAATCAAAAATATAAAATAGAAAAAATTTACAAGTTATAAAACAGCAAAAATACTCAAGGGAAAACCGAGGGCTTTCTAACCTTGAGTATTTTACTTTTAATAATGTTCCGAAGTCAAAATTTTAACTACTTTAATTCAACGCCAGCTCCAACTTCTTCAAGCTGTTTCTTGATAGCTTCAGCCTCAGCCTTTTCAACACCTTCTTTGATGTTTGAAGGAGCTCCGTCCACCATCTCTTTCGCTTCTTTAAGACCCAATCCTGTAATCTCTCTAACAACTTTGATTACCTTAATTTTCTCAGCGCCTGCAGATGCAAGTACTACTGTAAACTCGCTCTGCTCGTCTCCTGCCGAAGCTCCTGCCGCTCCGCCAGCTGCCGCAACTGCAACCGGTGCCGCCGCCGATACTCCGAATTCTTCTTCACAAGCCTTTACAAGCTCATTGAGTTCCAAAACTGTCATGCTTTTTATAGCTTCAATAATCTGTTCGATATTCATTTTCTTTTTCCTTTCATTAATTTGATATTTAAAACTTAAAACCAATAACTTTTACCGTCGATTTATTACTCAGACGCTTCTTCCGCTTCTTCAGGTTTTTCTACGTCTGCAGGAGCCGCTTCCGCATTTTCAGTTTTTTGCTCCTCCGACACATCTTCAACTTTAGGCTCTGCTGCAACCTCAGTTTCCGCCGAAGCTTCAGGTTTTTCAGGCGCTGCCGTTTCCGACTGCTCTTCAGGTTTTGATTCACCTGCATCCTGAGCTGCATCTACGCCGTTTGCCTTTGCATCTGCAACCGCCTGCAGCGTGCGTACAGCTGCCGATAAAGGTGACTGAATGCTTCCCATGAATTTTGCGATCATCTCATCTCTTGAAGGTAATCCTGCGATCGAAACTACTCCTTTCGCATCAAAATATGTGCCCTCAATAACTCCCGCTTTGAATTCCATCTTCTTCAGATCCTTAATTATTCCGTTAAGAACTCTCGCAGGCGCAACAGCATCATCATAGCTTATAGCTACAGCACTCGGACCTTCAAGCACCTGTGCCAGATCCGCATATTCAGTTCCGTCAATAGCTCTTTTAACAAGAGTATTTTTGTAAACTGTGTAATCAACATCCGCCTCACGAAGCTTTTTTCTCATACCGTCAGCTTCTTCAACAGTAATCCCCATATAATCAACAATGACGCAAGACTGAGCTTTTTCGAGCTTCCCTTTGATCTCGTCTATTATTGCCTGTTTTGCTTTTAAATGTTCTACTGACATCTTTACTCCTTTCCGGTCTTAAAAAAGACCTTCTCATCCGCAAACGAGTAGGTCAACAAATCAAATTTATCGCTACCTCGGCAGGAAATTAAGCATAAGCACCTGCTGTCTACGGTCTATTTTTCATATTTAATTTCCAGAAAATCTTAAATGAGCTTTGCAGGATTGATCTTTACTCCCGGTCCCATAGTTGATGTAACCGTTATGCTTTTCAAATACTGCCCTTTTGATGTTGGCGGTTTCGCCTTAATTACCGCATCAAGCAATGCATTAAGATTCTGTTCAAGCTTTTCTTTTCCGAAGGATACCTTTCCTACCGGCGTATGAATTATGTTTGTTTTATCAAGTCTGTATTCAACCTTACCTGCTTTTATCTCTTGTAAAGCTTTTTCCAGATCCATGGTGACAGTTCCCGACTTAGGATTAGGCATTAAACCCTTAGGCCCCAAAACCTTACCCAATCTTCCCACAACACCCATCATATCCGGCGTTGCAACTATCACATCAAAGTCAAACCAATTCTCTGTCTGAATTTTTTGTGCCAATTCTTCCGCTCCTACGTAGTCAGCACCTGCAGCTTCCGCTTCCTGTGCTTTAGGACCCTTTGCAAATACCAGCACTCTGTTTGTCTTTCCCGTTCCGTTAGGTAAAACTATTGCTCCTCTGACCTGCTGATCCGCATGTCTTCCGTCAACACCCAACTTTATGTGTACTTCCACCGTTTCGTCAAACTTGGCTTTTGACGCCTTTACAACTAAATCCACCGCATCAGCCACTTCATAAAGCTCATTTCTATCTATAAGCTTGGCTGCTTCGGTATAATTCTTACCTCTCTTAGGCATATCAATTACCTCCTTGTGGTTCTATCGGCAACGCCTCCCACTCATCAATCTTCAACTACTATTCCCATACTTCTCGCTGTGCCCTTGATCATCGATGTTGCAGTATCAAGGTTTGCAGCATTCAAATCCTTCATTTTAAGTTCAGCGATCTCACGAACCTGTGCTTCTTTAAGAGTAGCAACTTTATTCTTATTAGGCTCTCCTGACGCTGATTTTAAGTTTGCAGCTTTCTTAAGCAACACTGCTGCCGGCGGAGTTTTTGTAATAAAAGTAAACGATCTGTCCGAATATACCGTTATTATTACAGGAATTATCATACCCGGCTGATCTTGGGTTTTTGCATTAAACTGCTTACAAAAATCCATTATGTTCACACCTTTTTGTCCTAATGCCGGACCGACCGGTGGTGCCGGAGTAGCGCCGCCTGCAGGTATCTGCAATTTAATTAAGCCTTCCACTTTCTTAGCCATCTTATTTCTCCTTTCTCTCTCTTGAAAGCTCCCGAAAAAGTCGCTTAAAACAAAAGAGTAATAATTACTATTCATTATATAAAATAAAATAAGTAGTATTCACACATCATCAGGGCTTCCCGGAACGAAATAATCGCCAAACGCTCATTCAGCAATCTGTTTTAAGGGAAATATTACAGTTTGTCAACCTGACTGAACTCAAGATCTACGGGAGTCTCCCTCCCGAACATCTCTATCTTTGCCGTCAGCATCTGTTTTTCCGCATTAACATCTTCAACAATACCGATAAGTCCTGCAAAAGGACCTGTAACCACTTTTATGGTTTCTCCCGGTCTTATATCGATATCTACATATATCTTCTCTATGCCCATACGCCTTACTTCATCATCCGTAAGCGGTATCGGATCCGTTCCATGTCCGACAAAGCCTGTAACACCTTGTGTATTTCTAACCAAATACCAGGATTCGTTCGTAACGATCATTTTTATTATCACATATCCCGGAAACATTTTTCTGGTTTTTACCCTCTTCTTGTTATCTTTGAATTCAACACAAGACTCCGTCGGAACCACAATTTCCAGAACCAAATCCTGCATTCCGCGATTCTCAACGAGTTTTTCTATATTCACCTTAACCTTATTCTCATGTCCGGAATAAGTATGTACTACATACCATCTTGCTTCACCACTGGATTTTATGGTGTTATCCTTTTCCAAATTATCCATCTTAACAAACCTTTACATCGTTATGTCGAGCACACGCCTTAAACATGCTAAAAACCCGCTGTCTACAGCCCAGATCCCGACACCGAAAATCACGCATGCAACCAAAGTTGCGCCGGTATAAGCCAACAATTCTTCTTTTGTAGGCCAAACCACTTTTTTTGTCTCGATTTTTACACCTTTAAAATACTCTTTGGCACTTCCTTTTTTTCTGTTCTCATTGTGTGTTATTTGCGCTTTCTTTTCATTAGCCATTTCATCCACACTCCTTACTTGGTTTCCTTATGCACAGTATGTTTTTTGCAAAACTTGCAATACTTTTCAAGTTCAATACGATCAGGATCATTTTTCTTGTTCTTCATCGTATTGTAATTCCTCTGCTTGCATTCCTGACAAGCCAACGTTACTTTAACTCTCATCACTATCCTCCATCTTACTATTCGGCAAAATCCTTTCGGATATTAACAACCTAAAAAGCCTTATGCGCAATCACCGCATAAAGTCACCTAATAAAGGTATCATATACTTGAGGCTATGTCAAGAAAATTGATTATCTTTATACCGAGATTCTTTTTTGATAACTTGAATTTTGTATAAAAATTATGATCAAGGATTCGCATATTTTCATCAAAATCAATACTCCCAGTTGCAATCGTTCATTCTTTTTATCCCGTCGGAAACCAGATCCACCAATATATCCAACATTTGCTGACCTTTTTCCATACTCGCCTTTGTCGGATCTCCCGTAGCACCTGTTTCCGTAAGCTCTTTTATATCCCAAATTACATCTGTCGTCTTATTTATATCTATCATATTTTCGGGAACTTGCGAAACTGCTTTTGAAAGGTCTACAAGCTCAGGCCTTACCGCCATCATTATTGATGTCTCACCTTCGCCCCCATGTCCGAGTCCGTTCCAAACTTCGAATCTCTCTCCCATTATAGGTCCGACTTTGTTCCACCATGCAGGCATATAAAGGAATTTTGCATCCATATGTTTAGCTTTCACATTATGTGCCGCAATTTCAAGCGCCGGGATATTCCCGTCGTGTCCGTTCAGGATATAGATATGCTTTATTCCATTGTTTATGAGGCTTTCAAATATATCCTCCGCAATAGTTATAACAGTTTCATACCTTAGTGTTATCGACATGGGAAATTGATTATAATGTATAGATGTCCCGAAAGGTACGCACGGCACTGCTATGACATTATCCATTTTAAGGGCAACCCTTTTCGAAACTTCCGTAGGTACAAAATAGTCCGGTCCGAGACAACAATGCCATCCGTGACTCTCACATGATCCGAAACAACATATCGCTGTAATCTTCTCAGGCTCCTTAAGCAGTTCTTTCAGTTCACTCGCCGAATATTCATTTAAAAACGCTTTTTTCATGATAAAAACCTCCTCATATATTAACTGTTTTTTTGTTATAAAATCAAGGTTTTCAAGCCTTATATTTCTCTACTGCAATAATCATTATACATTACAGAGATGCTATTAACTTCTTATCAGCCTTGCTGTCTCCCGATATTTTATAAATCAGGATATATATAAAGAACGAAATAACCATAGCCAAAAGCCCCGAAGGAAGTCCGAACGGAACCGACCACTGATACTGGAACATATATCCCAAAAATGCTCCGATCACGAATGATATGATTCCCGCAGTTCTTACATTCGGCTGCTTTTCAAGTAATCTTGTGTCATATTTTCTCTTGCCTATCATATAATAATCCGCAAGTATAGGTGCGCAAAGCGGCGGTGCTATAGCCCCGAGCGTATTTATGAATGTGGCAAAGAATATCTGATAAAATCCGATCGAACCCAGGAATGTCCCCAAAGCTCCGCAAATAGCAACTATCACCTTTCTGTTTGTCCTTACTCCGACAGAGTCAAGTATAGGACCTACGTAAAGTGCATTACAGTAAAGCTCGCTGTTATCCGTCGTCCAAAGCGATGTTGTCCATGCAAATACTCCTATGAGTGCAAATAAAATGCTTAGTCCCATCATCCATGCCACATAGTTATATTGTCCTACCGATACCGAACCGATATATCCTACCAAATTCAAAAGAGGATTTGTAAATATGAAACATGATGCCGCACACCACCAAACCGCTTTTACGCTCTTATTGAATCTGAACAGATCAACACCCATTACCGCTCCCGCTATCCAACTTCCTACTACAGCCGTAATTCCTGTCCCGAGTCCGAGACCTCCGAGGTCGTTTGCTTTATGCCAAAATGCTGATGCTCCGCCGCCTTCTCTCAGCATTCCCACGCCCACAACTATAGCCACTATCAAAATTATGGGGGCAACAAATTTTGCAATTTTTTCAATCGCCGAAATTCCTATTATGGCGGATATGGTAAAAATCAGTCCCCATGCTATACATGCGATAAACACTTCAAGCGTTATAGGAGGAACCGCATCATATCCGAAGTTGGAAGGATTAAAAACGATTATCCCGCTCGGATTTCCTATAAGACCTCCCCATATATCCGCCACCATTCCCACTATGCTGGAAAACCAGCCGAATGTCAGTAGTGCCATTATTGCCATCGGTAAAATCATGCCTCTTTTACCGTATGAATATCTGGAAATAAGAGAAAGGTTAAGTCCCGTCTTCTGTGCCGCCATTCCTAAAAATGATGTCATCACAAACAGAACTCCCATTCCGATAACGACTGCTCCTACAGCTTCAGCAGGATTAAGTCCGGGTTTACCGCCATAACCTGCAAGAGTTCCTCCTACAAACAATCCTGTGGCAACATAACCGAACCCTATCCACACCATTACCTGACTGAGTGTAGATCTCCTTTTATTCACAGGAACAGGTTCCAACATAAATTCACTGTCCGTATGAACATCTTTCAACTTCTCTTTTTTCATAAAAAGTCCTCCCCAAAATAAAATTGATAAAAACAGAAATAATAATTAAAATATTACTCTAAAATAGAAACATCATTAAGTATAATTACAATCCATTGCTTTTCATAAGATCATCCATACCGGAAAAATATCAAAACCGAAATGTATTTTATAATAATCTCATTTATATTTTGTAAATTGCAGCATCGTCGGACTGACAAAGTTCAAATACATCCTATAATGAGCTTTACATATCAGACATATTTAATAATCCAACGAAAAGGCATTGCTTATCTCATCAACTGTCCTTCCCGCCGCAAGCATTACAAGCAGTTTAAGTCTGGTTTTCTGGCTGCTGAGACCTCCACCGAAAATCACTCCCAGCTCCGAAAGTTGAGCACCCCCTCCTATATAGTCATAACATCCGTAGGCATCTCCGTAAAAGCATCTCGTTGACATCGCAACGATGATCCCCTTACTCCTTGCCTCTCTTATTGCAGGCTCAATATCAAACGGGACATTCCCCGAGCCGTATCCTTCAATTACAATCGCTTTTACTTTTTTATCTATGCATGTTCTGACAAACAGATCTGTCATGCCGCTGTAAATTTTTATTATAGGAACCAAATCCGTCGCTTCCCAAACATCATAAACGGGCTCTTCCACAGGCTCTCTGAAAAATGTCACCCTGTCGTTTAAAACTCTGCCCATAGGTCCTCTAAAAGAATCAAAGGCATCTATCCTGTTCGCATTGAATTTTTCAACATCGCTTGCAGAAAAAACAGTTTCGTTAAAATAAACCAAAACACCTTTCCCTATAGCTTCTCTGCTGCTTGCCACCAAAATCGAACCGTACACGTTCCCGACAGCATCACTGTAAAGATCGTTCGCTCCTTTCATGGCCCCTGTAAACACTATGGGTTTTTTTACTCTACACGTAAGATGTATCAAATACGGAATTTCATCCATTGCATCGGTCCCCTGTGTCACTACAATTCCCATTATACTCGGATCATCAATAAGCGAGACTATCGTTTCTTTAAGTTTAAATGCCGTATTGGGTGACAGATCCGAACCGGGCATGTTGGAATGCTCCACCAATTTTATATTAAATCTGTCCGTAAGCCCTTCTATATTGTCCAAAAGCTCCAGCCCCGTCATCTTAGGAGTAACTTTATCCGAATCAGGCTGCTTTTCGCACATTATAGTGCCGCCTGTCGTAACAACCGCAATAAATTTTTCCGTCATAACAATTCCTCTCCACTACAATATATTTATGTTTAATAACTCTTAAAACTATATAATATATAAAACCTGCAAACATATTACATAATACTGTATCACATGTCCGAGCGATGTAAGGCGCATTTGAGCAAAACATTTTTACGCTGATGTATAATCGGATTGACGTATATTTTATCATACATTCAGAGCTGAATACAATACAGTTTGATCATATTCGATAATATGTTATACTATCCGGTATCAGATTTAATTATGTTATCATTTAATTTTATCAAACTCTTTGAGATCTGATTTGATTATAACTATCATTGAATCGTATAATAATCGTCGGTGTCTGACTTAAGAAGGAGGAATGTTTTATGCCGAGTCCTACAAACCCTGTCGCATTTACAATTTTAGGTTTAGATATAAGGTGGTATGCCGTATTTATAACCTCTTCTATAATAATTTCAACTCTTATAATGTATAAACGTGCATATAAGCATAACCTCTCATCTGACAACGTGCTTACACTCGTTTTGACAGGACTGCCTTTCGGAATCATAGGTGCCAGACTTTACTACGTCATATTCAATTGGAAGCTCTACAGTGAAAACCCCCTTTCTGCATTTAATACACGCAGCGGAGGCCTTGCTGTACACGGAGGATTGATTTTAGGTATACTTTCAGTATTCATTGCCTGCAAAATCATTAAAATCAAATTTTCAGATGCTATAGATCTCGCCGCTCCTGTTATAGCTCTTTCACAGGCAATCGGAAGGTTCGGAAATTACTTTAACAGTGAAGCCCACGGCGGTCCTACAAATCTTCCATGGGGCATAATTGTAAACGGGGAAAAGGTTCATCCCACTTTTTTATATGAATCCATATGGTGTTTCATTCTATTTTTTGTACTTATATACCTTGATAACCGTAGAAATTTTTCAGGTCAAACTTTCCTCCTATATGCAATGGGATATTCTGTTGAAAGGTTCTTTGTGGAATATCTGAGGACAGACAGCCTTATGATAGGTCCGTTTAAACAAGCTATGGTTTTCAGCATGGTAGTATTTATAACTTGTATGATTATCTATATAATCTTGAAAAAATCTTCAAAAAACCGTATGACAAGGGGCTTGCTGTAAGTATTACACGTTTTACACGTTGAGAAAATCTATTCTTTATGGTATACTTTACACCTGTTAATAACCGTTTATGCGGTATAATATCAGAAAACTTTTAATGCTTATAATGCTTAAATATTTTCTATAAAACTCGAAAATACTTGAAAAATAAAGGAGATATAATATATATGAAATTAGGAATCGTAGGGCTTCCCAATGTCGGGAAAAGTACCCTTTTTAATGCAATAACACAAGCCGGAGCAGAAGCTGCAAATTATCCGTTTTGTACGATAGAGCCTAATATCGGAGTAGTCACAGTCCCCGACGAAAGGCTTAAAGTTCTTCACAAAATGTATAATTCAAAAAAGACAGTTTATACGGCGATAGAGTTTTATGATATTGCAGGTCTTGTAAAAGGCGCCTCAAAAGGCGAGGGACTCGGCAATAAATTTCTGGGGCATATAAGAGAAGTAGCTGCTATCGTTCATGTAGTACGCTGTTTTGAAGATCCCAACATAGTTCATGTCGATGGAAAAATTGATCCTTTATCTGATATTGAAACTATCAATCTTGAGCTTATACTGTCAGATCTCGAACTTCTCAACAGAAGGCTTCAAAAAACTAAAAAAAACCTTAAGGGTGACAAGAGTTTGGCAGGAGAAGTCGAACTTCTGGAGAAAATAATTTCGGTGCTTGAGTCGGGCTTATCTGCAAGAACCCTTTCCCTTACTCCCGAAGAAGAAACATTCGTAAAATCTTTAGATTTGCTTTCATACAAACCCATAATATATGTTGCGAATGTATCGGCGGATATGACGGCAGAAGACAAACACGGCGAAACTGTAAATAGAATTAAAGAATTTGCAAAAACTGAAGGCTCCGATGTTGTAGTTATATGTGCGGACATAGAAGCTGAAATATCCCTACTTGAACCTGACGAAAGAGAAATGTTTCTTGAAGAGTTGGGGATAAATGAGTCCGGCTTGGATAAACTTATAAAAGCCTCTTACAGGCTTCTTGATCTGATTTCTTTCCTTACCGCAGGAGAACCTGAAGTGCGGGCATGGACAATAAAAAAAGGATCCAAAGCTCCACAGGCGGCAGGCAAAATCCACACCGACTTTGAAAAAGGCTTCATAAGAGCCGAAACCATCGCTTATGACAAGCTCGTAGAATGTGGAGGAAACCTTGCAGCAGCAAAAGAAAAAGGATTGATCCGTTCTGAAGGAAAAGACTATATAGTAAAAGACGGAGATGTCATCCACTTCCTTTTTAATGTATAGGAACACATTAAAAAGACTTAAAATTACTATAACTTGCTCCTGTTGATATGATTAACGGATTTTCTCAGACAACCTGTTGAAAATCCGTTTTCTTCATCTTAGTTTATCTAAATTTTCCAAACTTAAAATTGCACCTCTGTTACCTGATGTAACAAGAGCTTCATATCTTTGCAGATATCCTTTAAGTTCTCTTCTTTTCGGTTTCCACCGACTCTTGCGACGCTCCATTTCTTCATCGGAAATTTCTACATTTATAGAGTTTGAAGGTATATCTATATTTATAATATCTCCCTCATGAACAAGCGCTATCGGCCCTCCGACCGCAGCCTCGGGAGACACATGCCCTATGGATGCTCCCCTTGATGCTCCCGAAAATCTCCCGTCGGTTATAAGGGCTACTGTTTCACCTAATCCCATACCCATAATTGCCGATGTGGGATTGAGCATTTCTCTCATACCCGGACCTCCCTTAGGTCCTTCATATCTTATCACAACAACATCTCCATCTATGATTTTTCCGCCTTTTATAGCCGATATTGCGTCTTCTTCGCAATCAAACACTCTTGCAGGCCCGCTATGCTTCATCATATCCTCACACACTGCGGATTTTTTTACTACACAAGTATCCGGAGCAAGGTTACCTCTTAAAACGGCTATTCCACCGGTCTCACTGTAAGGATTCGAAACAGGTCTTATAACATCATGATCTTTATTTATGCATTCCTTAATATTTTCTCCGACCGTTTTTCCCGTTACCGTCATTTCATTAAGATTTATCAAATCTTTCTTTGATAATTCGTTCATAACGGCATAAACGCCGCCGGCTTCATTAAGGTCTTCCATATAAACATGTCCCGCCGGTGCCAAATGGCATAAATTAGGGGTTTTGCCGCTTATTTTATTTGCCGCTTCAATATCAAGTTCTATCCCTGCATCATGTGCGATGGCAGGAAGATGAAGCATACTGTTCGTGCTGCAACCCAAAGCCATATCTACAGTAAGTGCATTTAAAAAAGCTTTTTCCGTCATTATATCCCTCGGCTTTATATCGTCTTTAAGCAGTTGCATTATCTTCATTCCTGCATGTTTTGCCATTCTCAGCCGCTCCGAATAAACCGCCGGAACCGTTCCGTTTCCTTTTAAGCCCATACCCAAAACCTCTGTCAGGCAGTTCATACTGTTTGCAGTGTACATTCCGGAACACGAGCCGCACGTTGGACAGACTCCTCTCTCAAATCCCAAAACGTCCTCTTCATTTATTTTTCCCGCCGCATATGCTCCCACGGCTTCGAACATGCTCGAAAGACTTCTCTTCTCTCCTCCTACTCTACCGGCAAGCATCGGTCCTCCGCTTACAAAAATCGTAGGTATATTTATCCTTGCCGCCGCCATTAAAAGCCCCGGTACATTTTTATCACAATTAGGTATCATAACAAGCGCGTCAAATGCATGTGCCATTGCCATGGCCTCTGTGGAGTCTGCGATAAGATCACGAGTAACCAAAGAATATTTCATCCCTTCATGTCCCATAGCGATACCGTCGCATACCGCAATCGCAGGAAACATTATGGGAGTTCCTCCCGCCATAGCAACTCCTAATTTTACGGCTTCTGCAAGTTTATCAAGGTGCATATGCCCCGGAACTATTTCATTATGCGAGCTCACTACACCTATGAGCGGTTTTGACATTTCTTCTTCCGTCAAACCGAGTGCATTAAACAAAGATCTTCCCGGTGATTGTTGTATACCTTTTAAAACATTGTCACTTTTCATATGACACACCTCCCGTACCTCTAAATATATTGAGTAATTCTATCATGGAGGTGTTCATTTTTCAAGACTTTCCATTCATACTCCCGTTTACCATATTATTTTATTTACCTCGCTACCATGAGGTCTTTAATTGCTTTTTCAAGGCCTCCCAAAGTAAGTTCATACATCGGAAATACACCTTGAACTATCTCTATGCTCTGGCTCCCATAGACTACTTTCCAATCTTCTTCAAGTATAGGATTCAGCCAAGCCGATTTTTCATATCTTTTTTTGAACCTTTTAAGCCAATCAATTCCCGGGATTTCATTATAAAGACCTATATATGAATTCCCGCCTTTTGCGAGTAATTCCGAAGGTGCCATAGTCCCGTCTCCCACTATTATAAGTTTATAATCATTGCCTAAGTTGTTGAGAACCCACTCGGTATCAATCCACTCACCGCGCCTGCAATAAGGATTCGTATAAAGATGTTCATATACACAGTTGTGAAAATAATACACCTTTAAATCTTTGAAATGATTTGCGCTGTTTACCGCCTGAAAAAGCTGGCTGCAAAGCTTGCTGTAAAGCGTCATCGAGCCGTCAGAATCAAATAAAATTAAAAGCTTGACAGTATTTTTTCTCGGCCTGTCCCATACAAGCTTGAGATTGCCCGCATTTTCACAGGTCTCATCTATAGTGCCGTATATATCAAGCTCCGTCTTTTGTTCATCCGTCTTCGTCGAAAATTGCCTGAGCTTCCTGAATGCCAACTGAAACTGACGTGTATCAAGAACATTGTCCTCTCTAAAGTCCCTGAATTTACGCTCCATAGCAACCTGTACCGCCGTGTTATGCCTGCTTTCGCCTCCTACACGGATACCTCTTTCGTGATATCCCGAATGCCCCATGGTCGACGTTCCTCCGGTTCCTACCCAATAGCTTCCTCCGTCGTGCTTTTCCTTTTGTTCCTCGATACGCTCTTTGAGCATTTTTTGCAGTTCTTCCAATTCATAAAGTTTGTAGTCTTCCAAGTTTTTATCATCCATATCTCTTACATGCACATCTTCGTTAAGCCATTTCCAAAGATCTTCCGGAATATCTTCCACTCCCTTTATGTCTTTAAAAAATTCAGCAAAAGCAAGATCAAATTTATCAAAATCAACCTCGCTCTTTACAATTATGCTCCTGCAAAGATGATAGAACTCAATCAAACTGGCACCGCAAAGCCCTTTATCCAAAGCCTCAATAAGCATCATCCATTCATTCAGGGAAACCTTAAGTCCACGTTCTCTTAATAAATAGAAAAACTTTAAAAACATAATAACCCTCTTTTCAAATGCTGTTTAGAACCAGTTCTTGAGTGTAAATCCTTTTTCTTTAATCTCTTTCATCGCATCAATATCTTGATTTTTCTTCAAAAGAACCCCCGCATAAGGAACGGTTTTATCTATTTCAGCAACATCAATACCCGAAAGCGTAAGTGCCTGTATCCAGTCAAGCAATTCCGAAGTGCTCGGTTTTTTCTGAATCTCTTTCAATCCTCTTATCCAATAAAAAGTTTCCATGGCCTGTGCAAGGAGCTTCTGATCAAGATCAGGATAATGCACATCTATTATTTCTTTCATTTTCTCCTCTGACGGGAACTCTATATAGTGAAAGATACATCTTCTCAAGAAAGCATCCGGAAGTTCCTTTTCAGCGTTTGATGTTATTATTACAATAGGTCTTTTTTTCGTCTTTACGGTTTCTTTGGTTTCCGGAATATAGAATTCCATTTTATCGAGTTCCCAAAGCAAATCGTTAGGGAACTCCAGATCCGCTTTATCTATTTCATCTATAAGGAGTACCACCTGTTTATCCGATGTAAACGCTTCTCCGAGTTTTCCCATCTTGATATATTTTTTAATATCCTGAACATTTCCTTCTCCAAACTGCGAATCATACAATCTTTGTACCGTATCGTACACATAAAGACCGTCTTGCGCTTTTGTTGTGGATTTTATATTCCATATGACAAGATCCTTGCCCAATCCGTCTGAAATCGATTCGGCAAGCATGGTTTTTCCCGTGCCCGGCTCTCCTTTAATCAATAGCGGCTTTTCCAAAGCTATAGCTATATTTACAGCATTCATAAGTTCATCAGAAACAACATACTTGCTGCTTCCCCTAAAGTCCGACATTTTATTTACCATAATATAAATCTCCTAACCTAAAATATGTTTATAGTTACCGTCCCTTATATCCGGGAAGTAATTACCTCTCACACATAAGGCACCCACCGTATTTTAATTACCGCGGGTGCCGATACTTCCAACCTATATAAAATTTAAATGTTCCCTAATTTAAGCGTTGTTTTTTTCGCAGACTTTTTAACATATTTTTTAACGAACAAAAACTTACACTCTATTACATTTAAACCTATTTAAAGCTTATCTTTTCAATTAACGGCTTTGCTTGATCCAAAGTACAGTGCATACCGCTTATCTTAGCATAATGTGAACCGTCCGGCCAATCTACACACATATAGAACTGAGATTCCATAATTAAACCTATCAAATGCAAGCTGCCGATATCCTTTGTTACAACAGGATATTCATTTCTGAAATTTCCTGCTAAACTATTTGCATTTTTTTGTGCGTTTCCAAAAATTTCCGATTCATATGTTGATATGCTTACACTTCCATCATTTATAGATTTCGTAGTAAACTCGGCAGATCTTTTATCGGAACTGAGAATTGACCAGTCATCAGGAACATCTACTGTAAGTCCGTTAAGATTCACCTTCCCGCCGGTTTTAGGTCCCTTAAATTTCACCACATCGTCCTTTACTTTTTCAAATTTCTTAGGAAGCTTTACCCTTACACTGTTTACTATCTGCTTTAAGAGTTTATCATTAGCATCTCCGTCCACAATTTCTATCTTTATCTCGACAAAATTCTTACCGTCCTTAACTTTACCGCTTCTATAAAGATAAATAGTCCTGATGTCGCTTGAGCTATACTTTTTAGCATACTTGATATATGTAAGTCCGCCTATTTTAACCCTCTCGGCTTTTCCGACAAGGTCATCACCGTTCGACGTATTCATCTCTGCAAGTTGCTCTAAAGTATAGTCTCTGTAATATGTGTTATACTGAGTATATTCCGCTGCAATTCGCTTACTGTCATCAGTATAGCTTTCACTATCTCTCATGTCTATTGATGAACGGTCCTTAGAAGAGAAAATATCATTCTTACCCATGTACCAGCCTTTTGGAAAGCCCATTTTTAAAGGTCCGGCTTTTACCCATTTACCTTTAAACTCAAGCTTATCGCTTACATTCTTCTTATCACCGTTATCAGCGGATCCTTTGTCATTGCTGCCGCAAGCAGCGAATGCAAACACCATAGCTATAGACAAAACTACAACCAACAATTTTTTGTACCTCATTTCAGTTTCTCCTTTTCTTTTTTTATTAATATGATTCCTATATTATACATATCATCAAACCCTAAAAGATATACTTGATGCTATGTACCTGTCTCATTTGGTTATATCTGAAAACCCTGCGCCTTTACCCCATACCGTATCAACATGAATTACCGTAACAAAAGCTTCTTTATCAAGAGATGCTATAAACTTACGAATCAGCATACTTTCTCTTGGAGAGCACAATGTCACAATTTTCTCCCGTTTTGTCTTTGTGTATTCTCCCGTCACAGTTACATTTGTTACTCCTCTTCCTATATCATTCACTATATAATCCGCAACTTCTCTGTGACTGTCGGTAAGTACCTCAAGCTGCACGATCTTTGTATCAAATCCGAACATCATTATATCTATACATTTAGTTGTTATAACCTGCGAAATCAGTGCATAAAGAGCGATATTCCTCCCGAACATAAATCCTGAACCGACGATTATGACTGCATCTATAGCCAACAAAATCTGACTGATGCCGCTTGTCTTAAAAAGCTTTCTCTTAAGTATCTTAGCTACAGTATCCGTACCCCCGAACGAAAATCCTCTTGATAGTATAAGTCCTGCTCCTATACCTCCTATGACACCGAAATAAATTGCCGCCAGAAAAACATCGGTTTTTTCAAGTAACCTTATATTTGAAAATTCCAATATCATTACAATAGTAGGGTAAAGTATCGAAACAAAAACAATTTTTTTCGCCTCTTTCATTCCCAACGTCAAAAGGCAAACCAATAATATAACCAAAGCTCCTATGTAATACAAATAAGAAAAGTTTATAGGGAAAACTTTTTGCAATATCCTGCACACGCCTGTTAATCCACCGCATGACAGTCCATACGGCAGCATTATTCCTACTGTGGAAAATGCACTCAGAGTGCAGCCTGCTATGACTAAAAACAAATCAACTATAAGTTTTCTGCCCTTGTGCGGACAATATTTATTATCCTGCATGCATTTTCACCCTCTCCCCGCTCTTATATAATATCATCTTCATGTTTTATTATTTTAAATGATATGCCGTTATTTATCAAGCGCTCCACTGTATTGTCTATAGCCTGCCCGGCATTGTCTACAGCTATAAATTTTCTCCCCGTTTTTCCCGCAACAACGGCTGCGGTCGCCGATCCTGAATATATGTCACAAACAATGTCGCCTTTTTCAGTACATGAAGTTATTATCCTTTCAAGCAGAAGCTCGGGTTTTTGAGAAGCATATCCCACTCTTTCCCTCGATGTTCTTCCTACCATATCGATCTCCCAAACATCTCTCATATTTACTAACGTATACCAACCTTTTTCATCCTGATATTCTTTTACATCCTTAAACGCATATCTTTTACATCCTCTATTATATGATTTTTCTTTCGGTAAAAAAAATTTAAAATCCTTGCTTTTTCTATAAAATAAGAGGTTGTCATGTTTTCTTGCAAACGATTTTTTCCCTGCTCCGCCTGATTTATAGCTCCATATAACCTCATTTACAAAATTTTCTTCCCCGAATATCTCATCTATAATTATTTTTACTTCATGAACGGCCCTCCGGTCCAGATGCACCCAAAGCGATCCCGTATCGGAAAGTAACGTATGAATGATTCGCAGGGACACTGCAATGGATGTAAGATATTCCTCTTTACTTTTCCAAACATCATTGTATGCAACTTGTGTTTTCTTTGATTGTCCTCTCATCATCTGCTTATTTCCCGTAAAAAACGGAGGATCTATATAAGCAAGCTGAATCTTTGAGCTCATGTCCATATTTTTAATTATATATCCTGCCGCCCTTTTATTGTCCATTCCGAAAAATAAATTTTCCGTATCACTGTCAAGTACGACTTCCTCATGTTCTGTCAAATATTCATTCTCCCATATTTCTTCGAATATAATTTTACTGCCGGAAAGTGCGTTTGAAATAGCCTGCACAGTTTTCATAAAAACTTAATGTCCTCCTTTTGATACCTCTTTGATATATTTATCCAACATAAATTTTGTATAAGGCACTGTCAGCTCATCCTCTTCAAGCTCTTCCGTCAATTTTTCAAATTTATTTCTGTTCTCATATTCCCAAAACATCTCATCAGCGTTTATAAAAACGGCTCCTCTCGAATAGCCTACTCTGAAAAATCCCGGCCTGAACGTATCGGGAGCCATGCTCTCCGCCGCCCATCTGCTCACGGCTGCATAACTTGCTCCCAATTCCGTTATAACCTTTACTCCGTATTTCTTGCCTATTGATTTCACTTTTTTCGCATTACATTCAGTCGCCATTATAACAACATCCGTCTTCTGCCTTGCAAATTCTGCAATTACCGCTTCCATATCTTCTTTCTCATTTATATGCCTGATAATACCTGTAATATCTTTTCGAGATATGTTCATAGCCGCTTCAAAGCCGTTTTTTATCACATCATCTGCAGGATTCTCAGAAACACAAACTGCTATGTTTCCTGTAGAAGTTTCCAAAGAAGCCAGGTATGTACTTAAAAATACCAGCTCTTCATATTTGATATCAAGCCATTCAACATTAAGAGGAAATCTTTGATTTGCGAACATCCGCTTTATTTCAGGTTTATCAGCCAGACATTCATCATCTATTACCGCAATCCTGACATTAGGATACTCCGCATTAAGCTTTTCTATATATCCTATGGCTTCTTTTGCATATTTCGATCTTACTAAAATCAAATCCGCCCCTTCCATAGCCGCCATTTCATATTGTGCAAAATCGTTCGATGTCCCTGCAATTTGATAAAGTCTGAGTTTTATCCCGTACTCTTCTTTACACTCCTCTAATCCCAACCAAATCTCATCATTTACGCCTCCATTACCGATACTGTCACTTCCTGTCATAAATGCCACTGAAAGAGATTCTGACGGAATGGGAATCTCCCCATTTCTATTTGAAAAAACAGTAATTCCTAAAATAATTACCGCTGCTGTTATCCCCAAAACCGCAACAACTTTAATCCATTTCCTCATTTTGACCTCCAGTCTTAAATTACATATAATTGTATCATACTTTCATTCATTTTTTCTATTATTATTGTTAAGGAAAATAAATTTTATTTGTATTTTAGCGATTTTTAGATATTAAAAAAACATATGCAATTAGTATCCCATACTTTCATTTACCAGATAAATTATAGTATTTCCGAAAAACATCTGCCTGTTTTGTACGAGTGTTGCATTACATATTCTTTTATCGCTCTTACAGTCCATACACTTCCCTATTTTTGCACAGGGATTGTTGAATCCCAGCCGCTCGGAATTCTTGGGTGCCACTATATTCTTTATCCTTAAAAGCGCAGCTTCATAATTCTTAACAATTTTATTTTTACCTGCTATCACATATACTCTGTCATGTGTAGGCGACAGCATTGCAGCTAAACGATTGCCCGTAGCATCTATGTTAACAAGCTCTCCCGACAAAGTTATCGCATTCACACTCGTTATATAAACATCAGATAAGACAGCTCCCCTGAACATCGCATCTTTTTCTTCAGGTGTTTTTACTGTGGAATGGTAAAAAATTCTATTTCCTCTCTCTTTTAATTTTGAATATATCCCTGTATCTTTGGTGGCGGATACGGAGCCTCCGAAACCCACCGTTTCGGAGAGATCTATCTCACTTAAGATCCTGTTTTTCATATCTTCCCTGTTCTCAAAGAATTCAACCTTAAAGCCGTTTTTCTCAAGCGATTCCATAACAATAGCAATATTCCCGTCCATTCCTTTCACCTCTTCTTAACTTAAATATTTCAACAATCATTTCACAACCGAACCTCAAAACAGCATCTATAACTGTGCATAATAACTATAATATGCTTAAATATGTTTACGGCTTTCTGTTAACCTTAACATCCGTTACAACGATTAAATCAAATATAAAATCTAATACACTTCCGGCTTCCTCTGTGATAGCAACGGCAACTGACTCCTTATCTTTTCAAGATAGTCAAGATTGATATCTCCTATCAAAACTCCCTGATTTGCATCAAGTTTGCCTGAAAAATCTCCCCACGGATTTACTATACAGGAATGACCGTAAGCCATATAGCCTCCGTCCGAACTCCTTGCGGGAGAACACGCCGCAAAGTAAATCTGATTATCCAAGGCTCTCGCCCTCATCGTCAAATCCCAGTGCGCAGGTCCCGTAGTCATATTGAAAGCGGCCGGAAGAACTACGAGATTTGCTCCTTCAAGAGCCATCCTTCTGAAAAGCTCGGGAAATCTGACATCAAAGCATATAGCGATTCCTACATCGCAATATTCCGTATTGAATATAGTCATCTTATCTCCCGCAGTAAGCGTTTCGCTTTCCATAAACCTTATTCCGCCTTCTATGTCTATATTGAACAGATGAATTTTTCTATGCTTTGCAGCTATATTTCCATTTTTATCAAAACAGAAACACGTATTATAAACATTCTCTCCGTCAAGTTCCGGAATTGAACCTCCAATAAGGTATATCCCTTCTTCCGAAGCCAATTTACTCAGTCTTTTCACGGTCATACCGCTCTCATTTTCAGCATACATTCTGAAGTTTGAATTGTCATAAGGACAATTGAACATCTCCGGAAGTGAAATGATATCCGCCCCCATATATGCCGCTTTCTTTACCATCTCCTCTGCAGTCTCAATAGATCGGATCTTATCCTCACTTCCCTTCATCTGACAAAGCCCTAATTTGAAAATCATTTATTCGATACCTTTTCCGATAATCATTTTTAATTTCCGGATTTTCCTTTCTGCTGAAATTTATACGATATAAGTATATCACAACATCCATATTATCCAAAATAATTTGCTTTGCACAATTTGCATAACATGATTAAGTATGTTTTTTCAGGAATTCTTCCTCCGTCTGTATGAAATAATCCGCTTAACATCGGCATTATATCTTTTGTAAATCAAAAGCTGTGAAACGGAATATCCCCGCTCACAGCTTTTTATTTTCTAATACAATATGTTTCTCAATCAATATATCTTGTAAAAATACTTATACAGACTATAAGTCATTACTCTTTGTGACAAGAAGAGCTGCACCCGCAGCTGTCACAGCCGCAACCGCACTGGTTCTTCCCCGCTTTTTTATTTTTTACAAGTCTTACAACGACCAAAACCACTATTGCGAGTAATACTCCTCCAACGATGAAGTTTCCCATACAATCCCTCCTTATCCAACCTGTTTTTTTCTCAAGTACAACACCAAGATATAAATCACCGAATACTTACTTTACAGCTTTTTTCATTTTCTTTGATACTACAGGATTAACTTTAAGAACTGCACTCTCTTTGTAAGGTCTTACAAGCAAGTAAATCATTCCTATAAGCACTATAAATGCAACTACCGTCCAAATGGTAAATCCGCCACCCGTAAACAAAGAACCTATCTGGTATACCATGAGTGCTACCAAATATGCAAAGCCTGTCTCATATCCTATGGCAAACCATGTCCATTTTGCATTATTCATTTCTCTCTTAATAGCTCCTATAGCGGCGAAACAAGGTGCACAGAGCAAATTGAATACTAAGAACGAGAATCCGCCCATAACCGTAAAGTCGGCTGCCAGTTTGCCCCAAATTTCCTTTCCGTCTTCAGCCACTTCAGCGAATCCGTAAAGAATACCGAACGTTCCTACAACAACTTCTTTCGCAACCAGACCGTTTATAGCCGCAACTGCCGCCTGCCAGTGTCCCCAGCCTAAAGGTATAAAGAGCCAACCGATTCCTTTTCCTATATATGCAAGCAAACTGTGGTCCATATCCTCAACTGCTCCAAACGAGCCGTTTTCAAATCCATATCCCGTGAACAGCCAGATAACAATCGTAGCAAGCAAGATAACGGTTCCCGCTTTTTTGATGAAAGACCATCCGCGCTCCCACATGCTTCTCAAAACTGCCCCTACTGTAGGCAGATGATAAGCGGGAAGCTCCATTACAAACGGAGCGGGATCTCCGGAAAACATCTTTGTCTTCTTTAATATTATACCGCTGACAATTATAGCGCCTACACCTATAAAGTATGATGCAGGTGCAACCCACGTAGCCTCTCTGAATATAGCTCCGGATATCAAGGCTATTATAGGCAACTTGGCACCGCAAGGTATAAATGTGGTGGTCATTATAGTCATCTTTCTGTCTCTGTCGTTTTCTATTGTTCTTGACGCCATAACTCCCGGAACTCCACAGCCTGAACCTATAAGCATAGGAATAAAACTCTTCCCTGAGAGTCCGAATTTACGGAAAATCCTATCCATGATAAATGCAACTCTTGCCATATATCCGCAGCCTTCCAAAAATCCGAGGAATATAAACAGCAAAAGCATCTGAGGAACAAATCCCAAAACGGCTCCAACACCGGCAACAATACCGTCCATGATAAGATCGTGAATCCATCCTGAAACTCCGATCATTCCGAGGAATTTTTCTATTCCCGGAGGAATTATCTCTCCAAACAACACATCGTTTGTCCAGTCCGTCATTTTTCCTCCCAAGGTGGAAACCGAAACCCAGTAAACAAAATACATAACTACCGCAAATATTGGTAGTGCCGCAATTCTGTTCGTAACTATCCTATCTATCTTGTCCGACGTGGACATCTTGCCTTTACTCTTTCTATCTATGCATTTGTCGATTATTGACGAGATATAAACATATCTTTCATTCGTAATTATACTTTCGCTGTCCTCATCCATATCGGTTTCAACAGCTTTTATAATAGAATCGGCATCAACATTAACCGATAAATTGGAACCTATTTTATCATCTCTCTCAAAGATCTTAATCGCAAAGAACCTCTTTTGCGATTCTTCAACGCCCACAAGCATCTCTTCAATTTTTTCGATAGCGGATTCAACCGATGCATCAAATTTATGAATCCTTGTCTGCATAGTTTTTTCTTCCGCTTTCTTTGCCGCAAGCTTGGCCGCATCCATTACGCCTGTTCCCTTTAAAGCAGAAATTTCAACAACTTCACACCCTAAATTGTTTCCAAGCTCTTTAGCATTTATTACATCTCCCTTTTTCTTCACAACATCCATCATATTCACTGCTATAACAACAGGTATTCCAAGCTCTATAAGCTGTGTTGTAAGATACAGGTTTCTCTCCAAATTCGTTCCGTCCACTATATTTAAAATAGCATCGGGCTTTTCAGCAAGCAAATAATTTCTTGCTACAACTTCTTCCAACGTATAAGGTGAAAGCGAATATATACCGGGAAGATCTATTATGCTGACTTCCTTGTTTCCTTTCAGCTTTCCTTCTTTTTTCTCTACTGTAACCCCTGGCCAGTTCCCCACGTACTGATTCGAACCGGTGAGTGCATTAAACAATGTAGTTTTACCACTGTTAGGGTTACCTGCCAAAGCAATTCTAATCGACATGATAAGCCTCCTTAAAATAATCAATAAATATAAAAATAATTGCTACTCTACCTCAATCAATTTTGCGTCTGCCTTTCTTATAGACAATTCATAATTCCTAACCGTTACTTCAACAGGATCTCCCAAAGGGGCAACTTTCCTTACAAAAATTTCCGTACCTTTCGTTATTCCCATATCCATGATTCTTCTCTTTATGGCACCCTCACCATGAAGCTTTACAACTTTCACCGTAGAACCTGTCTTCACATCTCTAAGTGTCTTCATTGCGACTCTCCTTTCTGTAGTATTAAGTATCATTAAAAAATATTAAAATATTAAGATTAAGCCAAAATAGTTATAACTAAAACATGATTTTTGACGCCATTTCTTTGCTTACAGCTATTCTGGACTCTTTAACATTTACAATCAAATTACTACCCATCTTAGATACCACAGAAACTTCCGCACCTAAAACAAAACCCAAGCTCTCCAAGTGTCTCTTCAAATCTTCTTTTCCGTTTACTTTTTGAATTATCACCTTATCACCCGGCTCTGCCATCAATAAAGGGATCATAAACTATCTTCCTTTCATAAAATTCTAATTCGTTTCTGTTAAAAATATAAAAATATGTAGTCATTTTCAGCTTTATTAAGCTAATTACTTTTACTATGTTATTCTTAGCTAACCGTTTTGTCAATATATTTTTTATAATTAATTACGATTTTTTGTCCCCCCGAAAGGCTGCAAATGAGAAAATGCCCCTTGTTATACTCTATGAGGTATGATAGAATCATGCTAAGCTACATTATATATAGTAAACATAGTGCCCACTTTTTATGACTTGGAGGTGTTTGTTTTGCAAATCAAAGAATCCGGAGAAAATTACCTTGAAACTATACTGATTTTAACTTTAAGAAACGGTTCCGTGCGTTCTATCGACATAGTGAATGAACTTGAGTACACCAAGCCGAGTGTCAGCATAGCTATGAAAAATCTGAGAGAACACGGCTATATAAACATGGATAAAGACGGACACATAACGCTGACAAGCAGCGGAATGGAAATTGCACAAAAAATGTATGAAAGGCATACTGTCATTTCCAACTGGCTGATGTCAATAGGCGTCGATGAAACCACCGCTGTTGAAGATGCCTGCAAAATTGAACATGTTATAAGCGTTTCAAGCTTCGACGCCCTAAAAAAATATATCGGCAAATAAAAATATCACATTATGGCACATAAAACGAAAGCATTTATATCGAAGATGATCCCGAACACTGATAAACAGAAATTAAAAGAC
>CAJPNN010000010.1 GCA_905372035.1 Bacillota bacterium | reverse complement strand
AAGGTGGAAGAACGGTAGGTTCCGGAGTAGTAACGGAGATAATCGAATAATTCTCGATTGGAATTGGCGACAGCTGTTATATTATTTTTGAACACGAAGATTGACAGTTGACTGAATATTGGATTGGAGAGGGAGCAAAGTCTCCCTCTTGTTTTATTGACACGAATACAGTTTTGTGATACTTTCTTATAATAAAATGGGAGGTGTTATTATGAAAATATATGACAATAATATGAATCGCAAATTATCGGAGAAACCGGAGAATAAGACGAATTTGATAAATTTTATAAAAACATATGATAAAAAAATTGTTTTTATTGTAGTTATTTCTCTGCTGTTATGTTTGTTGATTCAGCATCCGCTTATGGCAAAAGCTAAAAATAACGGGAGTGCAAAGCCGGATTCATGGGGGATACATATCAATAATAAGGAAATAAAATTAAAGGAAACAATATCAAAGAATAATAAATTGTATGTTCCGTTAAGGGAGTTTTGCGAAAAGTTGAACATGAAAGTAGAATGGGTGCCGATTCACAGTCTTACTTACGGAGGGGCGAAACCCGTAGGAATAAATATTACAAACCCTACATTTATATATACCGACAGAATTAACGTTTATGAAAATGAAGTGGAAAAGTCTGAAATAGGAGAGCAGAAGTTGGCAGTTGAAATAACGGGAATATATGATAAATATAAATATGGATCGGGATACAGCTATTCGTTTAAGGTCGATAATAAGGAAAGAAATTATTTTGTCATTAAAAATGATGCAAGTGAGAAAGAGGAACTTATACATGTCGTGACAAGATCGGGGAGACAATATGTCCTTGTAGATGAATTTAAAAAAATTATACAGCCATATTTTGTTGATATCTGTATTCAATAGAGGAACTTGAAGTTATAGAGGCATCAATATCCGCAGCATAGCTCGTTGATATCTGTATTCAGTAGTGTTCAAAACAATTGGATTCTTTTGTGATACCGGGATAATAAACTGCTCTGTGATTATTTTGACACGGAGCTTTTTTTGATTGAAAAACAAGAGATTTTAGAGTATAATTTTAAACGGATGTAAGCAAAAATAAAACATATTATAATTTTAATATATCGATATGATATCGGAGAAATTCAGTTCCGGTATTGCAGGTATTTTAACCTGTATATCATATGGATTTTGCATAAATGCGATCAAATATAACTCAGCTTATCAATATGTATAATTATAGTAACGAAAGGAAGTGGAAGCAAGATGGATAACGGACCCAAGCGGATGATCGGGCTTGAAATAAAAAAATATAAAGGGCAAAAGCTTTCACTGAACGTATATCATAAAATTTAAAGTCATCGGTATATTTTGTTTCGTGGTTCTTTTGCCCGTGAGGAGGTAATATGGACAACGAAAAGATAGAAGTACGTACAGATGAAATAATTGAATATCTCAAAGACAAGAAATATCAGGATGCAAAGAAACTGGTTCTTGAAAATAATGCGGTCGATATAGCGGAAATCATAGAGGAGATAATAGATGAAATAAGCATTGAAAAGGCGGTTGTCATGTACAGGATGCTTCCAAAAGACATATCTGTCGAGGTTTTTTCATATCTTCCGGTTGAAGATCAGGTAAATATAATAAACGTTATAACAGATAAAGAAGTCGGGCATATAATCGAAGAATTGAGTTTTGATGACATGATCGATGTGCTTGAAGAACTTCCTGCAAATATAGTCGACAAGATTTTGGAAAAGACACCGAAAGGTGAAAGAAAGCTTATAAACACATTTTTAAATTATCCGGAAAATTCCGCCGGAAGCCTTATGACTATAGATTATATCAGTCTCAGAAAGGATATGACTGTGAGTGAGGCTCTTTCACATATAAAGAGTGTAGGAATGGACAGTGAAACCGTTTATACGTGTTATGTTAAGGATAATGAAAGAAAACTCCGGGGTATAGTTTCGTTAAGAACTCTTGTTGTTTCAGAAAAAGAAGAACTTATATTAAACGTCATGCGAGAAGATATGATATATGTAAACGTTTATGACGATCAGGAAGATGTTTCCGAATTGTTTAAAAAATACGGTTTTTTGGCTATGCCGGTAGTAGATAAAGAAGGTAGACTGGTAGGTATCATAACGATAGATGATATACTTGACGTAATTGATGAAGAGGTTACGGAGGACTTTGAAAGAATGGCGGGAGTAATTGACTCGTCGGATCAGGAATATCTGGATATAAGCGTATGGAAACATGTTAAAAACAGGATGCCGTGGTTATTTTTACTCATGTGTTCATACATGATAACCGGGGGCATAATACAAAATTTTGAAAATGTGCTTTCAAACGTAATAGCACTCGTGACATATATGCCTATGCTTATGGGAACGGGCGGAAATTCAGGCTCTCAATCGGCAACTCTTGTTATACGCGGAATGGCGCTTGATGAGATAGAGCTTTCCGATGCTTTCAGAGTGTTATGGAAAGAAATAAGGATCAGTACTATTATAGGTATAAGTTTGAGTGCGCTCAATTTTGCAAGGATATATTGGTTTGACGGTCAAAGTGCTTTGATTGCGATGACGGTCAGCGTATCGATGCTTGTAATCGTTATTGCGGCCAAGTCTATAGGGAGCATGCTCCCTATGATTGCCAAACGTGTCGGAATCGACCCTGCACTTGTGGCAAGTCCGATGATTTCATCACTTACGGATATGGTTTCTGTCGTTACATATTTTCTGCTTGCGACAGCGATATTAAATCTGTAAAATAAGGAGATTTGCAGAAAGAAACTCATTTAAAAACAGTTTTTTATATAGTGTACGATATTTTGACTTTATGACAAAGAAGGTGTTTATTTTGAAAGACATAATTTTGACAGAAAAACCTTTGAGAGTTATTCTCGATAAAAGAGCAAAGAATACGCATAAAGGAGATTTCGGAAAGGTTATTATACGGGCAGGCTCAACCGGAATGATGGGGGCTGCCTGTCTTTGTGCAAAAGCGGCGCTCAGGACGGGCGCAGGTCTTGTAACTATGGCTGTTTCTCCACAGCATTTTCCTATAGCACAGATAAGTATACCTGAAGCGATGTGCTGTATGCTGCAGGAAACATATAAAAAAGCATTGAAAAGTGATGCAGTCGTTATAGGTCCGGGGATAGGATCAGATGAAGATAATAAAATCTTAATAGTAAATCTTATGATGGAATATGAGGGGACTATAGTTCTTGATGCCGACGGTTTGAACATTATGGGAGATTTACTGTTTGACAGCAGCTTTCCGAGAAAGGCTAAGCTTATCATAACTCCGCATGAAGGAGAAGCGGCGAGGCTTTTGAAATGCAGTAGAGAGGATATAAGTGCCGCAAGAATGGAATGTGCCACCATTTTAGCTGCAAATCTCGGTGCGGTAACAGTTCTTAAAGGAGCAGGTACGGTAATTGCAAATTCTGATGGAGACATATATGTAAACACCACAGGTAATCCGGGGATGGCTACGGGTGGAAGCGGAGATGTGCTTTCAGGCATGATAGGAGCACTTTGTGCACAGGGATTATCTCCGGAAAAATCGGCGGCTTTTGGAGTTTACCTTCACGGGATGGCGGGAGATATGGCTGCTGAAGAAAAAGGGGAGTACGGTATGATAGCGAGCGACATTATAGAATACATACCGTATGCGATAAAACGAGTTATAAAATAATCAGATGTATTTAAAGTTCTCAATAGTCGCGGGTGCGAGAGCTGTATAGATCAGCTGTAAAATAGTCATGTGTATTGAAAGGGAGGAGAGATTGATATGAAAAAAATTAACATTATAGTTGTTTCCGTTTTATTGGTTGTTTTCGGCATAGTGGCGGTATATGCGGTAGGAACGAACCCGGGTTCCCGGCAGGATCCGGTAGTTACAAAGAGTTATGTCGACAATCAGATAAACTATATAAAAAATTTAAATGCAGGAGCCACAACGTATCAGGTGGTTCAGGTTGCAAAGGGAAAGATGCTTATAGGAGCGGCGGGTACGGAGTTGGTTCTGAGATCAGGAGAGGCGGTTATCGTTGACGGCACAGGAGTTAACGGAGTTTCAGATTTAACATCGGGAATAACCCTTTTGAATGCGAACAGGATAATAACGAATCATCAGCTTTTGATCCCGAGAGCCGACGGAAGAGGACTTAAAGCTATGACAGATGTATACGTGATGGTACGTGGAGCATATCAAATAAAATAAAAAGAGGTACAGGGGTTTTAGTTGATGAAAGAATTTATTAAAGGAAATAAAGTTTTACTTATAATATTGTTAATATCCGTTATTGTTTCCGTGCAGACAGCCGTGGGGAGGATGTCCGTTGAAGCTGAGAATGACAGATATGATACCGTTTTGGATTACAAAGAATTGGAAAGTATGGCAAACCAATCGGAGTATGATATAAAAAGATGGCTTTCGGAGTTTAAGCGGATGGGAATAAACAAAGTCGGATTATCCGAGGAGAGTATATATTCTCTTATGGAAGATTCCAAGATACCGGTGACGGCTCAGACTATTTATGAGGTGAAAAAGAAATCTCTTTGGGAGCATGAAATTCCGCAGGAACTGATGAAAAAAATGAAAGAGATGAAATACAACGAATTTGATGTTCTTGTCAGGGTAGGCTCACGGGATACTTATACATTTATCGATAAAGCCATGTCGGAAAGATACGATCATAAGAAATTTTTTGCTGTTCCGACAGATCAGGGAGGCGTTATATTTGTAAAGGGAAGTGCGGGGGAAGCGCTTTATTCTCAAAAAGATAAAATAATGGATTCAAAACATAAGGGATTTAGAGAGAAGAATGAGATAGTCGGATCTAAGGTGATGTATTTAAATTTGGGTCTTATGGACTCAAAAAGAAAAATACTTGAAGATGCGGGAATGCAGATAATACCGAGGACCTCAAGTTATGACGGATGGAATGACAAAAGATATGCTGAAGCTGTGCTCAAAGAGTATAGAGAGCTTAAAATCGAGCCGGAGTACGTGATCATAGGCGGCGAAGGTATACCCGGCTATGACGACGGCATAGATACTATGAAAAACTATGTAAAAGAAACGAAAATCCGTATAGGGCTTATTGAAACAACGACACAGCGGGGCAATATAATGCAGAAAGGTGTTACCGATGTCGTAGAAAATTCGAATTATAATGCGGTGAGAGTCTTCAGCGTCTGGGACTACATACAGAACAGATATAAGTATTATGGATACAGCGGAGCACAGGAAATTGAAAATACGTTTTTCCGAGCGATCACGGAGAGAAATATAAGAGTGTTGTATTTTAAACCGATAAGGCAGACAGATGATTACGGCATATATGTGACGGAGCCTGAGGAATACCATCAGCTGTTTAAAAACCTCAATGAGAGGCTTGCAGCTCACAACATAGAAGTGGGAAGGGCGACGGTGCTTGAAAATTATAAGGTTTCACAAATAAAGAAATTTATAATATTTTTGGGGAGCATAGCTGCAGGAGTAATACTTTTATCGACGCTGTTCAGATTAAAACAAAAACATAAGATAGTGCTGCTTGTCATAGGCGCGATGTTGACAGCTTCAGGTTTTTTGTTTGCACCGAGTAAAGTTGATCTTGTTACGAGTTTCGTACCGGCGGTTCTTATCCCATGCATAGCTCTAAGTTTGCTTATAAGAGAGAGTAAAGTGCTTAGAGAAAAAAAGATAACATATTGGCGTACCGTTCTGTCCGGTGAGATAATGCTTATAATATTAGTTGTAATTTCTCTTTTGGGGGGATTTATGACATGTGCACCTATATCGTCGATAAATTATATGCTTGAAATAAATATATTCAGGGGTGTTAAGCTTGCTCAGCTGTTGCCTTTATGTTATTTTGTACCGGCTTATCTTGCGACGTTCGGTTTTGGCAAGGGAAGAGAAAACAAGCGATCAAACACTTTGGAGATAAGAGATATAAGAGCCGTATTAAACCTTGATATCAAAGTTTGGATGGTTCTTCTTACTATGATTGTAGGAGGGATAGGCATTTATTATATAATGAGGACGGGACATGAGAGTTCGGCTCAGGTTTCATCTTTGGAGATGCTGTTTAGAAACACACTTGAAGATCATTTGCTTGCAAGACCGAGAACCAAAGAATTCCTGTTTGCATTTCCTATGCTGGTACTGTTTGTTTATGCAGTCAGAAATGATATGAAGCTTATAAGTTTCATCTTCGGATTGGGAGCAACGATAGGATTGACTTCAGTTGTGAATACTTTTATGCATATAAGAACACCTTTGTTTTTAGGATTGGCAAGGACGGGATATTCGCTCATTTTCGGGATTATATTATCCATAATTGCTGTTTGTATATTTAAGGGACTGCATGTTTGTGCAAAAAAGATAAAAGAGGAGATTCATGTATAAGATACTTATTTCAGGGTATTACGGATTTAACAATATAGGTGATGAATCGATTTTAAGTGCGGTAACTGATAATTTGAAGGAGAAACTTGAAGATATAGAGATAACGGTCCTTTCACAGAACCCTGACGCAACAGCTGAAAGATACCAGGTGAAGTCTTGCAGCAGAAAATCATTTTTCAGCATATTAAAGGCAATGATTAAAACGGATCTCCTTATAAGCGGAGGCGGTTCACTGTTGCAGGATGTGACGAGTAAAAAAAGTATCCTGTATTATCTGGCTATAATTTGGATGGCTGTTTTTCTCAGAAAACCGTTTTTCATATACAGTCAGGGAATAGGTCCCATATCTTCGAACTTTAATAGGAAAATTACCGCAAGAACATTGAAAAAGGCGGCGGCTATAGTTGTGCGAGATGACAATTCCAAGGAATTTCTTTTAGATATGGGATTTTCCGAGGAGAGCATCGTTGTGACTGCGGATCCTGTTTTAAGAATAAGAAAAGTTGACCTCGACAGGGGGAAACAGATCTTAAAACAGGAAGGTATAAAATTAGATGAGAATAAGATGACTGTCGGTTTTGCAATAAAGGAGAGAAATCTCGGAAGCGAGTTTGTTTCGGAACTTTGTAAATCGATGGAATGGCTGATAAAAGAAAGAAATGCACAGATCGTCTTGATACCTTTTCATTTTTCTGAAGATATGGCGGTTATCGAAGCCATAGAAAATAAGCTCGGTGATAATGTTTTTTCTTTGAAACATAAATATCTTACGAAAGAGATGCTTTCGGTTATCGGTAATATGGATATTCTTGTGGGGGTAAGGCTGCATGCATTGATTCATGCGGCAATAATGAACGTTCCTATGATTGCAATTGCTTATGATCCCAAGATAAATTCGTTTATGAATTCAATAGATATGAAAGCTATGAGCTCAATTCATGATTTCAGAGCTAATTTTTTTCAGGAAGAATATGATAAGACGTTAAAGAATAAAGATGTTATAGAAGAACAGATAAAGCACAAGCTTAAAGAGCTTGTTGCAAAACTTGATGAAAACGAAAAGCTGATCATGGAGCTCAGAAAAGGAGTATGATGTGAGTGTAAGAAAAAATATTTTAGGAGTCCCTGTGGATATGGTAAATATGGATGGGGCAAAAGTTATTTTTGATGATATTATGAATACGGAGGGGGTGGGAGTCATTGTCACCCCGAATTCGGAAATTGTCGTAAATGCAGGAAAAGATGATGAATTAAAAGAAATCATAGTGAATGCGGATCTTGTTATTCCTGACGGTATAGGACTTGTGTATGCTTCAAAAATTTTGGGATATGAACTTAGAGAGCGAGTAACGGGAATAGATTTTTTGAGTGAGGCGATAGAGTACTTGCAGAAAAACGGAAAATCACTTTATCTTTTAGGAAGCAAAAACAGTGAACCTGAGACGGTAGCGCAAATGGCGGCAAAAAATATGTGTAAGCAGTATCCCGAGCTGAAAATAGCGGGTACGCATCATGGCTATTTTAAACCTGATGAAGAAAAAGGCATAATTGATGATATAAACGATTCCGGAGCGGATTTTTTATGTGTTGCATTAGGATCACCCAAGCAGGAGAAATTTATAAATAAATACAAAGAAGTTTTAAAAGTAAAAGGAGCGATAGGAGTCGGAGGTTGTCTTGACGTGTGGGCGGGTAATGTTGAAAGAGCCCCTGAATTTTATAGAGAGCATGGACTGGAATGGTTTTACAGACTTATAAAACAACCGTCGAGATTTAAACGGATGGGAGCATTGCCTGTGTTTATGACAAAAGTTTTAAAGAGCAGGCTGAAAGGAGAAAAATAACATGGATATAAATCTTGAAGTATTGACAAAAATAGCCGTCAATATAAGAAGGAGTGTTATAGAGGAAATTTATTCGGCGGGATCGGGACATCCGGGAGGTTCTTTGGATTTAGCTGAAATAATGGCATATCTGTATTTTAAAGAAATGAATATAGATCCGAAAAATCCGAACATGAAAAATAGAGACAAGTTGGTTCTTTCAAAGGGGCATGCAGCTCCGGTTTTGTATGCAGCTTTAGCGGAAAAAGGCTATTTCCCTAAATCGGAGTTAAAGACACTAAGAAAAACAGGCAGCTTTTTGCAGGGGCATCCCGATATGCGTAAGATTCCGGGAGTCGAGATGTCGACCGGTTCTTTAGGTCAAGGATTTTCAGCATCTTGCGGCATGGCACTTGCAGAAAAATTGAATAAAGGAACAGGCAGGATATATGTGATTTTAGGGGATGGAGAACTCCAGGAGGGTATCGTATGGGAAACCGCAATGGCATGTTCTCATTATACGCTTGATAATATTGCGGCTCTTGTGGATCACAACGGGCTGCAGATCGACGGAGAGAACGATGAAGTCATGAAAGTCATGCCTATAGCGGATAAATTCAAGAGTTTCGGTTGGAACGTCATAGAGATAGACGGACACGATTTTGAAGATATTGAAAGAGGTTATAAACAGGCTGAAAAGTGTAAAGGAAAACCTACCTGTATAATCGCGAAAACGATAAAGGGAAAGGGTGTTTCTTTTATGGAAAACGATGCATCATGGCATGGAAAGGCTCCCGATAAGGAGCAGGCGGAAAAGGCTATGACTGAGCTTGGAGGTGAATTGTAATGGCGGATAAGATAGCGACCAGAAAGGCATATGGTGATACACTCGTAAAGCTCGGTTCACAGAACAGTGATATTGTAGTACTGGATGCCGATCTTTCAAAATCTACAATGACGGCGGGTTTTAAAAAGAATTATCCCGACAGATTTTTTAATATGGGAATAGCCGAGCAAAATATGTACGGAGTTGCAGCGGGTCTTGCGCTTTCGGGAAAGACGGTTTTTGCATCAACTTTTGCCATGTTTGCAGCCGGCAGAGCATATGAGATAGTTAGAAATTCGATAGGATATACCCGTGCAAATGTGAAGATATGTGCAACTCATGCGGGTATTACGGTCGGAGAAGACGGAGGAAGCCATCAGGCTATAGAAGATATTGCACTTATGAGAGTGATTCCGGGTATGACGGTTATATCTCCTTCCGATGCGGTATCGGCGGAAAAACTGATAGAGCAGGCGGCCGCAATAGACGGACCTTTTTATATAAGACTGGGCAGGTCAGGGGTTCCCGTAATATATAACGAGAATAAGAATGAGATAAAAATAGGGAAAGCGACTTTTCTTAGAGAGGGGAAAGATGTTACCGTCATTGCTGCGGGAATCATGGTGGAAAAAGCGCTTGAAGCCGCCGAAATTCTTAGAGGTAAAGGGATTGACGCAACTGTTTTGGACATGCATACAATAAAACCTATAGATGAGAAAGCTGTCATTGATGTGGCAAAAAATACCGGAAATATAGTAGTTTGCGAGGAGCATTCCGTTATAGGAGGTCTTTACGGTGCGGTTGCGGAAATTGTTGTGAATAAAGCTCCGTGCAAGATGGCGGCGGTTGCGATAGAGGATAAATTCGGACAGTCGGGTAAGCCTGATGAACTCTTGGAGAAATATGGGCTTACCGTAGAAAATATCGTGAGAAAAGTTGAAGAAGTATTGTCATAGAGCCGGAAACAATGTATTGACAAGAACAAAAATAAATGGTATTATTTTCCAAAGAGAGCTTGACCGGAAAGTGAGTTTCATGGAAGAAAATAGTACCGTTTTTCGTATTTTTGAAAGAGATGCGGAAGATAAAAATAATTGTATAGTCAGAGGGAGAACCAAAATCGGGATAGTTCCGATGGCGAACGGTGCCGGAGCAGGTTTTACGGCATTAAACCTGGTAAAAGCTACAGCTGAAAGAGATAAATTGAAGCCCGCTTTTTTGGACTTCAGCGGACAGTTATATTACTATCAACTGGCTATGGATAAAAGATTTGATAAGCGAGGGTTTATAAATATGATAGCCCGGGGAGAGCGAGGAGAGAATCTCAGGAACATAAGCAACTGGGAAGAAGGGATAAACTGGTGCATATATAAACCCGATCATATTATAAGTGCATATGCTCGTAATGCGGATTCACTTGCATCTTTTGAACTTTATAAGATCAGAAGTATCATGCAGGAACAGCTGGAGGGAGATTTTTCAATATCGGTTTTTCCTTATCTCGGCATGAGCCTTGTAAAATATGACGATCCTGTTGCGACTTCCGGTATGCTGTGGCGAGATTGGAAAAGATTGCTTGAAGAACAGGACTATATTATTTTTATAATAGATCCGAAACCGGACAGACTTATTTCCGGCAAAGCATTTTTAGAAGAGATAAAAAAGATTGAGCCTCAAAAAATATATGTTATAAATAAAGACAATTCAGGAGTAAACAGACCGGAGGTAAAGAGATTTTTGGATGTAAAAAAAACCGTATCGGTGCCTCAGGTTTATCGTGAATATATATACAAGGCGGAGTATGCATGTAAGATTCCGTGGAATGTCAGTGAGATAAGGTCGATACTTTACAGTTCGATAAATGAAATCATTGATGAAATGGAACTGTAACAAGCGTAAACGGTAAAAGTTGTTTAAAAAATGATGAAATTATGATAAAATAACTTAGCGATGTGCAATTTGGGTTTGTACAATATGACAGGAAAGGTATATTTGTATGATTGTATTTGATAATGTAACTAAAAGATACGGAAGCAATATAGGCATACAAGATGTGAGCGTAGAAATAAACAAAGGAGATTTTGTTTTTCTTGTAGGACCGTCAGGTGCAGGAAAATCTACGTTTATAAAGCTTATTACAAGAGAGATCAGGGCGGATTCGGGAAAGATAACGGTAGGAGATACGGACGTTACGAAAATTTCAAGCAGACTCGTACCCAAGCTCAGAAGAGATATGGGAATGGTGTTTCAGGATTTCAGACTTCTTCCTCAAAAAACGGTATATGAAAATGTGGCGTTTGCGATGGAGATACTAAAAAGGAGCAGAAGAAGCATAAAGAGACAGGTTCCGCAGGTACTCAGCCTGGTAGGAATAAGTTCCGAATCGGATAAATATCCGGATGAACTCTCTGCGGGAGAACAGCAAAGGGTTGCTATCGCAAGAGCTATAATAAACAATCCCGAACTTTTGATAGCGGATGAGCCTACGGGAAACTTGGATCCGGATACGGCGTGGGAGATAATGAAGCTTCTTGAACAGATAAATTTGAGAGGTACAACTATAGTCATGGTAACACATGCGAAAGATATAGTAGACCAGATGGGAAAAAGAGTAATAGCTATAGATGAGGGAAAACTTGTGCGTGATGCCGAATGTGGCGGATATGCCAAATGTGAAGTTGAGAAGGAAAAGCCTAAAACAGCTTTTGAGAGGTTCAAAGAAGATACGATCTCTTTTAAAGCGGGAACATTTAAAGTGGAACAGGATATAACCTCCGAAGGAAGAGATAAGGAGGATAATATATAGATGTTTAGAAGTTTCAGATATTCAGTCAAACAAGCCTTTGTTCAGACTTGGAGAAATAAGAATATGAGCATAGCGTCTATTTTTTCTATAACGGCTATGCTGCTGATCCTGGGATTATTTTTTATAATCGCAATAAATGTAAACGTTATGATAGATGATGCCAAAAAAGATTTCGATACCATAGAAGCTTGTCTTAAAGATGAGGTTACGGTTGAACAGGGACAGTTGATGGCGGAACAGATGAATGCGGATATCGATGTCAAAAAAGCGTATTATCAAACCAAAGATGAAGCACTTAAGAATTGGAGAGAAAAGAAATGGGGGGATAACGGTTATCTTCTTGACGGTCTGAATCCGAATCCGTTGCCCAATTCGGTTATGATAAAAGTTTCCGATATTTCAAAAGCGGACAGCGTGGTGGAAAAACTTTCACAGTACGAGGGAATTGAAAAGATAAAATATTATAAAGAAGTTGTTGACAGACTTTTGAAGTTTTCAAAAAATGTTCAAATCGGTGCATTTGTGCTTATAGCATTTTTGATTTTGGTTTCGATCGTAGTTGTAGCCAATACCATAAAGCTCACGGTTCATGCGAGAGGTAGAGAGATAAGTATAATGAAGCATGTCGGTGCGACAAATTGGTTTGTCAGAGCACCGTTTCTGTTTGAAGGTATAATTATAGGAGTATTGTCTTCTCTAATTTCCGCGGGCATTATAGCACTTATATATAAACAGATCATGAAACATATAAGCGGAAACTTTATGTTTATGATGAAAGCAAAGTTTGTGCCTATAGATTTTATGATGAATAATTTAATTTGGATATTTGTAGCACTCGGAGTCAGTATAGGGGCCTGCGGGAGCGTAGTTTCTATGAGGAGATTCCTTGACAAATAGATGTTGGGAGGAGATTATTATTTTTAGCAGAAGATTTAAAATTTCATTGACATTTATTGTTATAGCGACATTGCTTGCGGGAACTATTGTTTTTGCAAGCAATCATGATAAACTTAAGAATGTTCAAAATAAGCTTAATAAGACTCGTAAGGAGCTGAAAGAGGGAAAACAGAAGGAAAAGAGTCTTACCAATCAGATAATAAAGATACAAGAGGATATAAATGAAACGGAAAACTCTATAAAAAAGCTTGAGGGGAATATACAAGATACAAAAATTAAAGTTGTTGAAGTACAGGGAAAGCTTGCAAGGGCGGAGCAAATGGTCAGCGAACAGTCGAAGGCTCTCAATGCGAGGCTTAGGAGCATGTATCTGAACGACAGCGGTATCAGTGTTTTGGAAGTGATTTTCGGGTCTGAAAGCATTACAGATTTTATGAGCAATATGGATATGGTCGAAAAAATTTATGACAACGATACAAAAATGCTTAATAGACTTAAAGATAACAAGGATTTGATAGGAAAAGAAAAACAGAGATTGGCAAGCCTTGAGAATACGTTGGAAAAACAACAGACGCAACATGAAAACAAAAAAAATAATTTGGCGAACAGCCAGCATAACATTGCAGTTCTCAAGAATCAGGTAGCTTTAGATAATAAAAAATTGGCTGAAGAGATAGATGCACTGAATCAAGAGGCCAACAGGATAACAAGCGAGATAAGAAGACTGCAAAGCAAGGGAACCCAGTATACGGGAGGTGTTTTCATTTGGCCCGTAACAGGAAAGATTACATCACCTTTCGGATATAGGATACATCCGGTCTTAAAAGAGCGTAAACTGCATACAGGAATTGATATTGCCGCATCTTCGGGAACACCTGTCAAGGCTGCAAATGCGGGAACCGTCATAAAAGCGGGAGCTGCCGGCAGCTATGGAAACATGGTTATGATAGACCACGGGGGAGGAATAGTCACGTTGTATGCTCATAACAGCCGAATTGCAGTGAGTACGGGGACTCAAGTTCAAAAAGGACAGGTGATTTCTTATGTAGGAAGTACAGGGCGTGCAACGGGACCGCATCTTCATTTTGAAGTACGTGTGAACGGTGATTATAAGAATCCTATGGGGTGGTTGTAACAGATGGACAAGAAATGGGTGATCGAAAGAGGAGATGTAATAGATAAGCGATTGGCACTGAATCCCGTTATTCAGAGAATAATGAATGCAAGAGGAGTAAGTTCATTTGAAGAGGCTTCGGAATTTATATCAATGAAACCTCAGGTTACCCACAACCCTTTTTTAATGAAGGATATGGAAGAAGCGGTTGAGCTTATTTTAAGCGGAGCCGATATGGGAAAGAAAATTTGTGTTTATGGAGATTACGATACTGATGGGGTTACATCAGTATCTCTTTTAGTAGAGATCTTAAAGTATATATCTGATAATGTTATGTATTATCTTCCGTCCAGATTCGAAGAAGGATATGGACTCAACATATCGGCTGTTGATAAAATATATGATATGGGAGCTGATATCATTGTAACGGTCGATTGCGGGAGTGTGTCGGTCAATGAGGTTTCATATGCAAAAAGTTTGGGGATAGAGATAATAGTATCGGATCATCATGCATTAAGCGATGAAAAGCCTCCATGTCCGGTGATAAACCCCAAGCAGGAAGATTGTACATATCCTTTTAAAGAGCTTTGCGGTTGCGGTGTAGCTTTTAAGATTGCACAGGCAATACAGAGAAAAGCGGGCTTACCTAAAACCGTATTGGTAAATTGTTTGGATTTAGTCGCAATTGCCACTATAGGAGATATAGTTCCGCTTTGCGGTGAAAACAGGACATTGATAAAATACGGACTTCCGGTTATAAGGGAAGGACGAAGAAAAGGTCTTGCAGAGATGATAGAACGTACGGGTATAAATCTCGGAGAAATAAATTCCGAGCAGCTTGCATATCTGGTTGTGCCGCATATCAATGCGGCGGGAAGAATGGATGATGCCGGATTTTGTGTAGAATTGTTGTTATCAACGGATATGGATAAAATCAATGAATACGTGGATAAGTTGATCGAAAAAAATACCTTAAGAAAAAAAATTCAGGAGGAAACTTTTGACAGATGTTGTGAGATTGTTGAGCATAAACATTTGAACGACAGATTTTTACTGATATATGCCGATGATGCACATGAAGGAGTCACCGGAATTGTTGCAGGCAAACTTAAAGAAAAATATTCACGACCCGCAGCTATCGTTACACGAGGCAAGGAAGGGATTTTTAAAGGTACGGCGAGAAGTATAGAAAATATAAATATACATATGCTTCTGAAGAAATATGAAAGACTGTTTGAAAAATTCGGCGGACATGCAGGAGCCTGCGGATTTTCAATAAAAGAAGACAATATAGATGAATTGAGAAACGGACTTAACGAATCTCTAAATAACGAAATCAAAGATGATACCGGAATGTTTATGAGAGTAATTAAAATTGACGGTGAGGTATCACCGAAAGATTTCAATTTAAAATTCTGTGATGATATAGATAAGCTCGAGCCTTTCGGATATCAGAACGAAAAGCCCGTATTTCTCGTAAGAAACGGCTATATACTTAATTACAACTACATAGGAGAAGAAGCAAAACATGTGCGTTTTTCCTTGGATTTTCCGGGTCTGACATCGGTAAACTGCATTCTTTTCCAAAGAGCGGGAGAATATGAAGGAATAATACATAAAGGGATAAGAGTGGACGTTGTGGGATATATAGAAAAAAATAAATTTAACGGTAATGTTAATATACAAATTAAAGTAATAGATATAAAAAGAGCAGGAGAATTTACAAAAGAGAGGGTGGAGTGAGATGGATAAAAGATTAAAAAAACAAGTTATCGCAGCTCTTATTATAGGACTCATAATAGGAAGTGCGGGAAGTATGAGTATGTCCAAAGTTTTCGGAGGCTCATTGAGACTCACTAAAATACAGTATTATAAGGTGCTTGATGAGAGATATAATAAGCTGTATCAGCTTGAAAATATGATAGAAAAAAATTATTACAAACCGGTTGATAAAAAAAAGCTTTACACTTCAATGTATAAGGGGCTTTTTAAAGGATTGAACGATCCGTATTCCGAGTACATGACAAAAGAAGAATATGATAATATGCTTAAGGAAAGTGCGGACAACTACGTGGGAACAGGAACCGTGCTTGAAAAAAACAGCAACAATCAGATTGTAATAACCGAAGTGTTTGATGGAGGTCCGGCAAAGGCGGCGGGAATAAAAAAGGGCGATATAATTTTAAAAGTTGACGGAAAAATCTACAGCGGAGATAAGGTTACGGAAGCATCAAAAGCGATGAGAGGAAAAGAAGGTACATCCGTAAAACTTTTGATAAAACAGGAGACTACGGGTGAAACCAAGGAATTTAATCTTGTAAGACGTGTTATAGAAAGCACTTCGGTTTATTCAAAAATCATTTATGGAAAAAATGAAGAAAAGATAGGATATATAAGGATAACGGCATTCCATGAAAGAGTGGCAAGAGATTTCAGGATGAAATCCGCACTTTTGAAAAAGCAGGGAGTGCAGGGATATATAATAGATTTGAGATATAACGGAGGCGGATATGTGAAAGAGGCTATGGAAGTGGCTGATGAACTTATGGGAAAAGGTATTATCTGTTATGCTGAAGACAATATAGGGAAGAGAGAAGAATATAAATCGGATGCAAATCGTTTGGATAAACCGTATGTACTGCTTATAAACAAATATTCGGCATCCGCATCCGAAATGATTGCGGCAGGAGTAAAAGATACAAAATCAGGTAAAATTATCGGTTCAAAATCCTTCGGTAAGGGTATAATTCAATCAACATTAAGATTGCCTGACGGTGACGGGATCAAACTCACCATTATGGAGTATTTTTCACCAAAGGGCAAATCGATCCACAGCAAAGGTGTCGAGCCGGATATAAAGGTCGAGGCAAAACCTGATGACAAGACGGATGAGGTCTTAGAACGTGCCAAGACCGTTTTGGAGGGAGATATGGAGAGTGGAAAATAAAAGGGTAATAGAGGCTGTTTCTAAAGGAGAAAAGGTTTCGGTTTCCTCATGGGAAGAGCTTATTACCGATTGGAAAGAGATAGATCTTGATTGGCTTTTCTCAAAGGCGAGGGAAGTTCAGAACAAATATTTCAGCAACAAGGTGTATGTAAGGGGTCTTATCGAACTTACAAACTATTGTAAAAATAACTGTCTTTATTGCGGAATAAGAAGAGATAATAATATTGAAAGGTACAGATTGTCTTCGGAAGAAGTTATGGCATCTTGCCGTAATGCATATGAAGCGGGTTTCAGGACTTTTGTAATTCAGGGCGGAGAAGATTTGTTTTTTACGGAAGGCAGAATTTCATCCATTATAAAGATGATAAAGACGGAATTTCGGGATTGTGCACTTACTCTTTCGTTGGGAGAAAGGGAGCATGACGATTATTGCAGATGGAAAGAAGCCGGTGCCGACAGATATCTTTTAAGGCATGAAACAGCTCTTGAAGAACATTATGATTTCTTACATGGAAAAGAACAAAGTTTGAAAAAGCGTATGGAATGTATAAAAGTGCTTAAGGAAAACAGGTATCAGACAGGAGTAGGATTTATGGTGGATTCTCCGGGGCAAACGCCGCTTTCGCTTGCTATGGATATGGAGTATATTTGTAAAATCAAGCCTGAAATGGTGGGTATCGGGCCATTTTTGCCACATAAGGATACACCTTTTCACAGTGAAAAAAAGGGTGATTTGAATAAAACTCTTTTTTTTATCTCACTTATAAGACTTGCTGTACCGGGAGTTATGATTCCTGCGACGACGGCTTTAGCTACACTTTCTGATGACGGAAGAAAAAAAGGGATACTTGCGGGGGCAAATGTGATAATGCCGAATATTTCTCCTGTCAATATACGTGATTGTTATCAGCTTTATGATAATAAGGCTAATAAAGGTCTTGAAGCTTTGGAAGGAATCATGGAACTCCGGGAAGAGATGAAGTCGATAGGTTATGAAATATCATTTGTGCGAGGAGATTTTATTTAGCCGAGGCATACATATGTTATATTGTATTATGTGAAAGGAAAGAAGGATTGCAAAATGTATGATGTGATGTCTGAGAGAGCGGAAGACTTTATAGACAATAATGAAATTCTGCAAAGCTTGGAATTCGCTGAGAACAATAAGAACAACAGGGAACTTATTGAAGTTTTGATTGAAAAAGCGGCACTTTGCAAGGGGCTTACGCACAGGGAAGCTTTGATTCTTTTGGAATGTGATATTGCCGACCTTAATGAAAAGATGTTTGAACTTGCAAAAAAAGTAAAAGAAAAATTTTACGGTAACAGAATAGTTATGTTTGCTCCGCTTTATCTTTCAAATTATTGTGTAAACGGCTGTGTTTACTGTCCATATCATAGAGAAAATGCACATATTGTCAGGAAAAAACTTACGCAGGATGAAATAAAAAAAGAAGTTATTGCACTTCAAGACATGGGACATAAGAGGCTTGCGCTTGAGGCGGGAGAAGATCCTGTAAACAATCCTATAGAGTATATAATAGAGTGCATAAATACAATTTACGGAATAAAGCATAAAAACGGAACGATAAGAAGAGTCAATGTTAATATTGCAGCTACTACGGTTGAAAACTACAGAAAACTTAAAGAGGCGGAAATAGGTACATATATATTGTTTCAGGAAACCTATCACAGGGAAACTTATGAAAAACTGCATCCCAGAGGCCCTAAGCATGATTATGCGTATCATACCGAAGCTATGGACAGAGCGATGGACGGAGGCATAGATGATGTCGGGCTCGGGGTATTATTCGGACTGAATCTTTATAAATATGATTTCGTCGGACTTTTAATGCATGCTGAACATCTGGAAAAAGCAAAAGGGGTGGGACCGCATACAATAAGTGTGCCGAGGATAAGACCGGCGGACGACATAGATCCGAAAAATTTTAAGAATGCAATTTCTGATGACATATTTATGAAGATTATTGCGGTTTTGAGGCTGGCTGTGCCGTATACGGGCATGATAGTTTCTACAAGAGAATCGCAAAGTGTGAGAGAAAAAGTTTTGCAACTCGGAATCTCACAGATATCGGGAGCATCGAAGACCAGTGTGGGCGGATATGTTGAGGAAGAAAAAGGGGACTCAAGGCAGTTTGAAGTAAATGACGATAGGACGCTTGATGAGGTTGTAAAATGGCTTATGGATATGGATTTTGTTCCAAGCTTTTGTACTGCATGCTATAGAGAGGGAAGAACGGGAGACAGATTTATGAGTCTTGTTAAATCCGGTCAGATAGCGAACTGTTGTCATCCGAATGCACTTCTTACGCTTGAGGAATATTTGCAGGATTATGCAGAGGAAAATACAAGGGATATGGGTGAAAATATGATAATTTCCCAGTTGGATCTGATACCGAACGAAAAAATAAGAGAGCTTGTCAGAAACAACCTTGACAGTATAAAAAAAGGAAAAAGAGATTTCAGGATATAGAGGGATATTTTATGGAGCTGATGACTGTACCTAAAGGGGAAAGACTGCACATCATAATATTGGGAGTTGGAAACAGCGGTAAATCTTCCGTACTGAATTCTATAGCGGGACAGGATATTTCCATTACTTCAAACATTTCGGGGACTACGACGGATCCTGTCGAAAAAGCTATGGAAATTCACGGTTTAGGTCCTGTTCTTTTCATAGATACGGCAGGGTTTGATGATGTTGGAGAACTTGGTAAACTCAGGGTTAAAAAAACGCTTGAAGCTATCAGAAGAGCGGATGTTGCACTTATGGTATATGGTGAAGACAGTAATTGCGGATATGACAAGTTTATGCATGAGCTTGAAAAAAGAAAAATTCCTGTGATCAATATATTAAACAAGGCTGATGAAGTCGAATATAAAAAGCTTGTTAAAGAGTTGAAAGATCCCGTACTTTTCAGTGCCGGAACCGGCAGCGGAAAAGATGAAGTTATAAGGAGATTGATATCCCTGAGAAAAAATAAGCAGAAGGGATATATAGTCGGTGATTTGGTGAAGGAAAACGATACCGTGGTTTTGGTTATTCCGCAGGATAAGGAAGCACCTGAAGGGAGAATCATTTTACCGCAGGTACAGGTTATGAGAGAGCTTATAGACAGAAAAGTAACTTTTCTTTGTACGACTGATGACAGTTTTAAGGCCGACCTTTATAAACTTAAAAATACTCCCGATTTAGTAATCACGGATTCGAAAGTTTTTGAAAAAATATATAAAGATATTCCAGAGGGGACGCTTTTGACATCTTTTTCGGTATTGTTTGCAGCCTATAAAGGAGATATCGAATATTTTTTAAGAGGTGCAGAACACATAGACATGCTCGAAAAGAATGCCAAGATCCTTATTGCGGAGGCATGCAGTCATGTACCTGTGGAAGAAGATATAGGAAGAGTTAAAATTCCGGCAATGTTGAGAAAAAAATTGGGAAAAGAGATTGCGATTGATGTAGTTTCGGGTAAAGATTTTCCGAAAAATATAAAGGAATATGATCTTATTATTCATTGCGGAAGCTGTATGTTTAACAAAAATTATGTACTTGAGAGGGTGAGACAGGCGAAAGCCTGTTTAGTGCCGATGTCAAATTACGGACTTGTTATAGCAAAACTAACAGGCATTCTTGACAAAGTTGTAATCCCTGAATGAGGACAATTACCTAAAGGGAATTTGCTGATTTGACATTTCTAAAAATCTTTGTTATACTTTCAATAAACAAAGATGGTGTCCCACTACCGTTAAAGGTGGAGCATTAAAGAAGGTGTCTCACTACCTATATCCCAAAGGTGAAGCATTAAAGCAAGCAGAGAGGATAAAACCTCTCTGCTTTTTTAGGAGAAGCCAATGGCAGAAGCGATTAAATATGGATTTTATACAGTAAATCCTGATTACCTTGAATATCTCAATCAAATAGATTCAGAAGTTTATTACAACCCATTGTATAGAAACAGTATTAAACCATTTGTTGGAATTATCGTTGGGATAGAAAACTATAATTACTTTATTCCAATTTCTTCTGCAAAGGAAAAACACAAAAAAATGGAAAAATGTTTCTGATGAGCATTTTCTGATTTATGAGGTGATTGATAATAGCATTGTTATAAGTGGAGATATTTACAAATATTATTCTGATGAAGAAAAAATGCACATATTGTCTATATTGGATATTAAGAAAATGATACCTGTACCGACCGGTTGTTATGAAAGAATTGAATTTGATGAGCTTGAGGAGATCAGATATAAAGACTTATTTGAAAAAGAATATGCTTTTTGCTTGAAGGTAAAAACAAAGGTTTTGAAAAAGGTAGAAAAGTTATACCAAAAGCAAAAGAAAACAGGAATTATCAGGAGAGCAAATTGTAATTTTTCAGAGTTAGAAAGAGCAATGCTGGACTGGAATTAAAAAATTAAATTATTTATTTCCTTAAGCAGTAATTGCCGAACTGATGATTCATAAATCGGATGTTGAAACGGATAAAAAATGTTGACGGTGAGTATGTTTAGAGTATATAATAATGGTGCTTTAATTAATTAGAGTAATATTATTTTGGAGTAGCGTATATGGTTTATGATTCTAAATTTAAAAGTAGAGAAGTCGATGAGCTGTTTGAGGCCGTTATGTGTCTTAAAACTCAGGAAGAGTGTTATCGTTTCTTTGAAGATATATGTACAGCTAACGAACTTCATGCTATTTCTCAAAGATTGCAGGTGGCAAAGATGCTTTCGGAGGGGAATACGTATACGGATATTGAATCCAAAACGAAAGCCAGTGCTGCAACTATAAGCAGAGTAAATAAAAGTCTTCTTTACGGCTCTGACGGATATAAGCTAGTCCTGGATAAGATTAAAGACCTTTAATCTATTAGTATAATACTGAAAGCGTAAGGATCGGGGCCTTTTGATTTTGATTTAATTTTGCTTTTGTGTTTGAATGTTAATTGTGTCTATGAAGATTAAAGGTAAAGTAGGATGCCGAAAGGCGGTAGGAGTGCATATTTTAAAAAGTTAATTTGAAGCGTATAGTGTTGAATTGTAGGATTTGAAGGAGAGGTAGGAAAAATGACACAGATAATTGCTTTAGTTTCACTTGGAGTTTTTGTATTCATCATGGTAAGTGTCGGAGTGGTAAGCTCGAAAAAGGCAAATACCGTAGATGGATTTTTGCTTGGCGGCAGGAATATAGGTCCATGGCTAACAGCCTTTTCATATGGGACTTCATATTTTTCGGCCGTTATTTTTATTGGCTATGCCGGCATGATGGGCTGGAACGTAGGTATGGGCAGCATGTGGATAGGTATAGGTAACGCTTTGATAGGGTGTTTTTTAGCGTGGAAACTGTTAGCGTTGCCAACAAGAAAAATGACTAGAAAGCTCAATGCCAGAACTATGCCCGAATTTTTTCAGGCTCGGTATGGAGATAGAAATATGAAACTTTACGGAGCGATAATAATATTTTTATTTCTTGTTCCGTATGCAGCCGGAGTATACAAAGGATTGGGAGTGATGTTCAGTGCAATTTTTAAAGGAGTGTCACCGAATTTATGCATGCTTTTTGTGGCTATACTTACTGCCGTTTATTTGGTTTTGGGAGGATATGTAGCAACATCTCTCAATGACTTTATACAGGGATTGATAATGATAGCGGGGCTTTTAGCAATGCTTGCCATCTTGCTTACAAGACCGGAAGTCGGAGGGTTTACCGGAGCGTTTGAAAGACTTTCCGCTATGGACGGCAAATTTGTGAATCCTGTAGGCGGAGACAGTTTCAGATTGCTCATAACAAATATTATGCTTACAAGTGTAGGAGTATGGGGTCTGCCGCAGATGGTTCAGAAATACTATGCGATAAAAGATGAAAGTTCAATAAAATTAGCTACTTTCGTATCGACATTTTTTGCTTTGTTTATAGGATGCGGAGCATATTTTACAGGGTCTTTGGGCAGACTTTTTATAAGTGCTAAAGCTGACGGAATGCCTGATACTTCCGCAGGTTTTGACGGAGTCGTTCCGACTGTATTAATGAAAGCTCTTACTCACAGTGTTTTCTCAAATATTATTTTAAGCCTTATAATGCTGCTTCTTTTATCGGCTTCAATGTCGACATTATCGGCAATAGTTCTTTCTTCAAGTTCGGCTGTAGCTTTGGATTTTGTAGAAGAAATCAGGAAAGATATTTCTCCGAAAAATCAGGTTTTCCTCTTAAGGGGGATGTGCTTGATATTTATAGCCTGTTCATACATATTTGCCACGATGAATATTTCTTTTATTGTAAATATAATGAGTTTTTCATGGGGAGTTGTGGCAGGTTGCTTTATAGGACCGTACATATGGGGACTCTATGGAAAAAATATTACAAGACAGGGAGCATGGGCAGGACTTTTTAGCGGAATTTCAGTCGTAGGTATTTTGCTGATAAGTTTTACGATTTTCAAAGATTTTGAAGCCGCTAAAAGTATGGCGCCCGCTTTCGGAATAGCGGCAATAGCAGCTTCGATCACATCCGTTCCGCTTGTAAGTAAAATAACGGAAAATAAAGATATTAAAAATATTGCTTAATAAATTCTTGTGACGGTAAAGTTGTTATCTTCAAGCACGGAGACTATTTTATCTATATGAGAGTGTCCGTTGGTTTCCACGGTTACTTCAAGTACAACTTTGTTGGAATATCGATCAATCGCTTTGAACTGGTTATGTTCGAGCTCGATTACGTTTGCATCGTTTTCAGCAAGGAGCTGAGCGATTTTTAAGAGCTGTCCCGGTTTATCGGGCAGTTCAACGCTGAAACACATTATTCTTCCTCGGCTTATAAGCCCCTGGTTTATTATTGAAGATATAGTTACAACATCTATATTTCCGCCGCTGATGATACAAACTATCTTTTTCCCTGCAGAGGCTCTTTTCCTTATGGCTGCCATAGGAACCACGCCTGCGGTTTCGGCGATCATTTTCTGTTTTTCTATGGAGATCAACACAGCTTCCATTATATCTTTTTCGGTTACGGTGACTATGTCGTCGACATATTTTTTTGTTATTTCAAATGTTAAATCTCCGGGTTGTTTTACGGCAACGCCCTCGGCTATAGTTTTTAGAGAGGCGAGTCTGGAAATATGTCCTTCTTCTACAGAAACTTTCATAGCGGTGGAACCCGCAGGTACAACACCTATTATTTTCACGTTAGGGTTTATTGATTTCACAGCGAGGGCTATTCCGCTTATCAGTCCTCCGCCGCCGATAGGAATTAAAATTTCGTCTACATTATCAAGTTCTTCAAGTATTTCAAGACCGATGGTTCCCTGGCCGCATAAAACATCGTAATCGTCAAACGGATGAACAAAAGTATAGCCGTGTTTTTCTGAAAGTTCCATAGCTTTGGAATAAGCGTCATCATAAGCATCGCCATGAATTATGACGTTTGCACCGAGTGATTTTGTAGCTTCCACTTTAAGAAGAGGCGTGACATTGGGCATTACAATCGTGGCTTTTATACCTTTTTTTTGAGCCGAGTATGCGACACCTTGTGCATGATTCCCGGCAGAAGACGCAATTATACCTTTTGCTGCCTCATTCGGACCCATATTGGCAATTTTATTATAAGCACCTCTGATTTTAAATGAACCCGTATTTTGAAAGTTTTCAGGTTTTAAATATACATCACAGTTATATTCGGCGCTGTAAAAATCACTTTTTATAAGAGGTGTAGGTTTTAAAACATCTTTCAGGTTTTCTTTTGCTTTTAATATGTTTTGTTTATGGTCTTTTGCCATGTAAAACTGTACATCATCTTTTTTCAAGGGAAGAACCTCCATAAAATTTTTAATAGAAATATTCTATTCCTTCGAAGATCAAAAATCAATATATTACACTGTTTTTCTTCGATAAAATCAGCAAAGTTTCAGCAAAAAGTTATAGATAAAATATATCATTTTGACAAAAGGGCTCTGAATTCTTACTACAAGAGAAAAAAGAAATAAATAATTATAACGTAAAAGGTACATCTGTAACAACAAATGTACCCTATTTTCCAAACAAATCGGAGTGTGTTCCTGTCCGGGAAGCTGTGAGGATCAGTTGCGATTTATTCACTGCATAAATGAGCAACCAATCCGTCAGGATATGACATTCTCGAAATCCGATATAATTTCCGGTTAAAGCATGGTCGTGATAACGCTTATCCAAGTTTTTTTCTTCTAAAAGAGTATTTAGTACAGTTTCAAGCAAAGATAGGTCGTAGCCTCGCTTTTTGGCAAATTTCAAATCCTTACGAAAGGCACTTGTGGTTACAAGATCTAACATTATTCACCGTCCGTTTTCAGCTCATCAAATAACTCTTTTGCCGAGGCATAACGTCTGGCCGGAAAATTTCCTGCCATAATGAGCCTTGCTTCCTCTATAGCCATTTCCGTTTCCGAGTTAAAACGGGGCTGTTTCATTTCAAAAGGAAGCCCTCCCTCCATTAGTGATTTATGAAGAAAAATATTGATTGCATCGGTTACGCTGATTCCGAAACTTGAAAATAACTGTTCCACACTCGCTTTTGTTTTCGGATCAATACGGACATTAATATTTGCTGTTTTTGCCATGCTTTTCACCTCCATGCTTTCTTATATTGAGCATATCACTTTTTGTAAACAAATACAATACAATGTGAAACTTTTTGATATAAATGAGTAGCTTTTTAATAGATAAAAAATCTCACACTCTCTCCAATAATAGAAAGGGAGTGAACAAGATATCATCTTGTTCACTCCCTTTGTAAATGAATTATTTTTCTATAGGTTTTTCTTTATAAATCATCACTGATTGCAGGATAAAGCACACAAATACAATTATTATACTTACCCAGTATCCATAGTTAATATAACTTTTACGTTCACCGTATGCAATAGCACTGTGAAACATTGGAACCCAAAAAACTAAATTTCCCAAAGTATTGGATATATACTTAAAATTCAAATTTGTTTTCAGGAATGGCAGCCCGAAAATAATTAAAAATCCTAAAATACAAGTGAATTTATTCGAATTTAAATATCGTTCTCCTGCATAGGGTTTTATACCGAATTCACCATTCCAAATAATAAATAGTGTGAATAACGGTATTATTCTAATTGCAAGATTTATTATAAGTGTATTTCTATCAGTTCCGAATCCTTGCATACTTTCCTCCCTTGGCAGCTACTTTTTCCCACTTGTTATCGGAATCACTGGTCCATAAATGATAGTTATTGGTATGTTGAGCCACCTTATAGTCACGATATCCATAACTGCCGATATGATTATCAACAGCGGTAACAAAACCTATATGATCCCAATCTCCATCATTATCATTATCGGAAGCTATTATACTTCCTTTATGTATGTTAGTACTGAAATTTTTATGATTCTTTGTTGTAAAAACAACTCCCATGTAGCGTGCGAAAGTATTTGCTGATATCCATGAGATAGAGTGTTTATGTTTTCCAATCCAAGAATGGGGATCATATATACGCTTATGCCACCAGCCGGAGGCTTCATTATTTGTTACGACTTGCTTAACTCCGCCGGCTTCTAAAACCTGAGAAACAAAATTTGTACAATCTCTAGTCCAAAAATAATGATATGAAGGTTGATTCGGTTTGTTAGCATATGTTTTAGCATATGAAATAGCTGCTGAAATGTTTATAGTAGCCCTTAATTCCGACAAATTGAATTTCTTAAAATATTCCTGTGAAAACTCCGCTTCATATGGTAAATTTTCGGCTATTACTTCATCTACACTTCTGTATTCACCAAGAACCATAGTCTTTGCAGAAAAATCTTTCAAAGCTAATTTATCAACAATATCATTTTTATATTTATTCTCGTAAATATCAAAGAAAGCATTTAAGAAATCATATTCGTATTCATCTATATTGAATTTTGAGTTTTTATCATCCAAAATGGCATATAAGTAACCGTAATATTCTTCCCAATTAGCTTCTGAAAGTTCGGCAAGCCTGTATTGTTGCTGAAGCTTTCCTATTAAATCGGCACATTTCCTTTTAACTTTGTTGAGTGCATCATCCTGTGATTTAAATTCAATAAACATTTTGTTGGTGATACCTTTAAGTGTGACAGTTTTTGAATCATTCATCTCAAACATTTCATCAAATTCCGGCTTAATACTGTTGACATATTCTGTAGCAGGATCAGCTTCATGTTTATCGTTTTCTGCAAAAACTGATTGTACAGGGATAATGAGCATACTAATAGTGATAACCATAGATATAAATTTTTTCATAATGTTTTACCTCAATTCCTAAAATTACATCTTTTTAACTTCAACTTATTATAAGATTATGCGAATCTTAATCTCCGTTCTTATACCTTTGAGGATTCATATAGTTCATAACTGTACCTCCCTTAATATATTTTAATCAGTAGTTCCTGATTAATTACGAGGGCTATATTTTTTACAGTGATATACTTATTTATCATCTAAATTAAAATAGAATATAAATATATATTTCTAATATATTTGTAATTTTAAAAGAAATATCATATTATTTTTAATTTGTTTCAGTACAGCATTATTGTTTAAAAATGTAAATGGTTATTGATTTATATATTTTGAATAATTTTTACAGTGCTTCACAGGACTTAATGCAACAGTGGTAGATATTTCAATCTCAAGTGCAAGATGTATGAGATGGTTCTTGTTTTGATTAGATTGGAAATTGAGTGCAAAATATGAATTAGCAGCCTTTTTAATAGAAAAAAATATCACACTCTCTCCAATAATAAGGAGTGAACAAGATATCATCTTGTTCACTCCTTTTCTAAATGAATTATTTTTCTATAGATTTTTCTTTATAAATCATCACTGATTGCAGGATAAAGCACACAAATACAATTATTATACTTACCCAGTATCCGCCGGTAAGATAAAACATATTTGGCTCTGTTCCAATAGCCGCATAGAAAGGGGGAATCCAAAAAATTAAATTACCCAAAGCATTAGCGATAAGCTTGAAGTTTGAATTTATTTTCAAAAATGCTATTCCGAAAATGATTAAGAAGCCTAAAACAGCAGCGATTTTATTTGAGCCTAAATAAATATCACCTATTACAAGTTTTGTTCCATCATTGCGCCAAGTAGCCAATAGTGTGAATAGCGGTATTACTCTAAGAGTAAAGTTTATTAGAATGTTATTTTTCTCAGTTCCGAATCCTTGCATGCTTTCCTCCTCTAATGCCTATCGTATCTCAATGATTGTCTTACTTACTATTCTTGTGCAACTAATAGGGATATACGCTGTCATGTGACTGTTGTCTGACTTCATAAATCTCTAAAATCCGGGGAACAAAATTTGTGCAATGAAAACGGCCACCATAATATTCACAGTGGAATTTGATTTTTTCGATAGATTTTCTCTCTCGACATCAACTTGTTCCCTTTCATTTGAATAGTATTCTTCGGCAAACGGTGCATCATACGGTAAATTGTTGGCAATTACTTCATTTACTTGTCTATATTTGCCATTTATCATAACTTTTGCAGAAAGATTTTTAAAAGCCAGTTTATCAACAATATCATTTTTATATTTATTTTCGTAAATATCAAAGAAAGATCTTAGCAAGCGATATTCATAATCATCTTCATTTATATTGAACTTTGAGTTTTTATCATCCAAAACGGCATGTAAGTAACCGTAATATTCTTCCCAATTAGCTTCTGACAGTTCGGCAAGCCCGTATTGTTGCCGAAGCTTTCCTATTAAATCGGCACATTTTATTTTAACTTTGTTGAGTGCGTCATCCTGTGATTTAAATTCGATAAACATTTTGTTGGTGACACCTTTAAGTTTGACGGTTTTTGAATCATTCATCTCAAACATTTTATCAAATTCCGGTTTGATGCTCACAACATGTTCTGTAGAGGAATCGGATTCCTGTTTGGCATTTTTTGCAAAAATCGATTGACCGGGAATAATCAGCATACTAACAACTATAACTATAGATATAAATTTTTTCATAATGTTGTACCTCCATTCCTAAAACCGTATATTTTTAATTTCAGTTTATACCGTACAAATCTCATCTGACAATATTTTCTTTTCAGTTTGTTTCAGTATATCATCGCTGTTTCAAAATGCAAATGTTTATTGCTTTTTTTGTAATTTTCTTTACCAATTCATATGCGTGGTATATAATTGTTTCACATATTTGATTCAGAACGGATATGTTTTGATTGTAAAAATATATTGTGTATTGTGAGAGGTTTTATAAATATGTCAAAGACTTATAACATAGTGACATTCGGCTGCCAGATGAATGAGCACGATTCAGAAAATATAGCAGGTATGCTCGAAAATATGGGATATATAAAAAATGAAGAGCGAAACAGTGCGGATGTGGCAATAATAAATACATGCAGTATAAGAGAAAACGCCGACAAAAGATTTTTCGGGACGTTAGGTCAATTAAAAAAAGTAAAAGAGAATAATCCTCAATTTGTAGTTGCGGTGTGTGGTTGCATGATGCAGCAGCAACATATCGTAGATAAAATAAAAAAGACATATCCGTGGGTGGATCTGGTTTTCGGAACACATAATATACATGAGTTTCCCAAACTTTTGGATAACGTTGTGAATGAGCATAAAAAGATAATTGATGTATGGGATACGGCGGGAGATATAATAGAAGGTCTACCGATAAAACGAGTTTACAATTTCAAGTCTTATGTAAACATAACGTACGGCTGCAATAATTTTTGTACATATTGTATTGTTCCATATACAAGAGGAAGAGAGCGAAGCAGAAAACCGGCGGATATAATAGGGGAGATTAAAAAGCTTGTCAAAAGCGGTGTTAAAGAAGTTACATTGTTAGGTCAAAATGTAAACTCTTATGGTAAAAATTCCGATTTTCGAGAATTATTTTCCGATAATGTTGATTTTGCGGATTTGATTATGGAAATAGATAGAAGCACAGGTATAAAGAGATTAAAATTTATGACATCACACCCCAAAGATTTATCGGATAAGCTTATTGCAACCTACGGTATGGCAAACAGCCTTTGCAATTCAATTCATCTGCCTGTTCAGTCAGGCAGTTCGGAAGTATTGAAGAGAATGAACAGGAGATATAGCAGAGAAGATTATATGACTTTGATAAAAAAACTGAGAAAAGTATCTCCAAACATAGCGATAACGACAGATATAATAGTAGGATTTCCGGGAGAGAGTGAAGAGAATTTCATGGAAACCATGGACCTTGTGGAGAAGGTAAGATTTGATTCCGCATTCACTTTTCTTTATTCGATCAGAAAGGGTACCCCTGCGGCGGAATATGAGAATCAGATACCGGAAAAGATCAAACATGAAAGATTTAATATGCTGGTTGAACGAATGAATCAAATAACAATGGAGATAAACAGAACATATGTCGGAAAGGAAGAACTTGTTTTAGTTGAAGGGGAAAGTAAGAGAAACAGCATGTTTCAGACAGGCAGGACGGGTTCAGGAAAGATTGTGAATTTTAGAGCAGGAAGGGATCTTAAAGGGGAGATCGTAGCGGTTAAAATTGTTGAGAGCAACACGTTCAGTTTGATCGGAGAGCTGCTGTAAGAAATACGGTCATAACATGCTTTTGATTGTGTCTTTCCTTGGAGATTGACAAAAGTAGGATTGCTTGTGCTTCCCAAAACAATATCTAACAGCAGGTATCCCAAAGGTACACCTGCACCCTATTCTTGTGTATTTTGTTTTATCTGTTATTTATTTTCATCAAAAATTTGCTGAGCTCCCTAAAAATTATTACTATTATTGCAACGCCGATATATACCGTCCAATTCGTGCTGCCATATTTAATTACGTCCACCTTGGCAAGAATGAAAACGATAAGAAGATATGCGGCAATGCAGACAAGGATTTCCGCAAATGCTTTTTTTCCGTTTTTTTTACTTTGTTTTTGCATTAAAACTGAACCTCCTATACTAAGCTATTAAGCTTTTTAAAGATTTTTGAAGTTGAAAGAGGATTTTCCGGAAGCGTAGTCATCAACGATCTGCCCGTTGCCGTTAAGAAAATATTTATATGTCAAAAGTCCGTCGAGACCTACGGGACCTCTTGCATGAAGTTTTCCGGTAGAGATCCCGACTTCGGCTCCGAAACCGTACCTATATCCGTCGGCAAACCTTGTAGAACAATTTCTGTATACACCTGCGGAGTCGGTTTGAAGCATAAATTTTTTCGCATTTGAATCGTTTTCAGTGATTATTGCATCAGTGTGATGTGAACCGTATTTATTTATATGTGAAATCGCTTCGTCAATATTTTTGATGACTTTTATGGAGACTATATAGTCGAGATATTCCGTTTTAAAATCATCCTCAGTTGCTTTTTCGCATTTCAGATATTTTTCAGTTTCAGGACAGCCTAAAATTTTAACAGCCGCAGATTTTAATGCATTATTCAGGTCAGGCAGGATTTTTGCCGCTATACTTTCATGTATAAGTACGGTTTCAACCGTGTTGCAGGCGGCAACATATTGCGTTTTCGAATCCTTTATTATCTGTATCGCTTTTTTAATATCGGCAAATTCATCAACATATACATGGCATATTCCGTCTGCATGTCCCATAACAGGTATTTTTGTATTTTCCATAAGGTATTGTACAAATTCGTTTGAACCTCTCGGAATCAGAAGATCTATGCAGTCGTGACATGTCAGCAGTTCTTTTATTTCATCCCGATTTTCAAGCAAAGTTACAAAGTTTTCGGATAATGCCGTATCTGAAAGAGCATCGGAAATGATTTTATGGAGAGCTTTATTTGTATATTTTGCCTCACTTCCTCCTTTTAAAATTACATAGTTTGCAGTTTTTATGCAAAGAGAAGTGATTTGTACAAGCGCATCGGGGCGTGCTTCAAATATAACGCCGATAAGACCTATCGGACAAGTTACACGTTCTAAAATAAGATTTTTATCGAGTTCCCTTTTAAGAGTTGTCTTAAAACAAGGTTCTTCCATTGCTATGAGATCCGAGATACCTTTTAAAAGATCATTCAGCTTGGATTCATCAAGTAACAGGCGTTTTAAAACAGGTGTAGGGATAGAAGCTTTTGTTGCTGCAAGCAGATCTTTTTGATTTTCTGCAAATATGAACTCTTTGTTATCAGACAGAGCATGACTTATTTTTGATAAAGCTTCATTTTTTTCGGCAGGAGTTATCGTAAGAGATTTAAAGCTTTCCGATTTAATTTTTTTTAATCTTTCATGTATGCTGTTCATAATTTAAGTCTCCTTTATCTGTGTTTTTTCGTCAAATTTTAAAATTGGTTCAGGTCCTCTTAAAACAGTTCTTTTGATGTAAAGCATTCCATCAAGATTACTTGCCATATTCCATGCAACCAGAGATATCATATCGTTTGTGATTTCTATACATGTTATACCTCTCGGGTGCATGCAGCATCCGGTGTTGAAATAGGGGAGCTCATTATCGGCAGGGAACTTTGCTCTGTGAGTATGACCGCAAATAAGCATCGTTTTGTTTATGCGAATCCATTTATCATAGTTTTTTTCTATTCGGTGTCTTTTGGCTCTGCTGGTTGCGGGGCGTGCAGCATATTTTATTCCGACATTGTGCATAAAACGCCATCCGTACCTTATAAATATATGTGAAAGCCACCACATCTGATCATTCATGAAATCGCCCTGATGTCCGTGTACTACGAAAATTTTTTGTCCGGTTTTTCTATGAGTTAATATGAGTGCTTCGTGCGGAACTATACCGGGAAACAGTTCAACTTTCGTCTGACCGTATACATTATAGTAAGAATATAGATTTTCAGAAACATAATCGGGATTTGAAAGCTGTATGTTGTGATTGCCGAACAGCATCAACATCCTGCCCTTATCATAAAAAAGTTTTAATTTTTGGAATACGGACGCATGAGCGGTACATATTGTACTGTATTTTTTGTGTTCCCATAATTCATCTCCGTCACCGACTTCTATATATGTATAGTCATTCTGGTAATAGTAATCCAAAGCATGAGAATATATATGTCTGTTTCTGCCGAATTCATCGGACAGACTGTCGTCGCCGCGATGAATATCGCTGAAAAAGACGAATTTGGATTTTTCGTCAAAAGGAACAGGAAAAGCTTCCTCAAATACCGCATCTAATTTTGTTTTAGTTTTCATCAGAACACCGACTTTCTTTTATAAGGAATAAAAGCATGGCTTTAGAAAAAAAGTTACACTCTCTATAATTGATTGTATCATCTTTTGACAGTAAAAGGTAATCAAATTTGCAGTTCGGCATGTCTTTGAACTTATTTATATCGACAGGAAATTTTTTCAGATCTAAAATTCTATATCCGTCTTTTAAATTGTCTAATTCTATTATCAGTTTGAATTCATTTTCTCCGGTTGAAAGTTCAAAGCGATAATACATTTCATAGCACTTATATGATATTTTCGCACCTTTCTGTGAACCTGAAACGATGAGCTGATTACCTCTGAATTTTAAGCTTTTGATAAAAAGCCCCGTACCGTTGTCAAAGACGGGAAATCCTTTTAAAAAAGCTATTCTGTGTATATCCGTTTTACCGAATAATTTTGTCAGATATGCAAGCTGGATGCAATCGTCCGAATTATGTAAAAGTATCTGATTTAAGATAGATTCATCTCTTGATGACATGTAGCGGTCATATAAGGTTACGCTTTCGGCTCCTGAGATTAAGTCATCTCTATTTTCATCGATATTTAAGTATTTCTCAACAGTTTTTTGTTTGAGATCAGGTAAAAATTTATTGAAGTTTGTGCATGAGCGAACCAGAGCAAATAAATCGAGGTGAAAGAAATTATGAAAGGTTATTCCATATTCATCTGTATAACCGAGCTTTGCGGGTATAAGATTTTGTTCAAATCGCTTGTTTATGAATATCTGGTCAAAATTTATCCCGTTATAACTCACTAAAATATCGCACTTTAAAAGTTCTTTGAAGTACGAGACAAGAAGCTTGCTTTCTTCTTTTTTATCTTCCGCAAGATATTGCTTAAGAGTAAAGCTTTTACCATCCCAAAGTAATATGCCTCCAAGTATCATAAAGTTTCTTGCAGCACTTAAACCGGTGGATTCTATATCGAAAAAGCCTATTGTTGAAGCGGAAAAATAACGGTCAAAGTGTTTGCTCCAAGGCTTATTGATTTCTAAAATTTTTTCTTTGTATATCATAAAACGGGTCACCCTGACTTTCTTTATGTGTAAAAAAGAACATAGCAACTTGCAGGGGAGCAACTTGCTATGTCAAAAAGGGGTATTGGGATTAAAGATTAACGAGACTATTCAATAAGAATAACCTCACGATTATTATAGCGAAGAAAAGCGTAGAATGCAAGCATTATATTCGTTTATTTTTAGAATATTTTAGAATATTGCGCATAAAGAAAGTATAAATGAAAAATATCGAAATAACCTTGAGTTCTATGAACAACTGAATATAGAAGTAGTAGTTGAGAGATAATACAAGTGACAAATAGCATAGATAAAGGATTTTTAAGCTTAAATTTAAATTATGTTAAAAATTAATCAATTACTTTAAATAGTCTAAAAATTATTGATAAGTTTTCAGAAAAAAGCTAAAATTACACCATCAATAATTGATGGAGCATATGTTTGTTTCATGAAATCATTAAAACATATTTTATATCATATTTAGGTATAAGAGAGGAGGAAGATGTTATGATATTCGGAATGCCTGTTCAATCATTTCTTGCATTTTGTATTTGGCCTATCGTTTATGTTACTATCGCTATTATTGCATATTTTGTGATGGCCAAACACGACAAAGTCACTGATGACAGTGAATTCGGTGCTCCCAATGAGGATATAGGGGGTGCTGAAAAATGAGAGTGGAAGTAATTGTTCTTATATGTTATTTCATAGGTATGATAGGTATAGGTATCTATTGGAATAAGAGAGCGAAGAAGTCGGAAGATTTCCTTCTGGGAGGAAGATCCATGGGACCTTTTATAACAGCTCTTACGCTTCAAACGACCGCTATGTCGGGATACATGTTCATGGGCGGACCTTCACTGGCATATCAGGTAGGCTGGTTTGCAGTATTTTATGCAGTAGGAGATGCAGGTGGAGCTATTATAAACGTAGGCTTATTGGCAAAGAGAATGAGAAGATTGTCTCAGATCTTGGACTGTATATCACCGGTTGAATATTTGGAGAAGAGATATGAATCGATACCTGTAAAAGTTATAGCTTCCGTTATTACAATTTTCGGCTTGGCAGGATATGTGTTGGCACAATTTCTTGCAGCAGGAAAAACACTTTCGAGGTTGTTTGACTTCCCGTTTGTACCGGGACTTATCATAGGTGTAACGGTAATTTTGTTCTATACTTTTGTAGGAGGATATTTTGCCGTTGCATGGACGGACGTTATACAGGGTATAATAATGGTGTCCGCAGTACTGGGAGTATTAGTGCTTTCTCTTAAAGATATAGGCGGACTTACAGGCTTGAATGAAGGACTCGGAAAGCTCGATCCTACCTATTTGAGTATTTGGGGAAAGGATTTGAAGTATGAAGGTGCATACAGTGTGATTGCGGGTGCCGTCGGGATTTATCTGATAGGATATTTGGGACTGCCGCATGTAGTAATTAAACATATGGCACTCGCAAGTCCTAAGGAAGCAAAGACAACTATGATATATGCGACAGTTTGGAATCAGTTATTCATATTTTCACCGTATATAATAGGACTTTGCGGAATATTACTTCTTCCTAACTTAAAGGATCATGAGATGGTTATTCCTGAATTGGCATTCAAGTTATTCCCGGGTGTAATAGCGGCAATAGCTCTTACAGCTATAATGTCGGCTATAATGAGTACGGTTGCGGCGCTTCTGTTGTTGACGGGAACCGTATTGTCGATAGACATATACAAGAGATGGCTCAGACCTGAGGCGCAAGACAGAGATGTTGTTAAAATGTCAAGAATAGCTATACTGGGAGTAACGATAATAGGACTTATAATAGCTATAATTCAGCCTCCACACGTGTTCGGACTTGTAATCTTCTCGTTCGGGGTAATGTCCTGTGCATTTATGCCGAGCTATGTGTTTGCCGTTTGGTGGAAAAATGCAAATGCGGGCGGAGCCGTGGTATCAATGCTTGTAGGAGGACTTACAAATCTGATATGCACGATTATAGGAACAAAGATAGATCCGTTCTTTATAGGTGTTGTGGTATCATTCCTGGCATTTATAATCGGAAACCGCTTCGGCAAACCTGTATCGCCTGAGATGAAAGAAAGCTTTGAAAGAGCGACAGCGAAAAATGCCGTTATTTCTACAAGGATAGAAGCTGCACAGAGTAAGCAGCTTGCATCTGAAGGGAATGCGGTTGAGCAGTTTGTATTCGGATCCGACTATATGATAAACAGAGGATTCAACTTAACATGTTGTTAGAAAAAGTAAGAACTATGAGCAATCCCTTTTCAGAAGAGGATGTCATAGGGATTATAAAGAATAAAGATAAAAATATAGACATCAGGCAGGTTGAAAAACTGTATTATCCCTATATGTGGCTTGTATTTCGTGCAAAGACGGGGAAAAATAAAAAAAATCCCGGCAAGATGACCTATTGTATGGTGGATATGGTAAGAGGAAGAGAAGCCATAGGAACGGGTGATATGGAACTTGAAGATATAGACGTGGATGCTGAGATAGTTATGCCTGCCAAGTTTACAGAAGATGAAATTGTGGAAAAATCCAAGGATTTTATGTTACAAGCAATGCTGAAGCAGCTCAAAATGCTTGTGATTCCCGAGCTTGATCTCGTAGATAAAGAGTTGGTTCATAAACTGTTTTATGTGGTACATTGCAAAGATAAGGACGGAAAAGATTTTTTCATAATGGTAGATTCTTTAGAAGCAAACTTGACCATATTAAATCCTTAATATAGTATGATATAACCTTAAGAGAAAATCCGGCGGTATGCCGGATTTTCTCTTTTATTATAAATTCAGTTCAGTTTCGACCTTCCATAGGAAGCGGAACTTTTATACTTTTTCTTATTAGAATATCGTGAAGTTTATTTTTCAGTTCTATATCGACTTTCTTTGATTTGTTTACAGTGTTATAGAAATTTTTCATGTTTTCATCACCCATTGTACGTTTTACATCGAATGAGAGCTTGAGCCATTTTAGAGCTTTAGATGCTGTATCGTTATTAGGAGAAGAAATACATTCGTTTAAAGATTTTTTTAAAAATCT
>CAJPNN010000009.1 GCA_905372035.1 Bacillota bacterium | reverse complement strand
ACAATTATTGGTTGAAAAGTCATTGAGCGAATCCTTGTTGACCATAAGTTGTCTGAACATTTTAGTTTTTTTTAAGTTTTTCTTAAATTGTTTTTAAACCTGTTAATATATCATTTTAAATAGATAGAGTAATTATATTTTTATACGAAAGGAGGTTTCTATTATGCGACCAAAGGATGCTAAAATGTCCGGAAGAGCAAAGCTTTATTGGATACTTCTGATTATAGGTTTTCTTGTTATGGAGTTTCCGGGAGTACTGTTTTTTCAAAACAAATCAGAGCCGTTCATCCTCGGCTTCCCGTTCATCTACGGTTTCACCCTTATAATGTGGCTCTACATGGTAATAGTCATATTCATCGCCTACAAAGATAACTGGGGTGAACCCAAGCAAACACAAAATCTTGATACAGGAGGTGAAAATAAATGAGTCAGAATGCAATAGCTTTAATAGTAATAGGCTTCTTTATGATTTTCCCTCTGGCAATCGGTTTTATTGCCAAAAGTAAATCTACCGCAACCGCGGAAGACTACTTCATCCAATCAAGGGCAATGGGTGGAATAGCAGTATTCTTCTCAGTAGCTGCAACTTGGTGGAGTGCTTTTGCTTTTCTCGGATCCAACGGGTATTTTTATACCGAGGGTCCTTTATACTGGACAGCTATAGCATGGAATATCTTTTTCGGAATAATGTACTATGTTATCGGTAAGAAAATATGGTATATGGGAAAGCTTAATAACTATGTTACAGCTACAGATTTCTTTTCACATCAATACGATTCCCGAAAGCTCGGTAACCTCGTAGGCATAGTTCTTCTCGTCTGCACGGTGCCGTACCTCCAGATACAACTTAACGGAGGTGCATACCTCATTCAGGTTGCCTCGGGGAAACTTATTCCTTTCTCTGTGGCGGCACTTATATTCTATATTGTAATAATAATATATGTATGGGCAGGCGGTATACGCGCTATCGCATGGTGTGATATATTCTACGGGATCTTATTATTCTTCGGAATGATATTTGCAGGTTTTTACGTTGCAAGTTTAGTTGGCGGCCCTACAGAAATGTTCAAAGAAGTGGAGTCGGTATTCCCGGGGCAAACCACACTTGCCGACGGAAAGTGGATGGCATGGATAGCAATGTTTATAATAACTCCTGTAGGGTCTTTCATGGGACCTCAGCTATGGGCAAGATTCTATTCCGTGCGTTCTGCAAAAACTTTCGACTTTATGCCTTTCTTGTTGGCTCTTGCCGCTATAGCATATATAGGGTCGATGCTTACAGGAAATGCGGGAAAACTTTTATATCCTGATGTTACTAAACTTATAAACAGTAATGCCGATTACATTTTACCTACAGTTTTATTTAACAATGCACCGTTTGTGGTAGGTTCCATCCTGATGGCATGTGGAGCTGCGGCAGCGATGTCCACTGCAAATGCACAGGTTTTATCGCTATCAACGATATACACTATGGACTTCCACAGAAGATATGTTAACAAAAATCTTACCGAACATCAGCTTATTTGGGTGGGAAGATGGGCAATTCTTATCTTCTCCGCCATAGCATATATCATGTGCCTGTTTGTTCCGGGACTTCTTGTCACGATAGGGTTGGTTGCTTTGGGAGGCACCGCACAAATTATGATCCCTACTTGCGGAGCATTATTCTGGAAGAGATCTACAAGTACCGGTGCTTTCTGCGGCATTGTTGTAGGATTGGGCCTGTTATGCCTGTTCACATTCACCTCCGTAACTGCTCCGGGGCCTTTTGCCATGGGCGGCGGAGCATTATTTGCGCTAATTGCAAATATCATAGTATTTGTAATAGTTTCGCTGGTTTCAAAACCTCGTCCGGACAAGCTAATGTCGCAACTGAAACAACAATATTCAGATTTCTACAAACAGGTCGACATGTATTAATTCTAAAAAAGGGTGCTTCTTTGTTAAGTCGGCACCCTTTTTTAATTATATTATCAGTTATCTCGTATCAGGCTATCCTGTCCTGAATAGCCGTTCATAAAGGAGGTAAACGATTATGAAAAATAAAATTGCATTTATAAACGGAACCGTTTTAACTGTTGACAGCGAAAACAGCATTGCAGAAGCCCTGATAGTAGAAAATGAAAAAATAGCAGGCGTAGGAAAATATGGTGATCTGAAAGGATCAGTAGATGCGAATACTGAAGTTATAGATCTTGATGGTCGCAGTATTGTCCCGGGATTTATAGATTCACACATACATATGGGTGTTCTCGGGATGAATTCGGAAGCCATAGATTGCCGCTATCCGTATGTGAAATCTATAGAAGACATAAAAGAAAAGATAGCGGAGCAAGCAAAAATTAAACCGAAAGGAAGTTGGATACGAGGCTGGGGATATGATCACAGCAAGCTGATCGAAAGCCGTCATCCCGACAGGTTTGATATGGACGAAGTGGCGCCGTATCATCCCGTAATGCTCACAAGAACATGCGCGCATATCTCCACATTAAATACTCTCGGTCTCGAAAAAGCCGGTATTGGCAACTATGCTCCCGACATACCCGGAGGTATAATAGAGAAAACGGATTCAGGTATTCCTACAGGCGTTATGAAAGAAAACGCTCACATGGCAATGATGAAAGCTGCGATGCCTAATAAAGCGGAGTTAAAAACTGCTCTGGAAAAAGCCGATAAAATCCTGATCTCTGAAGGGATCACATCTGTACACGATTCCGGAGGCTATGGCGAAATGCAACTTGAAGTCGAAAAAGAAGCAATAAAAGAGGGGCTTTTGCAAATAAAAGTAAATGCCATGATCTTTTCTTTCATTGAAAACATATCCTTTGTAGAAAATCACATAAAACTTCCTGTGGATAACGGAAACGATCCTCATTTTAAAATAGGACCTATAAAAATTATGATAGACGGAAGCAGCAGCGGTCCGACTGCTGCAACTATTGAACCGTATGCTATAGATCCGAGCTTCTCAGGCGTCCTCAGTATGGACCCCGAGGTCGTTGACGATATAATACTGAGAGCGCACAAAGCGGGACATCAGGTCACTTCTCATGCCGTAGGCGACCGAGCGGTAGATGTGATATCACGAGCTATAGAAAAAGCTCTTATAAAATATCCTCGAGATAATCATAGGCACAGAATTGAACACTGTGCCATAGTAAACGATGAACTTTTGCAACGCATAAAAAAGAATAATATAATACCGGTTCCACAGCCTATTTTCTTATATGAGTTCGGTGACGGATATGTAAAAAACTATGGAAAAGAAAGAACTGACAGAATGTTCACCTGTAAAAGTTTCATAGATATGGGTATACTCGCACCGGGCAGCAGTGATTGTCCTATTACATTTTCCAATCCTCTTATGGGAATCCATCTTGCCGTAAACCGTATAACACAAAGCGGTCAGCCTATAAGTCAGAACGAAAAGATAAGCAAGGAAGAAGCTCTTAGAATGTTCACATACAACGGTGCCTATACCTCTTTTGAGGAAAGTATAAAAGGCAGCATTGAAGTAGGTAAAGCTGCCGATTTAGCTGTCCTTTCGGGGGATTTCCCGTCTTGCGAAGATAGCGAAATTATGAATTTAAAGGTCGACATGACTTTTATTGACGGTAAATGCGTATATCGGAGAAATAGATAACTACAATATAAACGGTTTAAAAAGATTTCCTATAAGCGGCATGCTGCAAACCGATTCCGCAAAGTTATGATTTGTCCTGCCGAGCAGTATAGTCAAGAGGAATATGCCTAATGCCAAAGCCAGGACTCCTAAAGGCTTACGTTTTGAATTTTTAATTCTCTTATTTATGTCCTTTTCGTAAGCCTGCCTTTCTTTTTCTATAGTCTCCCGCAATTTCAAATACATACTTTCAGGTATTTTGACTTGCTCATATACTTCTATCATCTCACGGAGCTTTTTTTCGGATTTTTCGTCCAAATCTTCACTGATCCCGAGTTTATCTATGACATTTTTTAATTTTTTCATGATCTGTTTTTCCGGGAGACCGATAACTTCTACTATATCCTTAATCGCCATATTTTCAAAATAATACAACTTAAATATATTTGTCATACTGTGCTCCAATGTTTCCATATAAGCATATATTTGTGAATTATCCGTAAATTCACGTTCCTTATTATTTCTTCGCATTTCCCTCATAGCCGACTTCAAAACAAGCTGCAAGAACCAATTATCCATTTCAGGAGGGATTTCTTTCATTTTTCTTGCATTATAAAGACTGAAATATACGGCTTCACAAACCGAGTCCACAGCTGCATCCTCATTTTTTACAAAACTGTACGCAAGCCTGTAATATCTTTCCGTATTCTTCACAGCAAAGTCCGCCAATTTATTATTTACTTCATCAATTTTTATCAATTCCTCCGTTTTTGCAATATTTGACATATCGATTCCCCCTCCCTTTTACATAATCATTTTATCTTTTGCGTAAAACTTTATTTTTCTTGCAGTCATATCACGTATCTTTTATATAACAGCTATATTCTTTTTTATAGGCTTTGATCTTTTCGCTGCTCCCCTTATCCGTTTTTGAAATCAATGAAAAGATTATGAAAACCGCACTGTTCAATATAAGCGCTGCCGTTGCAACATATACCACATTTTCTATCGACAAAACAGTTCCGACACATACTAAAATTTCGCCCGCCAAAAGACCGTAAAAAGCGGCATTTTTATTTGAACGATGCCAACACAATACTCCTATCACAGGAACTATTATTTGCGCTACGCCTCCCATAGATACCATACCTATCTCTATTATATGAACAGATCCGTAAATCATAAGAAGATATGCAAGTGCCGATACAACTATTATCGACCATTTTCCCACGGATAGAAGTCTGTGTTCCGAGAGATTCTCTCTATGTTTTGAAACCGTTTTCCTATATATATCAAATGTTAAAATCTGTGATAATGCATGGATCTGAGAATTGGCTGTAGAAAGCGAAGCTGCCGTTATTCCACACATAAGAAGTGCAGCCGTAACCGGGTTTGTGACTTGCATAAGAAGATTCGGAATAAGTTTGTCATTGGGTATGACATCAGGTATCAGAAGTTTTGCCGATACGGAATACAGTACCGTTCCGACATACATAACCGTAACGATCCCGAGTAAAAACGGGATGATTTTGAAAGTTTTTCTTTCTCCGACCGCATACATCCTTATCCACATCGCAGGTCCCATTATTGCACCGCAAGGAACAATCAAAAACATAGTTATCCACATGGTGACATCCTCTATTCCCCCTTCCCCGGCAAGGGTTAAAAAATAAGGATCACTCTTATAAATCTCCTTAAATGCAACAGTCGTACCTCCGACTTTTTCTATAAGTATAATACCCGTAGCTATCATCGTTATGAAAGTCAAAGCCCCATAAAACATATCCGTCATAGCAACCGCTCTTAAGCCTCCGGACCAAAGGTAAATTATAATGACCATATAGAATATAAATCCCGACATACGCCAAGGAATCAATCCGTTTGTCACCGTTTCTATTATTATTGCTCCCCCGAAAAGCTGAATCATTATGTATGGGATCGTAAATCCTGTTAAAATTATCGTGACCAGCGTACCCAGTTTTTTCTCGTCAAATATATAGTAAAAGAAATCGCTCGGGGTCATCAAATCATTCTTTTGTCCTATAAAACTTATCCTCTCTCCCAAAATCATAAATAACAGTCCGAACAATATATTCCATGCAAAGCATGTCATATATACAGGTCCGTTTTCATAAAACATGCTGCTTGCCCCTATAACGGCAAACGAACTTACCCAAGTCGCATACACGGTCGCAAATACCAACGGTAAGGAGAGCTTTCTCTCGCACAGAAAAAAATCACCGGCTGTAGTTTTAGATTTTTTCCTTGCTATCTCCGCTATCACCAGTGGAATAAATGTAAATAAAAATATAATTGTCATCACTATATTCATATTATCCATATCTTGATTTTACCATATTTGCATATTTAATTGCTTTCTTATTGCAAGGCTTTATATTTTTTAGATTTTCTTTAGAAAACTTTAAGGTTTCTAATTCAAAGTCAATATACAAACACTTCATTTTATGTTATACAATAATTATATGGATACTTTAACTATTGTTTTTATGTCATTCGGAGGACTCTCACTCTGCATAGCAGGCATATACTTTTATCTGTTTGCTAAAAGTCAGGAACGCTTTATACAATTCTGGGGATTATGTTGGGTATGTTATTCCGCCGGACTGTTTTTTCTTGTGTACCATCAACTGTACAGCGGTTTTGACGTGCTGTTCGACATAAGAAAAATATTGGATATGTTTAATTTACTTTTCATTCTCTTTGGGACTTACAGCCTTGCAGAAAAACCTGTCCCCGGTTATTGGATAAGATTTTCCCTTTATATAACTATGTGGACATTGCTTTCCGCATACTATCACTTTGATTTGTTATCATCATATATTCCTATCTCTATGTACCAATTTTGCATAACCGCAGGGTTTTCATACATGATAATGACGTCATGGAAAATTCCCGCACCCGAAAAAATCGTATGCTTAATAATTTTTGCTACATGGGGTTTCGGAAAAACTGTAATATCGTATACAGAAACATTCGATTACTATAACGGAAATCTGTTTTTAGCTGAAATAGTTTTTTATAATATGCTTAATTTCATAGCTTTCTTAATATACCTCCAACAATCTAAACAAAAACTCGGCTTGGTGGAAAACAGGTTGAAACTTATCGCTGAAAATGCTCAGGATATAATCTTCTTTTACGACATGACAAAAAATCAGTTCTCATACATAACTCCCTCGGTAGAAAAAATTTTGGGATACGGACCGAATCACTTTATCAGTAATCAAAAATTAATATATAATATTGTGAACCCTGAAGACTATGACAGGCTCGATGAAATTTTTAAACGTGAAGATTCCGGCGAACTGCATAAAACCGGCATTTTCAAAATGTATAACAAGGACGGTAACATGCTGTGGGGTGAAATATCCACAACCCTCATATTACAGGAAGGTCTTCCGTCCGCACTGGACGGAACGATAAGAGATATAACAACACTAAAAGAGGCGGAAAATCAGCTTATTTCGACAATGCAGTCACGTGAAATCCTGCTCTCATACATATCTCATGAACTTAAGACTCCTATAACCTCAATAATAGGGTATGTATCCGGGTTACAGGATAACAAATTTGACACCGAAACGGACAAAGCCCAGGCTCTCGACATAATATTCAGCAAAGCGCTGACATTGGAACATCTGATTATGGATTTGTCCATGCTGTCCAAACTCGAAACAAATCAATTTCACTTTGATTTTATGGTAATCGACGGTAATCAGCTTTATAATATACTTATTGAAAAACATCGCATGGACATCACGACACAAAATATTCTTTTTGAGGACAAAAGCAATCTGAACAATCTAAAGAAAGTAAGCATAATCGCAGACCCTATAAGGCTTGAACAGGTATTTGTCAACATACTCTCAAATGCCCTGAAATTTGCTAAAAGCGGAGATGTATTCACTTTGTACATGGATGTGGATTTCAAGAAAAACCTGTTGGTCTTTTCCATAACCGATCACGGACCCGGAATTGCAAGTGAACATTTACCCCATGTATTTGACAGGTTTTACAAAGTGGCAGACTCAAAATACCCTAACAGCAAGGCATCCGCTTCCTCAAGCGGGTTGGGCCTTACGATATCAAAAGAAATAGTGAAAGCTCACCACGGGACGATTTCTGTAAAAAGTTCTAAAAAGAGAACCGTTTTTACAGTGAGTATACCGCTTTATTTTGAAAATGAATAAATCATACAAAAAAATGTTCCACAAATTCACCTAATTGAATTATACGCGTTAACCATCACTCGGAGTAAATTAAATCAAGGAGGGAAATGAAAAATGGGCAACAACAAAATACTTATCGTTGACGATGAAAAACAAATTTGTGATTTGCTCGCCACCTATCTGAGCAAAGACGGCTATGAACCTCTGACCGCTACAAGCTGTGAAGAAGCCAAAGAAATCTTAAACAAATTAACTCCGGACTTGATAATACTCGACATCATGCTGCCTGACAAAAGCGGTATGGATCTTTGCATGGAAATACGGCGTGATAAAACCGTCCCTATAATATTTTTGTCATGTAAAACCGAAACTATAGATAAAATAATGGCACTCTCGGTAGGCGGTGACGATTATATAACAAAACCTTTTATTCCCGAAGAGCTCTTAGCCAGAGTAAAAGCGCAAATAAGACGATCCGAGCAAAATTCTTCCGTCGAGACTGATGAAGAGATATATACGGCTCCCGGTCTCACAGTAAATGTAACTTCTCGTGAAGTATTCTTAGACGGTGAACTTATAAATATGCCTGTCAAGGAATTCGATATATTGCATTTGCTTATAAAAAATTCCCGTCGCATTTACAGCGCATATCAAATATATGAACACGCATGGCAGATCAACAGTATAACAGGTGATGAAAAAACGGTGATGGTCTATATAAGCAATATAAGAAAGAAAATAGAAAATAACAAAAACGCTTATAAATATATTATAAGCGTCCGAGGTCTCGGATATAAATTCAATCATCAACTTATTGAACAGTCCGAGGGATAAATCAAATCTTTATAAATTACTTCGCAAATTAATCGCGGCGTCCTAAAATGATCAGCGCAAATCTTAAAAATTGCATAAGCGATACAGCCAACGCCGCCACATATGTGAGTGCCGCAGCTGTAAGAACTCGTCTTGCGCCTATAACTTCATGCTCCGTCAAAATTCCCTGTTGCCTTATAGTAACGATAGCTCTCCTGCTTGCATCAAATTCTGTAGGAAGCGTCACAAGCTGAAAAACAACGCTTAAAGCAAACCCGATCAATCCTATATATGCAACCCATATAAACATTTGACTGAAAATCGAAAGAATCAATCCCGCTATTATAAGGGGAATCGCCAACCTTGTACCCACGTTTGTAATCGGTACTATCGCCATTCTGATCTTTCCCGGAATATAATTTCTGGCATTCTGTATTGCATGCCCCACCTCGTGGCATGCCACCCCTATGGAAGCCGTAGACGTCCCGCTGTAAACGCTGTCCGAAAGGCTTACTATATTTGTACTCGGATCGTAATGATCTGAAAGTTCTCCTGAAATTCTTTGTACAGGAACATCACTGAGACCGTTTGCATCAAGAACCCGCCTTGCAGCTTCCGCCCCCGTAATCCCTCTCTCAGAATATTGTCCGCTATATTTCTTAAACGTACGCTTAACCTTTATTTGTGCATATACGGCAAAGATCATCACTGCTATAAAAATCAATATAAACAATCCGTTATATCCATACATGCCATACAAATACCAATAACTCATCCTCTACCCCCTGTTAATAAAAACGCTATCAGGCGTTTATCTAATCGCTTTCTTTTACATGCATTCTTACTATCGCTTTTGCAATTGCGTTTTGTGCTATACGGATATTGTCATCTTCTTCATCTTTATGAGAAATAAGCCAATTTTCCATTCTGCCTTTAGTCTCCTTAGCCCTTTCAAGATCTATGTCCTCAGGCCATTCCGCAGCGTCCGTAAAAATAACTATTTTATCCTTAACATCAATGAAACCTCCGGCTATAGCTGCACGCTTATACTCGCCTTTTCCCGAACCCAACTTCAATTTCAGACAAGACGGAACTATAAGTTTGCACGCATGCGAATGGTGCGCCATAAAACCTTCTTCTCCGAGCATGGTTTTTACGATTACCATTTCCACATCGCCGCTAAAAAATATTTTAGATGGAGTAATAACCTCTAAATGTACCTTGTTAGCCATAAATCATCACTCCTGCCTCAGTTTCCTTTTTTGAATCGTTCCACAACCTCGTCTATGCCGCCTGCAAACAGGAACATCGATTCAGGAATCTCGTCATGTTCACCTTCAAGGATCTCTTTGAATCCTCTAACGGTTTCTTCCCTCGGAATATACTTCCCTTCCATTCCTGTGAACTGCTCTGCTACGCTGAAAGGCTGTGATAAAAATCTTTGTATTTTTCTTGCCCTTGCAACCACGATTTTATCATCGTCAGAAAGCTCATCCATACCGAGTATGGCGATGATATCCTGAAGATCTTTATACTTCTGCAAAACCTCCTGAACTCCTCTCGCCGTATTGTAGTGATCCTCTCCTAAAATCAGCGGATCCAAAATTCTTGAAGTTGACTCCAGCGGATCCACCGCAGGATATATTCCCAGCTCCGTTATAGCTCTCGATAATACCGTCGTTGCGTCCAAATGGGCGAATGTGGTTGCCGGAGCAGGGTCTGTAAGGTCATCGGCAGGCACATATATGGCTTGTACCGATGTAATCGAACCTTTCTTCGTAGAAGTGATTCTCTCCTGTAAAGCTCCCATTTCCGTAGCAAGTGTAGGCTGGTAGCCCACCGCACTCGGCACACGTCCCAAAAGCGCCGAAACCTCGGATCCTGCCTGTGTGAAACGGAATATATTATCTATAAAGAGCAGCACATCCTGTCCCTCCTGATCTCTGAAATGCTCCGCCATGGTAAGACCTGTAAGGGCTACTCTCATTCTTGCTCCCGGCGGCTCGTTCATCTGACCGAACACCATCGCCGTTTTTTCTATTACTCCCGACTCTATCATCTCATTATATAAGTCGTTTCCTTCTCTGGTTCTTTCTCCGACTCCTGAAAATACGGATATTCCGCCATGCTCTTTAGCAATATTGTTTATAAGCTCCTGGATCAAAACCGTTTTTCCTACACCTGCTCCTCCGAACAGACCTACCTTACCGCCCCTCGTATACGGCGCAATAAGGTCGATTACCTTTATTCCCGTTTCAAATACCTGCGCAGCGGTATCCTGATCCTCAAAAGACGGAGCTTCTCTGTGTATAGGCATCCTCAAATCCGTCGGAACAGGTCCTTTTTCATCAATAGTATCACCTATAACATTAAACAATCTCCCGAGAACTTCTTTACCCACAGGTACGCTTATAGGTGCTCCGGTATCTACCGCTTCCATACCTCTTCTCAGACCGTCGGTAGTGGAAAGTGCAACACATCTGACAACATCGTCACCGATGTGCTGCGCAACTTCCGACACTATTCTTCTTCCTTCAAATTCCACCTCTATGGCACTTTGCAGTTCCGGCATTTCGTCGGGACTGAATTTAACATCTATAACAGGACCTATTATCTGGTGAATAATTCCTTTGTGTTCGCTCACCTTGCTCCCTCCTTTACTATTTTAGTGCCTCCGCACCTCCGACAATTTCGGATATTTCATTTGTAATTGCCGCCTGTCTCGCTCTGTTATAGAACAGATTGAGCTCCTGTAACATTTCTCTTGCATTGTCCGTAGCATTTTCCATCGCGATTCTTCTTGCCGCATGTTCACATGTGGCGGACTCTACAATAGCTCCGAATATCTTCATTTCAACATACTTAGGAATAAGATAATTGAAAACCTCATCTACCGACGGTTCATATTCAACTTCTCTTTCCTTCGCCGTGAATGAATCGTTATCGCAAGGTTCGAACGGCAACAGTTGAACGATTTTGGGCCTTTGTTCCAAACTGCTGGCAAACGATGTATAGACTAATTTTATCTCATCAATTTCCTCGTTCTCATACTTGTATATCAGAGGCTTGCTTATTATATGCGTCTCCAAAAATGAAATGTCCTCAGGCGGAAGCAAATACTCTGATTCTATGTTAAATCCGTTTCTTGCAAAGTGGTCTCTACCCCTGGATCCTATAGCTATCACGCTGGAGTTGCTCTCACTTTTTTGCATCTCACTTTCAGCTAACCTTATTATGTTTGAGTTGAATCCGCCGCAAAGCCCTCTGTTACTTGTAATTATGATATAACAAGTATTCTTTATTTCTCTTTTTCCCTGAAGATACCTTTCCGGCACTTCTTTTGAAGCGTTAAAAATCTCTCTTATCGATTCAACTACATAGTCTATACTTTTTTGCGTTTTTTCAAATGTGCTTTTGGCCTTCCTTAGCTTGGAGGCAGACACCAGCTTCATTGCATTTGTAATATGTTCAGTGCTGGTTACACTTTTTATTCTGCGTTTTATATCGCCTGTGCTGCATGTAGCCACTGCTTCACCCCCTCATCAAAAACTCATGTCTTATTATCTTATCTTCTTAAATTTATCAATTGCATCCTTAAGCCGCTCTTCCGTCTCGGACGAAAGTTTTCCCGTTTCAGCTATAGATTTTCCAATTTCCGGATTTTGTGTTCTCATATAATCTATAAAATCTTTTTCAAAAGTTTTGATCTCTTCCACAGGAATATCAGCCAAATAGTTGTTTGTAGCGGCATAAATAACCATTACCTGATCTGAAACCTCCAGAGGAACATACTGTCCCTGTTTTAAGATTTCCATAAGTATACGTCCGTGATTAAGTCTGTCTCTCGTATCTTTGTCAACATCCGATCCGAACTGTGAAAAGCTCGCAAGCTCTCTATATTGTGCCAATTCCAACTTAATCTTATTCGCAACCGACTTCATAGCTTTTATCTGAGCATTACCCCCTACTCTGGAAACCGATATGCCGGCATTTACCGCCGGTCTTTGTCCGGTAAAAAACAATTCCGTCTCCAAGAAGATCTGCCCGTCAGTAATTGAAATTACATTGGTAGGAATATATGCCGATACATCTCCCGCCTGTGTTTCAATTATAGGCAATGCCGTTATCGATCCTCCTCCGAGTTCATCCGAAAGCTTTGCCGCTCTCTCAAGGAGTCTTGAGTGAAGATAAAATACATCCCCCGGGTACGCCTCTCTACCGGGCGGTCTTCTTAACAGCAACGACATCGCTCTGTAAGCAACTGCATGCTTTGAAAGATCATCATATACTATGAGTACGTGCTTTCCGTTATACATAAACTCCTCACCCATAGCACAACCCGCATAAGGAGCGATATATTGAAGCGGAGCCACATCGCTGGCCGTTGCCGAAACAACTATGGTATACTCCATAGCCCCTTTATTTTCCAAAGTCTGTACCAACTGCGCAACTGTAGATTTCTTTTGACCGATGGCGACATAAATACAAATTACGTCCTTACCCTTCTGATTTATAATAGAATCTATTGCTATTGCAGTTTTTCCTGTCTGCCTGTCTCCTATGATAAGTTCTCTCTGACCTTTTCCTATAGGAATCATCGAGTCTATCGCCTTTATTCCTGTTTGCAGCGGTTCATTTACCGACTTTCTCTGCAAAACTCCGGGCGCTGCATTTTCCACAGGCCTGAATTTATCGGTCTTTATCTGTCCTTTTCCGTCAATAGGCTGTCCGAGAGGATTAACAACTCTCCCTATCAGCTCATTCCCCACAGGAACTTCTACAACTCTTCCTGTAGGTTTTACGATGTCGCCCTCTTTGATTTCATGATCCGATCCCATGATTACTGCACCGACATTATCTTCTTCCAAATTCAAAGCCATTCCATATATATCGTTAGGAAATTCCAGAAGCTCTCCCGCCATACAGCTTTCAAGTCCGTAAACTCTTGCAATACCGTCACCGACCTGAATTACCGTACCGAAATTGGAAATTTCCAGTTCATTTTTGTAATTTTTAATTTGTTCCTTTATTACCGCACTGATTTCTTCCGGTTTTAAATTCATCGACTTTCACCATCCTTTCCTCTAATTTAGATTTTCTCTCAAATTCATCAGCTTTCTTTGTATTGAAGCATCTATTACTTTTCCCTCTATAAAAATACGCACTCCGCCAATAAGGTTTTTATCCACCTTATTCTCGAGTCGAACCTGCTTTCTGAGCAGTTTACCCGTTTCTTTCTCAAAAGATTCAAGCTGCCCGTCCGAAAGGGGTTTTATTGAAAAGATGGTGCCGAGAGAAAATCCCTTGTTTTCATCAATCAACTTTTCAAATTGCTTAATTATTCTCTCAAAATGCCCTGCTCTGCTCTTATCTATTAAAACATACATAAAATTAAGCATCTCCTGAGAAACCTTACCTTCAAAAATTTTTCTGATAGATTCTTTTTTCTTTCCGGCAGCAATTATCGGAGTGGAAAGAAACTCTTTGAACTCCGATATATCTCCGATTATCTTAACGAGTTCCTTTCCCTCTGCAAGCATTTCTTCAGTTTTGTCCAAGTCGGCCGCTGCACTGTAAAGTGCCTGTCCGTATGTTATATCAACCGTCAGCTCTGCCATTTGCCTGCACCTGCCTGTTCAATTATCTTATCAACGATCTCATCTTGCTCTCTGTCGTTGATTTGCTTTTCCAAAATCTTTTCAGCCGCCATAATAGCCAATGCCGCAATCTGCTTTTGCATCTCCAAAACAGCCTTCTGCCTTTCCTGCTCGATTTCTTCCATAGCCCTCGCTTTGATCCTCGCAGCCTCTTCTTTTGCTTCATCGATTATGCTTTTAGCCTGTGCATCCGCTCTCTGTTTACCCATAGCTATAATATCTCTCTTTTCAGCTTCTGCACCGGACATCTTCGCCTCATATTTTTGCAAGGTCTCATTAGCGGCTTTCACAGTTTCTTCTGCGCTGTCAAAGCTTGATTTTATCTCATTTTCTCTCGCCAGAGTATAGTTGCGAATCTTTTCAAAAAAATTTTTTCTTAAAATAAGGTAAAGTACGAAAAGCGTAATCACTATCATAAGTAATGTAGGGTTAAACTCCATAAGCGGAGTATATATACTAAAATGCATTTTCGTCCTCTCCTCTCAAATTTAAATTAAAGCATTCCTACAAGCGGATTAACAAATACAAGTACGATCGCTATTATAAATGCAAATATTCCTGTAGTTTCAGCTACCGCCTGACCTACAAGCATTGTCTTCAAAATTTCCCCGCTTGCTTCCGGTTGCCTTGAAACACCTTCTACAGCCTTTCCTGCTGCAAATCCCTGACCTATACCTATACCTATCGCCGACAGCATAGCTATACCTGCTCCCAATGCCGACATTGCCAATACAAATGCTTGTGATGTTACCTGTGTCATAATAAATCTCCTTTCAAAATCAAATATATACTAATGACTTTCGTCTTCATGCGGTCTTAATCCCTCGCTTGTGAAAACCATTGTTAACATAGTAAAAATAAACGCCTGCAAAACCGGTTCGAACATATCAAAGAAAAAGTTTGCAGGAAGCGGTATAACCGCCTGTAAGAACGGCAGAGGAAGATGTAGTGCTTCGCTCGCAGATTCAAGTGCCGTCATTAGAAGCGCCATTATTATAGCTCCTCCGAAAATGTTTCCGAAAAGTCGAAATGCAAGTGAAATAGGTAATGACACATGCTCAATAATTTTTAACGGAAACATAAAAGGAAAAGGTTCACATAAAGTCTTAAGATGCCCTTTAAATCCTCTCGTTGCTATTGAACTTACCAGGATCAAAAAGAATGTTACAACGGCGCATGCAAATGTTACGTTTACATCAGCCGTAACCGGCCTGATCCCGAATAAACCTCCCATGTTGCAAAACAAAAGGAAAAAGAACAGACTCCCGACATAAGGTGCATATTTACTGCCGTAATATTTACCCATAACATCTTCCGTCATCGAGTAAACCTTACCTACGATAAGTTCTGCAATAACCTGCTTTCCTTTAGGAATTTTTTTTAAGTCTCTCGAAAGCCAAACCGCTATCAAGACCAATATGGCAGCTATCACAACACCCCATATTACAGACTCCGTAATAAAGATGCCGCCGTCAAACCCCATAATTTTTCTTACACCTAAATGGTTTACGTCATGCACGTTTTTACCTCCTTATCTATATGATTTTTATTTGCAATCGGAATTTTTGTTCAAACAATCTCTGTCAGTTTCCTGAAGATCGGTTTTTAATATATCGACTTTAGCTCTTTTCATATCACTCTCCGGTAACTCGGCTTTAATATCCGAGATGGCGTCTTTACCCTCTTTGGATCTTGACATGCTGACTATAAACATCGCCGCTTTCGTTGTAAGGATTCCCAAAATTGCTCCAACTCCGCATCGCAATGAAATCTTGATGCAAATAACAGCCACCGCTCCGAACAAAAACAACCTCAATAAATATCCCCAGACGGAAATAAGTTTGTTTCCCTGCATTATTACCTGTCTGCATTGAAATGCAAGCAAATATAAATTCACAACCGAGATTGCGGTTCCGAGCAACAGCCCCAAAGCAAATTTATAATTCAATCCGATAACAGGTATGGAAGCAATCTCTATTATGAACATCAACACGATTCCGTATTTTACAATTCTGTTTTTAAAAGTATCAAAACTCTCCATTTTTACCTCTTCTCCGAGAATCAAAATATGCTTTAAGCTACATCAATTACAATCTATTGTATTCTCTTTTATTTAAATAGTAAAGTACTTTTTAACACCATACATGCTAAGTTTTCAGAAAATTTTTATTACAACTTGAGATTTTCTCACTTTTTGTGAGCTTTAAACAGCTCTAACCCTGAAATTATACAACTTTATCAATTATTTTGCTGTTTATTTATTAAAATATTTATTCAATTTCTTCTGTTGTTATCGAAAGATCATCAATCACATTTTTTACCCATTTTTTGCTTCTGAACCTCAGCATAACGATTATACATTTAACCGCTTCTTCTATCTGAACCATTGCCACTACAACATATACCGGGCATTTAAGTACCAACGATCCTATGAATGCAAGCGGCACTCCGATTCCCCAAACACACGAGATTTCCGTTCTCATCGCAAAAGCGGTATCTCCTCCGCACCTCAAAGTCCCGACAATATTCGCTCCCGCCAAAAGCTTGAGCGGCATAGCCGCCGAATATACACATAATATCAAAAACGCATATTTTGCCCCTTCTGCAGTAAAATCAAACAGGTTTAAGAGGGGCCTGCCCAAAGTTATCAGCAAAACACCTCCTACACCCCCCGCCATAACGGCAACCCCGAGTAATTTTTTAGCAAGCTCATATGCATAATCATACTGATTTCTACCCAGTCTCTGTCCTACCATTATGAGAATCGCATCCCCTATACTGAAACCTGCAAGAATAAACATGTTGTTGATCGTGTTGCCGGCCTGAACCGCCGCCATCGCAACGATGCTTATATGTCCATATGCCGCAACATATGCGGATGTCCCGACTCCCCACAATGTCTCGTTCAATGTTGTAGGTATCGCATTTTTAAACATCCGCTTTGCATCTTCACGTGGAATTCCAAAAAATTCTCCGAGTCTTCCTCTTAAAACATTCTTGGACTTGAGTAAGAGAAACAAATACAGGCTGACTTCCAGACCTCTTGAGATTACCGTTGCAATAGCCGCTCCGCTTATTCCCAGCTGTGGCAACCCGAAATGTCCGAATATCAGACAATAGTTCATAAACGTGTTAAGAGAAAACGACAATACACTTACAAACAACGGTATTCTTGTCTGCTGCGTACTCCTTAAAGCCGCCGAAATCGGAACCGATATGGAAACGAATAATATTGTCCATGCTCCTATCCTTACGTACTGACCACCTATCTCTATTGCGCTTATATTATCTGTAAATATGCCTACAATCTTCTCCGGAACAATCATTGCCGGCAGAAAAAACAGCATTCCCCCTGCAAGACATGCCGTAATTGCCAATCCTATCGTTTTTCTTATACTTTTTAAATCCTGTATCCCCCACAGTTGTGACATAAATGTCGTCATTCCGCTCGTAAATCCGAAAAGCATCATCCAGTGTATGAAAAAGATCTGTGTCGACATACCTACAGCTGCCAATTCTTTTTCCCCGAGCATACCCACCATAACATTGTCCACAAGACTCAATGATGCTGCAATAATGCTTTGAAGAGCTATAGGCAGCGCTACCCTGCGCAAACTTGCAAGCAGCGGCCCCGTCTCTATAACAATAGAAGAAGCATTATCGCCTCTTCCTTTTTTTTCGGTACTGTAATTCCTCTTAAACATTCTCCGGGTTTCCCTCTAATATTTCTATTATTTTCTCGCACGCCTTCCCGTCACCGTAGGGATTTGCAGCATGTGCCATCTTTACATATGCCGACTTATCTTCAAGAAGTTCTTTTGCCATGGCATATATGGTATCCCGCTCGACACCTGCAAGCTTAACCGTGCCCGCTTCAAGTGCTTCCGGTCTTTCAGTCTCTTTACGTACCACTAAAACCGGTTTACCGAGCGAGGGAGCTTCTTCCTGCATGCCGCCGGAATCCGTTATTATAAAATATGATTTGGCCATCAGATTCACAAAGGGCTGGTATTCAAGCGGCTCTATCAAATGAACCCTGCTCTCGTGCCCCAGTATTTTATCCGCAATTTCTCTGACTTTCGGATTCATGTGAACCGGATAAACAACTTCCACATCATCAAATTCCTGTGATATATCTCGTATAGCACTGAATATATTTTCCATATTTTCCCCGAGATTTTCTCTCCTGTGACACGTAACAGTTATAACTCTCTTGTTTTCAAAATCCATATTCTTAAGCACAGGTTCGAAAAATTCGTACGGTTTGTCCGCAACCTGTAAAAGTGCGTCAATCACGGTGTTTCCCGTAATAAAAATTTTTTCTTCATCAATCGCTTCTTTTTTTAAGTTTTCTACATTCCTCTCCGTAGGAGCGAAATGCATATCCGCCAAATGTCCTGTAAGGACTCTGTTCATTTCTTCCGGATAAGGTGAATACTTGTCATACGTTCTCAAACCCGCCTCAACATGACCGATTCTGACTTTATGGTAAAAAGCGGCGAGCGCCGTCGCAAATGTCGTGGTTGTATCTCCATGTACAAGCACGATATCAGGATTTTCTTTATCAAAAACCTCATCCAGTCCCGATATAACATTAGCTGTTATCATACTTATACTCTGATTCTTTTTCATTATATTTAAATCATAATCCGGCTTAAGCTCAAATAAATCAAGGACTTGATCAAGCATCTGCCTGTGCTGTGCAGTAACACACAAAACAGATTCAAGTTTATCGCTTTCCTCAAGTTTTTTAACGAGAGGTGCCATCTTTATCGCTTCCGGCCTTGTCCCGAACACCGTCAAAACTTTCATTTATCTTTATCCTCCTGAATATTATTTTTCCCTTTTGCTGCATGAACCAAATCCACACTGTGCGAATCTGTCAAAAATACGTATATCAGCGTCACGGCTATGAATACCAGGAGCACCGTCTCCACCTTGAGATGCCTGCTTAGCGTTATCGCCGCAACCCCCATGACACCGCTTATTGCGTAAATAGTCAAAACCGCTCTTCTCTGGCCGAATCCTGCCGCTACTATCCTGTGATGCAAGTGTCCCTTGTCAGCTTCCATAATAGGCCTTTTGTTTATTGCTCTTCTGAGAATCGCAAATAATGTATCGAAAATAGGTACCGCCAATACAAACACCGGTACTATTATAGCGACGAAAGTTGCGCTTTTAAACGGACTTATAATTGAAAGTGAGGCAAGCATAAAACCTAAAAACAGTGAACCCCCGTCACCCATAAAAATTTTGGCGGGATTGAAATTATACGGTAAAAATCCCGCCGCACCGCCCGCCACCGCAAGCATTGCTATCGTAACACCATAGACGCCGTGGATATATGCAACGTAAGCGATAGCTACCGCCGATATTGCGGAAACACCTGCTGCAAGTCCGTCAAGTCCGTCTATAAGATTTATCGTATTTGTAACTCCGACCACCCAAATCACTGTAACCAGAAAACTCACTGCCGGATGAAAAAATATCAGATGGCTTTGGTCAAACGGATTTGAAATATGCAGTATCCTGATATTGAACATATACAAAACTGTGGCACAACCTATCTGGCATATAAATTTAACCTTTGCCGGCATGTTTTTCAAGTCGTCGATAATTCCGACTATAAATATGAGTATGCCTCCGACAATCACGCCCGAAACTCTTTGACTTATGGGTAGATATATGAATAAAGATACGGTTATTCCTATGAACATAGCCATTCCGCCGAATCTCGGCATGGGCTTGGTATGCATTCTCCTTCCGTCTTTAGGTATATCTACCGCACCGATCTTCGGTGCCAACCAAATTGCAACAGGCGTCATAACGGCAGTTATCGCCGCCCCTGTTATAAACACTTTCACCATTTGCAAGATAGTAAGCTGTGTTATCCCGAAATCAAAAATCCCCGTAACCGTATCCATATTTATTACTTTTCGCCCCTTTCCAATATATCGTCTATCATCTCTATTTCAAGCCCCGATTCATCGAGAATCTCTCTTGCCAATTTGTCAGGGTATCCCTGTTCGACCACGATCCTTTTGATCCCCGCATTTATTATCATTTTTGCACATATAACACAAGGCTGATGTGTCACATAAATAGTTCCTCCCGCAATACTTTGACCCAAATGTGCCGCCTGTATTATAGCATTTTGCTCGGCATGAAGCGCCATACAAAGTTCATGCCTTTCTCCTGAAGGGACATTAAGCTTCTGTCTGAGACAGCCCCCTCTGTCTTCACAATGAGTTATGCCCGCCGGTGCTCCGTTATATCCCGTAGCCATAACTCTGTTATCCTTTACTATAACGGCGCCTACCTGCCTTCTCATACATGTGGAACGCTTTTGCGTAAGCTTTGCCATCTCTATAAAATATTCGTCCCAACCGGGTCTGTCCATATTTCCATTTCCTCCTTGGAATAGTACACTTTGTACAAATAAAGCCCGCACGGCGGAGCGGTATGCCCCGCTTTTTTCCTGTCACACGAGGTCAGTATCTCACCGATATCGGCGGGATTGATCTTTCCAATCCCTACATCGACAAGTGTACCCGCAATTATTCTAACCATATTATACAAAAAACCGTCTCCCGTTACAAACAAATAGAGCTCATTTCCCTCTCCGTCAAACCTTATATCAAATATATTTCTTACTGTAGTTTTTCTCGGCGTGCCTCCCGAAGCCTGAAATGAAGCAAAATCATGTTCCCCTACCAGTCTTTTTGCCGCCTTCGCCATGTTTTCAAAATTCAGTTCTTTATTTATCCGATAAAAATAATTTCTTTTGAAAATATCCGGTTCTTTTGCAAGCAAAATTTTATACATATAGGTTTTACCCACACATGAAAATCTCGCATGAAAATCCTCCTGTACGGTTTTAACATCCACTATCCTCACACTTCCCACAGGATATGTTCTTTTGTTTCCTACGGACAAAAAGTTGTTTACTACCGTCTTAAGATTTTCGACAGGCAATCGGCTTCCGGTTACAAAGTTCGCAGTCTGCCCGTAAGCATGGACTCCCGCATCGGTTCTTCCCGCGGCATTTATGGAAACCCTTTCCGAAAGAGCTTTTTCCAAAGCATCTTCAATTACCGACTGAACTGTCTTCTGTCCTTCCTGGCTTTGCCATCCCTTGAAATTTGTGCCGTCATATTCAATTGTCAATAAAATATTCTTGCTTTTTTCCATATCAGTTTTCATGTGCTTGAATCTTTTACAGGCTGTCCTTCCAAATCATTTCTTCAATTTTAACAAAAGTATCAAACTCTTCTTCTGTTAAAATTTCAAGCTCTATCGCCGCCTCTTTCAGAGTTATATCCTTTTCATAAGCCAACTTTGCGATTTTAGCGCTGTTCTCATATCCTATATGCGTATTTAGTGCCGTCACGAGCATAAGAGAATTCTCCAAATTGCTTTTCATAACATCTTCTTTGGGTTTGATACCCTTGCAGCAGTTATTGTCGAATGACTTGATCGAATCCGCCATGAGCCTTATTGACTGCAAAAGATTATATGCTATAAGAGGCATATAAGTGTTCAGCTGGAAATGCCCCTGAGATGCCGCCGTCGCTATAGCCACATCATTTCCCATCACCTGACATGCCGCCATAGAAATCGCTTCACACTGCGTAGGATTCACTTTACCCGGCATGATTGAGCTTCCCGGTTCGTTGGCCGGTATCGTTATCTCCCCTATTCCCGCTCTCGGACCGCTCGCAAGCCACCTTATATCACCTGCAATTTTCATCATATCGCAGGCTAAAGCTTTTATTGTTCCGTGAAATGTCACGACAGGGCTTTTACTTGCAAGGCCGGCGAAATGATTTCCTGTTTGTTTAAAGTTTATACCTGTAATATCATAAAGTTCCGTGCATACTTTTTCTCCGAAATTTGCGGGAGCATTTATTCCGGTACCTACGGCAGTTCCACCTATCGCCGGCTCATATAGAGGCTTCAAAGCTCCCTCTATCATCTCAAGATCCGTTTTGAGCATATATTCCCATCCACCGATCTCCTGACCGAAACTCATCGGTACCGCATCCTGTAAATGTGTCCTTCCGATTTTCACAACATACATATACCTGTCCGAAAGCTTTCCTAATGTACCTATGATGTTTTTCAGTGCCGGTAAAAGCCTCTCCGAATTCGCCTTGATTGCCGCCAAATGAATTGCTGTAGGGAAAGTATCATTTGAACTTTGGCTCATATTTACATGATCGTTCGGATGTACTCCAAGTCCGCTGTCTCTTTTAACTATTGCGGAAATCACCTCGTTCACATTCATATTTGTCTGTGTACCGCTTCCCGTCTGCCAAACCGCCAACGGGAAATCTTCCGAATATTTCCCGTTATATATTTGCATCGCCGCTTTATAAATCGCTTCACCGATATTTTTATCCAGTTTTCCCTCTTTTACGTTTACATTTGCACATGCCGCTTTAACGGCTCCCAACGCTCTGATTATCTCCTGCGGCATCAACTCTTCTCCAATTCTGAAATTCTCAAGACTTCTTTGTGTCTGTGCCGCCCAGAGCCGTGCGTCTTGAACTTTTATTTCCCCCATCGAATCATGTTCTATACGAAATTTCATTTTCTTTTCTCCATCGCTGCGGAATATACCGCATCTGCAACCGCACCGCAAACTCTCGGATCGAAAGCGTCCGGTATTATATAATCTTCTTCCAGTTCATCTTCGGAAATTATATTTGCGAGCCCGTATGCGGCAGCCACTTTCATCTCTTCAGTTATTTCTTCCGCTCTGCTGTCCAACGCTCCTCTGAAAATACCGGGAAAAACCAACACGTTATTGATTTGATTTGAAAAATCCGATCTGCCCGTACCTACAACTCTCGCTCCTGCCGTTTTCGCAATATCCGGCATAATTTCCGGTTCGGGGTTTGCCATAGCAAATACCGCACTGTCCTTATCCATACTGCGAACCATTTCCGATGTCAAAATGCCCGGGGCACTTACTCCTATAAACACGTTTCCTCCAACCAGTGCATCCTTTAAACATCCTGCAAATCCATTGGGATTGACAAGTTTTGCAAGCTCCTGCATCTCCGGTGTAAACCTTTCATCCGAAACTCTTATGATGCCTTCCTTATCACAAACTAAAATGTCTTTTACTCCGATCTGCATTAGCAGTTCAGCTATTGCCGTTCCGGCAGCTCCCGCTCCGTTTATAACTATCTTAAGTTCAGAAACGGCTTTTTCAAACAACCTTGATGTATTTATCACCGCCGCAGCCACAACGATCGCCGTGCCGTGCTGGTCATCGTGAAATACGGGAATGTCCAAAATTTCTTTCAGCCTTCTTTCTATTTCAAAACACCTCGGGGCGGCAACATCTTCGATATTTATCCCGCCGAAGACGGGAGCGATATTTTTGACCGTCTCTATAATCTCATCGTTGTCCTGCGTCTGTATGCAAATCGGTACGGCATCTATCTTCCCGAACTCTTTAAAAAGTACACACTTGCCTTCCATAACGGGAATTGCAGCGCTCGCACCTATATTGCCGAGGCCCAAAACCGCCGAACCGTCCGTAACGACTGCAACCGTATTGGCTTTTGAAGTCAGCTGATACACTCTGTCCGGCTCATTTTCAATAGCTCTGCAAGGTTCAGCAACTCCGGGTGTATATGCAATGCTTAGATCTTCTCTGTTTCGTAAAGGTACTTTGCTCCGCATTTCTATCTTACCGCAATTCTCAATGTGTAGTTTCATAGATTCTTTATAATAATCCATAACAGCTCCCGTATCTATTTTTTATTTTTAAATGAACTTTTAAGTCCTACCACTTGATTGAAAACCTTCTCTTCGCCGCTCCCGGTCGATATATTTGAATCGGGAACGTAGTATCCGTGCCTGAAAAACTGAACCCTTTCATCTTTAGCTATATCTTTACATGACTCTTCTCCAAGAGCATTAAATTCTTTAAGAGAGTTCGGATTAATTTCCATCTCTCCTTCCTCGTTTTCAACCATTAAATAATCTAAATTTCTTACCTTTAAAGGAATTGCGGTCTTTGCATCCACCCAGTGAACGGTTCCCTTTACCTTTCTCGTGTCATTTCCCGAGCCGCTCTTTGTATCGGGATCATAAGTACATTTGAGTTCAATAACATTGCCCTCATCATCTTTGATAACTTCATTGCATGTAATAAAATACGCTCCTTTAAACCTTACCTCATTCCCGGGAAACAGTCTGAAATATTTTTTGATCGGAACTTCCATAAAATCTTCTTTTTCGACATAGAGTTCTCTCGAAAAACTCACTTGTCTCGTCCCCAGCTCCGGATTTTCTTTATTGTTTTCGATATTGCAAAGTTCAGACTCGCCCTCAGGATAATTCATTATGGTAACCTTTAGCGGATCTAAAACCACCATTTTACTCGATACTTTTTCTTTCAGGTCATCTCTTATGCAATGCTCCAAAAGAGCTATATCAACTAAACTGTTAGCCTTTGCCACACCTATTCTGTCACAAAACTCTCTTATCGCCTCAGGTGTATAGCCTCTCCTTCTAAGTCCTGCGACTGTAGGCATTCTTGGATCATCCCAACCGTCAACCGTACCGTCATCCACCAAAGCTTTGAGATATCTTTTGCTCATCACCGTATTTGTCAGATTCAAGCGTGCAAACTCTATCTGTTTTGGAGGTCTTTCCCATTCAAGCATCCGCAAAACCCAGTCGTAAAGCGGTCTGTGATCTTCAAATTCAAGAGTGCAAATAGAATGCGTTATCCCTTCTATGGCGTCCTCTATGGGATGTGCAAAATCATACATGGGATAAATACACCATTTATCTCCGGTATTGTGATGCTCTGTATGTGCTATTCTATATATTACCGGATCTCTCATATTTATATTGGGCGAGCTCATATCTATTTTTGCCCTGAGTACTTTTTCCCCGTCCTTATAATCTCCGTTTTTCATATTTTCAAACAGCTTCAGGTTTTCCTCAATCGTTCTGTTCCTGTATGGGCTTTCCTTACCCGGATCTTTAAGTGAACCTCTATGCTCCTTTATCTCCTCCGCAGACAAATCACAGACAAAAGCTTTACCCTTTTCTATAAGTTTCACCGCACATTCATACATCTTATCGAAATAATCCGAAGCGAACAAACGCTTATCCCATTGAAATCCGAGCCATTTTACATCTTCCTCTATAGACGAAACATACTCAGTGTCTTCTTTTACCGGATTGGTATCATCATATCTCAAATTACATTTCCCTCCATATTTTTTTGCGGTGGAAAAATTTAAACATATCGACTTTGCATGTCCTATATGAAGATATCCGTTGGGTTCCGGGGGAAATCTCGTGTACACGTCATTTCCATAAACCCGGTTTTCCAAATCTTTTTCTATAATATTGTATATAAAATTGCCGGACGTATTCTCCGTTTCATTTATGTCCGTATTTTTTTTGCTGTCTTTCATGTCACTCATTTTTCCCCTCCCGACACTTAAATATCAACACTTGTTATTATATCTCGCAACCCCGCAAAAAATCATTTATATTAATCAGCATTCATTATAACACATCACCGGGTCAAAAAGATGTGTTTCAATGAATGCTTCTTTACGGCAACGCCGTTTCAATCTTAGCATTCATTATAATACATCACCAAGTCAAAAAAATGAATTTCAATGAATGCTCCCTTACAACAACACCGTTTCAATCTTAGCATTCATTATAACATTTTAGCCTTTTCCCTGTAAAATCATTTTTGCCCTCATCCCCTCATTATGTTAAAATATATTGAGATTATCAAGTTTTATGGGAATCATGGAGAGGTATTGAAACATGGATATAATTTTAAAATTAGCGGAAGAATTTTCAATAGGAAAAGAGTTTATCAAAGAAACCGTCTCACTCATAGATGAGGGTAACACAATCCCGTTTATTGCAAGATACAGAAAAGAAGCTACAGGAGGTATGAGTGATGTAACCCTCAGAGAGCTTGATGAAAGACTTAAATATCTGCAAGCTCTTGAAGAACGAAAAGCGGAGGTTATAATCCTGATCGAGGATCAGGGAAAGATGACCGATAAACTTAGAGATGAAATCTTATCGGCAAATATTCTACAGCGAGTCGAAGATTTATATAAGCCCTTTAAACATAAAAAAACAACAAGGGCGAGTAAAGCGAAGGAGAGAGGTTTGGAACCTCTGGCTCTTTATATATTTGAACAATCACCGAATGACGGCGATACACTTGAAAATATTTCCGCTCCATATATAAATCCCGAAAAAGAAATTGAAACATGGGACGCCGCACTTTCCGGTGCACTCGACATAATAGCTGAAATAATTGCCGACGATCCCGATATAATTTCGGATGTAAGAGATTTCACATTCAATAACGCTTTAATAAAAACCGAAGCGTCAGACAACGAAGAAAAAACCGTCTATGAAATGTACTATGATTTTTCAGAACCTGTATCAAATATTGCAAACCATAGAGTCCTTGCAATAAACAGGGGTGAAAAAGAAAAAAAGTTAAAAGTAAAAATAGAAATTGAAGCTGAGCTTATTACATCCATAATCTCTAAAAAAGTGCTTAAAGATATTGAAAACATATTCACATCGCCTATAAGCGATACTATAGTTGATTCATATAAACGCCTTATCGCTCCGTCTATAGAAAGAGAAATACGAAACACTCTTACAGAAAGAGCGGAAAAAGAAGCGGTAAAGGTTTTTGCCGAAAATACCTACAATCTGCTTATGACACCTCCTGTTCAGGGAAAAAGAATTTTAGCTGTGGATCCCGGATATCGCACAGGATGTAAAGTTGCAGCATTGGATGAAACAGGAAAGCTTCTTGCATATACCACAATATATCCCACTGTTCCGAAGCAGGATATCAAAGGGTCGGAAGAAAAAATAGATACTCTTATAAAAAAATATGCTCTTGATATTATCGTCATCGGAAACGGTACCGCTTCAAGAGAAACAGAAAAATTTATAGCCGATTATATAGGAAAATCAAATACAACTTTATCATATACGATAGTAAATGAAGCAGGCGCATCCGTTTATTCCGCATCAAAACTTGCGACAGAAGAATATCCCGATTTGGATGTGACCACAAGAGGAGCTATGTCCATCGGCAGAAGATTGCAGGATCCGCTGGCTGAACTCGTGAAAATAGAACCTAAACACATAGGTGTAGGTCAATATCAACACGACATAAACCAGAACCTCTTAAACAGTGCATTATCCGATGTTGTCGAAAATTGTGTAAACAGAGTGGGCGTGGATCTGAACACTGCCTCTCCCTCACTCCTGAGCTATATATCAGGTATAAATTCCGGCATTGCGAAAAATATAGTTAAATATAGAGAATCAAACGGGAGTTTCAGCGATAGAAAAGAATTGCTCAAAGTTCCCAAGCTCGGCGAAAAAACTTATAAGCAATGCGCCGGCTTTATGAGGATAACCGGAGGTAAAAATCCTTTGGACGGCACAGGCGTACACCCCGAGTCATATAATGCAACCGAAGTCATGCTCAATAAGCTCAATATTGATAAAAATGAAATTTTAAACGGCGGGATTGCAGATATCGAAAACAAAATTATCGAACTTTATCCGTCACAAAACGATAAAAAAGCTGATAAAAAATCCGAAAAACGTTTGACCGGTCTCGCATCTTTATCAGTACTACTCCCTAAAGAAGATTTCGAAAGTAAAAAACGACAGGAACTCGAAAGACAAAAGCGACTGAAATCCGGCGTCAAAAAATTGGCGAATGAATTGGAAATAGGCGAACTTACTCTGTCGGACATAATAAGCGAAATGAAAAAACCTGCAAGGGATCCCCGAGAAGGCATGCCGGAAGTAATATTCAGAAACGATGTCATTTCATTTGATGATTTGAAAATAGGAATGGAACTTTCAGGTACAGTTAGAAACGTAGTAGATTTCGGAGCCTTTGTGGATATTGGCGTTAAGAACGACGGTCTTGTCCATATCTCAAGAATGTCAAAAAGATATGTAAAACACCCCTCCGATGTCGTTAAAGTCGGAGATCGTGTGGAGGTTACAATCGTCGAACTGGATAAAGACAGCGGTAAAGTCGGGCTTTCGATGACAGAGGAAAAATAGCGATAAACTGCCGTGCTGTCCGAGACATAACACTCACCCTTATATTACTCTTTCTTCAGCAAATGACTGTGAAAAAATAATTGTTTCCGGATTTACTCATTAACTTGATTTAATGATATAATTGATGTTAAAATGATGAAAATTAAAAATCCGGCAGAAGTACAGGAGTGGTTATGAAAAAATTATTATTGGTCAATGACGACGGAATAAAAGCGGATGGAATGAGAGCTTTGGTTGAGGCATTAAGAGGGAAGGCTGAAATGTATATATTTGCTCCGGACTCACAAAAGAGTGCAACAAGCCACAGCATTACAATAGGCGGCAAGCTTACATACAGCGAGGTCTCTTATGACGGTGTGGAAAAGGCATTTTCAATAGACGGTACCCCCGGCGATTGTGTCAAGATGGGGCTTAAGGTATTGGAAAGACGAGGGATTATAGCAGATCTGGTCTTTTCCGGCATAAACATGGGTGCAAACTTAGGAACGGATACTCTGTATTCCGGCACTGTCTCCGCAGCTATGGAAGGTGCTCTCTCCAGAAGGCCGGCTGTTGCGGTTTCTGTAAATTCTCACCACCCTGAAAACTACGAAGCGGCACAAAAACTTGCTTTGGATATCCTTAAAAAATCGGACGATATAATGCCGGGAGAAGTCATAAATATCAATGCTCCCGATTTACCTCTCTCCGATATAAAGGGCGTAATATGTTCTCCCCTCGGAATGAGAGAATATCAGGAATGGCTTATACCCGAATACGATGAAAAAGGCAGAGAAGTGTTCGCATATAAGGGCAAAGCCGTATGGTATCCCGAAAAAGATCCTAATGTAAGCGACGTAATCGCAATGCAGGAACAATACTGCACCATTACACCTCTGCATTTCAATTTTACCAATTATGCACGTTTAAACAAATTTAAAGAACATAAATTTGAGTTATAAAGTTGTTTGCATATCAAGCCGACATTTCACTTTATATCCGAACTCATATAGTATACATTGTAATAAAACTACATTACTGTTAAACGGGAGGAAAGATTATGAAAAATTTTTTAATGGACAAAGATAACACTGTTTTAGTCGGTATTGATTTTCAGGAAAAGCTTATGCCTGCAATGAAAAACAGCGATGATGTGCAAGATAAAACCGTCAAACTCATCAAAGGCTGTCGTACACTTGGTATCCCTATGATTTTTACTCAACAATACACAAAGGGACTCGGGATGTCTACTGAAAAAATTCAAAAAGCTGTTACCGACAAAGAGTTCTCATGGATTGAAAAATCTTCTTTCAGCGCTGTCGGCAACCCTGAATTTTTAGACAGACTTAGAGCTGAAGGGAGAAACACTGTTCTTATGAGCGGAGTCGAAGCACATGTTTGCGTTCTGCAAACAGCTATTGAGCTTGTAGAAAAAGGTTTCAACGTATATTATGTAGTTGACTGCATGGCATCAAGGAGTGACGTCGATAAAGAATTCGCTTTAAAAAGAGCAATTCAATCAAAAATCATGTTGACTACCATGGAGTCCGCACTGTTCGAATTACTGAAAGGTGCAGATAAACCGGGATTTAAAGAAATATCGAAAATAGTCAAGTAAACGGATCAGTAAAATTTAAAAATTATTACGGGGGGTAATTAATATGGACAGTATCGACACTAAAATATTGGAAGCACTCCAAGAAAACTCAAGAATTTCTATTTCCGATTTAAGTAAAAAGGTCAACCTTTCGCTGTCTGCCGTCAGTGAAAGATTAAAAAAGCTTGAAGCTTCAAATATCATAGAAAAATATACCGTGATATTAAATTCTCATTCACTCGGACAGGAACTGTCGGTTTTTATGAGCATAAGTCTTGAAAGCCCGAAACATACAAAAGAGTTTTTAGATACTATTTCAAATGAAAGCGGCATCCTTGAATGCCATTATGTCACCGGCGAGTATGATTATATTCTGAAAATAACTACAAAGAGCACACAAACGCTTGAAACACTGATGAACAGAATAAAGGGCATTCCGGGGATCAAAAGAACACAAACAAATGTTGTTCTTTCGACGCTAAAAAATAACTATAGCATATCTCCTGCCGATTTATAGATATTGACTGTGCTTCACTGCCGCTTACCGTTTAAATTTCGTGTACCGGCAGTTTTTTTATTACCTTTACAATCAAATATCGGGAAACGCGCGCCTTAAAACCTCTCCGATCGGTTCATTTATAACAAGATCTGCCATGTCCTCTTTTCCTGTTGCAGATTTATTTATTAATATCAAATTATTTCCCCTAAAGTATTGCGAAAGACCCGCCGCAGGATAGACAACAAGCGATGTTCCTCCTATTATAAGTGCATCCGCATTAGCTATATGGTTTATTGCCGATGAAATCACATCTGAATCTAACGGCTCCTCATATAAAACAACATCCGGTTTTATTATTCCGCCGCACTCATCACAAAGCGGAACGCTGTTCTTACAGTTATCTTCATTTAATATATATCTCAAATCAAAATTTTTATGGCAATCCATACAGTAATTCCTTGCTTCCGATCCGTGTAATTCATAAACTTTTTCACTGCCCGCCTCTTGATGTAAGCTGTCGATATTTTGAGTTATAACAGCTCTGAGTTTTCCCATTTTTTCAAGCTTGGCAAGTACTATATGTGCATCATTGGGTCTTGCATCTATATATATCATATTTTGCTTATAATATTTATAGAAAACCTCAGGGTTCGATATAAAAAAACTGTGACTTATAATTTGTTCCGGAGACAGGTTGAATTCACGCTTTGCCTTGTAAAGTCCCTCTTCCGACCTGAAATCAGGTATCCCGCTTTCTGTAGAAACCCCTGCACCGCCAAAAAATACGACATAGTTACTTTTGTTAATTATATCTTTAAGTCTGTCAATGTTATCCATATGCAAAACCGTCCTTTCATAAATATAAATAATAATATATAAAAAGCAAAACCTTTCTATCCGTCTGAAAGTATTATACTATATCATTTAATAGTAACGGCATCTAGCCCGAATATTTATATCTTATTTTAAAAAACTCCGATCCTAACACCGTCGGCAGCATTTTTAATATCACGAATACTCATTTTATTTAAAAAGCAGCCTTAAAATCCGTTCGTTAATTTTTCTATACGGCGGATACATCATCGTTATTCCGAAATTGCTTTTCTTTAAAACCGATTTTCTATGAGTAAAAGTTTCAAAACTGTATTTTCCGTGATAAGCTCCCATTCCGGAGTTTCCAACTCCCCCAAACGGAAGATTCGGATTTGCAAGATGCAACAAAGTATCATTTATGCATCCGCCGCCGAAGGATACCTCTTTCATAACCTGTTTTTCAACAGATCTGTTTCTCGTAAACAGATATAACGCTAGCGGTTTATTCCCCTGATTTATAAAATATATCGCATCCCTTAAATCGCTGTATGTTAAAACGGGAAGTACCGGGCCGAATATTTCTTCTTTCATAGAAGTGCTAAGCCTGCTTGAAGCCTGTAAAACAGTCGGTTCAATATATAAATCACGCTCATCGTAACCTCCTCCGAAAACTATATTATCCCGTTCCGCCTCAATTATATTGACAAGCCTTTTAAAATGCTCTCCGTTCACTATTCTGCCATAACCTTTGCTGTTTCTTATATTCCCTGCAAAGAAAACTTCTACAGATCTCTTAAGCTCATTAAAAAACTTCATACGAACGCTCTCATGTACCAAAACATAGTCCGGGGCAACGCACGTCTGTCCGGCATTAACAATTTTTCCCCACAAAATTCGCTGTGCAGCTTTTCTGATATTCGCAGTTTCATCAACGATGACCGGGCTTTTTCCACCAAGCTCCAACGTACACGGTATCAATTTCTTTGCAGCTGCAGACAAAACTTTTTTGGCTCCCTCCGCTCCGCCTGTATAAAAGATATAATCAAAATCAGCTTCAGAAAGTAATGCTCCCGTCTCATTTCCTCCTATGATGCCGAAAATATATCGGGTTTTGAAATTGTCGTTTATAAGGTCACATATCAATTTAGATGTATTGAGAGTAGTATCAGGAAGTTTGACTATACAGCAGTTCCCCGCTGCAATCGCTCCTATGAGAGGTTCCATTGCAAGCTGAAAAGGATAGTTATAGGGTACCATGACAAGAACATTTCCATACGGTTCTTTTATTATCATGCTTTTTCCCGGTTTCAAGTATATCGGTGTTCTCTTCCTTTCAATGGAACTGTATGCCTTAAGTTTTTTTATAAAAATACTGATCTCTTTTAACACATATCCTATCTCTGTAGCATATGATTCAAAAGAACTTTTTCCCAAATCTTTATATAATGCTTCTTTTATTGCACTTTCATTTATTTTTATTATGTTCTTTAATTTTTTTAGCTGTTTTATCCTAAAAGTGATATTTTTAGTTTCTCCGCTATTGAAATAATCTTTTTGATTTGCAAGCAATCTGTTTACATCCTGCTTTTCCCATCTTACATCTTCCATTTTTCCACCTCCACGATATGACCGTCTTTATTTATAGTATAACATTAATTTGTTAAATTCCAATCTGATTTAAGCAAAAATCACATAGCTCCCTTTCACCATTCTATTAAGATCCCTTTTTTACAAATTGACTTATATGTAAATACATATTAAACTTTAAACAACTATATTGCGTATGTGCGTGTGGCAAACATCAGCCTCTTCTCTCTTGTGGTATAGTTTAAACTTTAATAAACCGTATTACATTATATGTGAGGATAGCAGATCATGAATAACAATTCCCTTTATAATTTTATATATAACCATGTAAAAAATAATCCGATTTCATTTCACATGCCCGGACATAAAGGCCGTGACCTCTTCAAAAAATATGGAATTGCTGATATGAAACATCTTTTGCCCTGTGGAGATATAACGGAAATCCCGGGTGCGGATAATCTTTTCTCACCTGAAGACACCATATTAAGCGGTCAAAACGCTTATTCAAAATTATACGGATCAAAAAAAACATTCTATTCCGTAAACGGCTCAAGTGCCGCACTTATGGCAGCAATATTTTCCTCCTGTTCCAATGGCGGTAAAGCTATTGTAGCAAGAAACTGTCACAGAGCGGTTTTTAACGCTGTAAGGCTTTGGAATATCGTTCCGATTTATGCTTTTCCCGATGAAATCACTACCTTGGGAAGCAGAGTAACAGGCGGAGAAATAGAATCCTTACTTTTAAAAAATCCGGACACGGAAGCCGTAATCATCACAAGCCCCGATTATTACGGAAACTGTTGTGATATAAAAACAATTTCGGACACGGTTCATTCACACGGTGCTTACCTGATTGTCGATGAAGCACACGGAGCGCATCTGACACTGTTTCATAAAAATACGGATAATCCTGCGATTCTGTCGAATAGTTGCCGTCTTCCCGGCGGAGCTGTAGAACAGGGCGCCGACTTTGTCATAAACAGCACTCATAAAACACTGGCTTCATTTACACAAAGTGCCGTTTTAAATGTCGCTACAGACAAAATTCCCGATGAGGTACTGCTTGATCGTTTGCAGCTGCTTGAATCTTCAAGCCCCTCATACCTTCTCATGCTTTCACTTGAACTGAATGCGGTGCTGCTTGAAAACGAGGGTAATAATATATTTTCAAACTGGCTCAAAGACTTAAACAATTTTTATGAACGTGTAAGGAATATGGAAAAAGTTTTCGTATATATTCCTGAAGCTCTTTACGATTTCACAAAGATTAATCTTGCCATAGGTGATTTAAGCGGCGCTGAAGTTTCTTTGCGCCTTAACGAATATGGAATATTCCCGGAGCTTGACTCCGGAAATTTTACTATGATGATGAGCGGTATCGGTAATATCCGCTCGGACTATGAACATTTGCTGAAATCCGTAGCGGACATAAGCAAAACCGCCTCCAAGCCGGTATTGCCCGAACCTGTTGATTCTATTTATTTAAATCATCCCGAATACCGTGCAATACCGAAAAAGGCTGTCCCTGTGCATTACAGCAAAAGCTCCGGTCACGTGTCGGCACTGTCGATAGTCCCATATCCGCCGGGGATACCTCTGCTGTGTCCCGGAGAAGTAATTACACAAAATACCGTCGAAACCATTAAAAAACTTATTGCAAAACCGACATTTATATCCGGAATAGATACAAACGGTATGATATTTACTGATGGAGGTAAAACAGGTTGAAAGAATATAAAGTTCAATACATGAATAATCTTCCTTTCGATATCTATGGAATCGAAATAAAAAGAATTCCTATGCACTACCAAAGAGATTTGAAACTCGTATATGTAGTATCCGGAAATATAATTCTGGAAAACGGTCCTTGCTCTTATACTTTAAAAGAGGGAAGCATTTTTGTGGTAAACGATTATAACATGCATAGTATGCGTGGTATCACAACATCAAATATGGCTATAATATTACATCTTGACAGCCGTTTTTTCTCTCGCTATAACAAGTCGATCTCCAATTGTTTTTTTGTAACTTATAAAAACCCTGTCGACAATATCCATCTGTCCGAGCTTAGGAACACCATGGCTCGCATATACAGCGAATCTGTCAATGCCGCTGACGGCTATGAAGAAAGATGCATAGGAATGTGTAACAGTATATTGGATTTTTTATATGATGAATGTCAATTTTTCACCTATGAATCCGGACAGTTTGTAAATAATCCGAAAGCCAATCCTACTTTAAAAAAGAAAAAAAGAATGAGGGATTTAATAAACTTTCTGTACAGCAACTATCAGAACCCCCTGTCTCTTAAAAATTTGACCGAGAAATATGATCTGAGCAAATACTATATTTCGCATGCTGTAAAAACTGCTACGGGCCTTAGTTTCCAGGAGCTTTTGGGCTATATCCGTTCAGAAAAATCCATGCTCCCGCTCATAAACAGCAACGCTAAAATATCGGCTATAGCAAAAGAAGTCGGATTTACAACAACAGAATATTATAAGAAACATTTCAAGTTTTGGTACGGCAAAACTCCTGATGAATACCGAAAAGAATATCTGTCAAAACCTGCAAATGTTATTGACAATGTAAATACGACCATCTTAAATTCATCCGATTTGGGCGCCGCACTGAATACCGAACTGAGTCACGATTTCGGCCTCATTACGGATTCTATAAAATACAGATGCCAGTTCGTAAATGTAGATGTTTCCAATAATCATGTTACAAAACCGAAACATCTGTTGCCGAACCTCAGCTGTCCTTTGGATATGGTAATAAACGATTCGGAAGAAGTGGTTATGGCTCTGAAAGATTTAAATGCAAAAAAACTTTCGATAACTTCAAAAGTCCCTATATCAATCCTTCCGCCGGAAATCGACAGGGTCCGCAGACTCGGGGTCACATTGAAATATGAAACCTCTAAAAGCGGCAAAACACAAAAGAACTATACTTTTGATACTTGCTATATGGCCTGCAGACTTTTCAACAGAGATCCTATAAACCTGCAATTATTTGATGAAAATTCAGCATCTATGGCTCCTATCTCAGGGAAAAACGGCTTGATAACATTATCCGGTACAAAAAAACCTTCTTATTATGCTTATAAACTTTTAGCGAAACTTATCGGAGATATAATAAAAACCGGCGAAAATTACATTATAAGTCGCTATACGGAGAATAAGTATAAAAATATATGGATTGCAGTTTACAATAATAACAACGAAATTTCGTCTTTTCCTAAATGTGATTCTGCAAATGAAGCACGTAATTTTGAGTTTTCATATAAGATCGAAACCGAAATTCTCTTTCATCTCATAAATATATCCGGGCTTTACAGAGTTACAAGGTACCTGCTCTCAGGTGAAAGAAGCCTGCTTGCCGCACTGGACAGAGGAAGTTATATCAATAAAAAAAATGTCGTTCCGTTTCCTCCGCCCGACTATATAAATTGGTTTACTACTCCTAAAACGGATACGGAAACAGTCTCCGCACAGGACAGCATGTCCATACATGTGAAGCTGAAAGGGTATTCATGTGAACTGATTCGTATAGAAAGCATATATTAACAGGAGGTATATCTCCTCTTTTACTTTTCATCAGATTTATATGACTCAGAAATGAATTTAAATACATTATCTCGAAATGGTAAATAATGAGTACAGTGATGATAATAGCTCAGAAATGAATTTAAATACATTGTCTCTCATCTTTATGTTATTTCCGGTAAGTATTGACTGTTTTTTAGCATTTGTCTCTACTTGCAAATCTATTTTATTGCCAAATAAATCTTCACCCTTAGCAGTTTTGCGTGACACATAGTACCAGTCATAGGTTGCTGTATGCCCCGTTCCGTCTTCCTCCTCTACTATTTCATAAAGATGAATGGTTACCAAGTCTCCTTCTACACTATCAACAACTACAAAAGGTGGTTTCTTTTTATACTTTTTATAGCAATAGTCTGCTGCGAGTTTACATAGTTCCTCATCTGTATAACTCTTATCAGCTGAAAGTGTTCTTTTTGTCCCTGGTAAAACTTTACTTTGATTAATGTTTTGTAAGCTGTGAACCCGGTTGCTTAGCATCTTCGACTGTCCCCCGGTCTCTGCCTGCACTGTTACATTGCCGGCAAATACACTTGATACCGCAAACATTCCAACCAATACAAGAGACATCATCCTACTTTTCTTCATAAAATACCTTCCTTTCAATTTGTGCATTGATTGCTTTCTCATTTAGTTCAACACTATTCCATGCTTCACACAGGATTACCGGTATTTACATTTCACTTTTTGTCATATAATCTAAATGAGGGATTCTTCTGCCCTCCTCATTTTTCCAACTCATCTAATATTTAAAACTCTTTTTAAGCTCGTCATATATTATAAAGGCTAAGATAATATATCATATCCCCTCCGCTATCGCCTTTCCTATTTCGATCGTTCCTATCAAAAGTTTCCCGCTTTCCATTATGTCAGGTGTCCTGAATCCTTTATCCAAAATTTTTCTTACGCTTTCCTCTATCGCATCCGCTTCTTCCTTTAAATCAAAAGAATATCTTAGCATCATTGCGGCGGATAAAATTGTTGCCATCGGGTTAGCCATATTTTTCCCTGCAATATCAGGTGCCGAACCGTGTGCAGGTTCATACATTCCGAAGCTCCCATAAGATAAGCTTGCCGAAGGGAGCATCCCTATAGATCCTGTTATCATACTCGCTTCATCCGATAAAATGTCTCCGAACATATTGTTAGTAAGGATCACATCAAATTGTTCCGGATCTCTTACGAGCTGCATAGCGGCATTATCTACATACATATGTTCTATCGTAACTCCCTTATACCCCTCATGCACCTTGTTTACAACCTCTCTCCAAAGTCTTGAGCTTTCAAGAACATTAGCTTTATCAACACTCGTAACCTTATTGTTTCTTTTTTGTGCAGCCTCAAATGCAGTCTTTGCAATTCGAGCGATTTCAGATACGGAATAACTCTCTACATCATGTGCCGATTCATTTTCTCCGCTTCCTTTTCTGCCTTTTTCTCCGAAATATATTCCTCCTGTAAGTTCTCTTACTATAACCATGTCAAGA
>CAJPNN010000008.1 GCA_905372035.1 Bacillota bacterium | reverse complement strand
CTTCCTTACGGCAACGCCGCAAAATTCATATCATCTATCAGCGTTTATTATAACATGTCAGCAGGTCAAAAAGACATGTTTCAATGAATGCTTCCTTACGGCAACGCCGCAGAATTATCCCTAATCTCAGCATTCATTATAACGCATGCTCAAACTGTAAACATGCGTTTCAATAAACGCTTCCTTACGGCAACGCCGCAAAATTCATATCATCTATCAGCGTTTATTATAACACAAATCCGCCTCCCGAACATAAAAAGTGAAAAATTTTACAGGATTTTCACACGGCTGACTGCTGAGCGGACAACACAATTCGTAAACTTCCGGATATATATTGCCGCCGGCATCCATCACTTCATAAACGCATCATATATTGCCCTGATTGCTTTCTCAAAATCCCTATTTTCAACGCCTACAATTATGTTCATCTCGCTTGAACCCTGATCTATCATTCTTATATTTATCTGACTGTCCGCCAAAGCATTGAATAATGTTGCGGCAACCCCCTGTCTCCTGGTCATTCTGTGCCCTACGGTTGCGATCAAAGCCGTATCTTCATATATATCGACAATGTCAGGCTGCAACTGTTTTTCAAAGTCTTCAAGTATATCCGCAAGTTTTCCCTCTAGCGCTTTGTTTGAAATCACAACTGAAACCGTATCTATTCCGCTCGGGATATGCTCAAATGAAACGTCATAATTTTCAAGTATGCCGAGAATCCTCTTAACAAATCCGATTTCCGAATTCATCATATTCTTGTAGATCGCGATAACCGTGAAATCTTTTCTTCCTGCAATGCCTGTAATTATCTGTCCTTCTTCTCTTCCGTTATAATCTGCAACTATAATTGTTCCGTCATCGTCAGGTTTATTCGTATTCCTTATGTTTATAGGAATATTGGCTTTTCTTACAGGGAACACCGCATCTTCATGAAGAACACTTGCACCCATATAAGATAATTCTCTGAGTTCTTTATATGAAATGTTTTTAATAGGCTGCGCTTCCGGAACTATTCTAGGATCCGCCATCAAAAATCCCGAAACATCTGTCCAGTTCTCATAAACATCCGCATTTACAGCCCTTGCCACAAGAGATCCCGTTATATCGGATCCGCCCCTCGAAAAAGTCTTTATTGATCCGTCCGGTTTGCTGCCGTAAAATCCCGGCAAAACTGCTCTTTCATACTTCTTGAGCTCCTCGGAAAGCGCCCGGTTTGTCTCTTCCGATAAAAATCTTCCCTTGTCGTCAAATTTCACAAGGCCTTTCGTATCTACAAAATCATATCCCAGATATGCCGCAGTTATAACGGCGTTCAGATATTCACCTCTGCTTGCAATATAGTCGGCTGAAAGCCCTTGCACAAGTTCTTTTTTTATTTCCGCAAGTTCTTTCTCAATCCGAGCCGTAATCTTAAGGTTAAGTTCCATGATTTTAAATCTGTCACATATCACCTGAAAAATCTGCTCACACGGGATATTGTGATCTATTTGCGTCTTGCACAAATAAAGCAAATCCGTTATTTTACTGTCTTTATCAAATCTTTTTCCCGGAGCGGACACTATAACATATTTTCTGTCTTTATCTCTCTCCACTATGCTCTTCACTTTTTCGAGCTGTATAGCATCTGCAACCGATGAACCGCCAAATTTTACAACTTTTACTCCCATAAACTTCACTCCGTCCCTATAAGATTATTTTATTAATTTTTATCGTGTTAAAAAGTTATCTGCACTCCACATTGTTATAAACATTATTTATGTAATTTATATCGTTCCCGTCTTTTTTTACTTGCTCAGCTTATTCCCGATTCTTTCCTGCCTGTTCAGCTTATTCCGGCTTCTTTCTTTATTGCCTCCACTTTATCGAGTCTCTCCCATGACAGGTCTAAATCCGTTCTTCCGAAATGTCCGTACGCCGCAACCTGTCTATATATAGGTCTACGCAACTTCAAATCTCTTATTATAGCCGCCGGTCTGAAATCGAATACTTTTCTTACTATTTCTGCAATCCTGTCGTCCGAAAATTTTCCCGTTCCTTGTGTATCAACCAAAATTGACACAGGCTGTGCAACACCTATAGCGTATGCAAGTTCTATCTCACACCTCGATGCAAGTCCTGATGCCACGACGTTCTTTGCAGCATATCTCGCCGCATAAGTCGCCGATCTGTCGACCTTTGTAGGATCTTTTCCCGAAAATGCTCCGCCTCCGTGCCTTGCATATCCCCCATATGTATCCACGATTATTTTTCTCCCCGTCAAGCCTGAATCTCCATGCGGTCCGCCTATTACAAACCTCCCTGTAGGATTTACATAATATTTTGTCTCATCATCCAGAAGATCTTTAGGCAATATAGGCTTTATTACGAATTCAAGCATATCTTTTCTTATTTGTTCCTGCGTTACATCGGGATCATGCTGCGTAGAAACTACCACCGTATCGATTCTTTTCACCTTATCTCCGTCATATTCCACCGTCACCTGTGTTTTGCCGTCGGGTCTCAAATAAGTCAAGGTCTTATCCTTTCTGACTTTTGCAAGCTGCTTGGCGAGCTTATGTGCCAAGTAAATCGGCATAGGCATAAATTCGGGGGTTTCATCACACGCATATCCGAACATGATTCCCTGATCTCCCGCTCCCGTTTTGTCAATATCGCTGTCGGAAAGAGTTCCCTCTTTATACTCAAGCGCATTATCCACACCCATCGCAATATCCGCAGACTGATCATCTATGGCTGTCAGCACCGCACATGTGTTTCCGTCAAAACCGTAATCTCCGCTCGTGTATCCTATATCCAAAATAATTTCTCTTATCAATTTTTGTATTTCAACATAACAGGAAGTTGTAACCTCCCCCACAACGGTAGCAAGCCCTGTCGTCACAAAACTTTCGGCTGCCACTCTCGCATTGGGATCTTGTGCCAAAATTGCATCCAATATTCCGTCCGATATCTGATCACACATTTTATCCGGATGTCCTTCGGTTACCGACTCCGATGTAAAAAATTTTCTCTCCATCTCATTTACCTCCTTAAAGTTTTAAAGAAATGTCCTACGTTTTTAAAAAGACACCTTAAGTTTAAAAGTCTTCAATTTTTAAATGTATTGAAACCACTTAAATTTAAAATGTTCCTTTGTTAAAAAATTCAATCGTTAACACTTTCAATTTTTAAAATAAAAAACCTCTTCCTGTTCGGGGAAAAGGTCGTTTTCACACTTTCCTCATCTTCCAGGAGTCCCTGTAGGATTTAGCACCTTGTTGCAGCTGAATCGACGGTAAACAGTACAACAGGTTGCCGGGCTTCACAGGGCCTATTCCCTCAGCCGCTCTCGATAAGGTGTAACTATTTTTATTGATAACCATTATATAACTTTCAGCAGGTTTGTCAAGATTTGTTATGTATAAATGACATTATTCATTCTTAATTGTCGAACATATGTGAAAACTTTAGATTAATCATTGTAGATTCATGCCTTACCACGTTGATTACCTTCCCATAAAATGCTATACTTATGTGCATATAGGAGGATTATATGCCGAGAAGATTCAATTTCTCTTTCTCCTGTCCTAATGAATAACAACATGCCGATAAGGAGCTTGTTTTATGAATAACAAAAATTTTACGAATGAGAAAAAAATAAATAAAAATGATTTTACCGTTATAAAGGGCGGCATATCAAACCACTTCGGTGAAGCTGAAAAGCAATTTATAAATGCATTTGTAACAAACACCCGACTTATGGGCGTTGTCGTAATATGCTTCGATTGGAAGATAGATCCGGCTTCATGCCCTTGGGCAAGCGGAGATAAATTCAGACAATATTTTTATATGGACTTTGAAGAATCCGGCATGGAAAGTTATGTCGGCCTGTCATACGCCGATATATCGGAACTTTGGTTTTTAGATGCCAAACTCATAGGAGGATTGGGCGGCCGGAAATTTGATCTCACACTAAATGAAGCGAAATTTCTTCTTCAACATTACTTTGAACACTCACGTAAACTTAATGTTCCGGATCCCGAGCTTTCATCAGAATACTCTTTTCTTTTAGACAAACCTCACGACTTGTCCTCGGAAGAAATAAAAAGAGTTCTCTCACTGCAATGTTCCGATATTCCGACACCTTTTTTCGCAATCAACTATTTTCTGATGCGAAGCTTCGGATGTGACGGCGACGGTGCGGATATGACTTCAACCACGCCCGGTCTTTGGAAAGAAATAGCTCTTCCTTCCACCTCGACATTTAATAAAAATATTATAGAAATCGACACTTCCGCTGACGATACTTATATATGTCAATCCGTTATAGAGAACAGCAATAATTACTATATGATTGTTTCCGTTATAGAAACAACTCATACGGACGCCTCACACAAAGTTTCTTCCGTACGCAAAATTTCACAGATGAGGCTTTCAGATGCCGAGACTGCAATGCAACTCGACAGACCCGAATACATAAGCGTGTTTCCGATCGAACTTAAGGACGGTTTTTTTGACGGACTTTTAGCAGCTTTTCCTGATATTTCTCCAACGGCTCACTTCAACGGAACTATGCTGATGCAATACAATGAAACAAACAACCATGCAGGAAGCAATCCGTATTTTCTGGGAGATGATATTGCAGAGATCTTTTTTATAACCGATGATAACGAGTTTTTGATAATATCACACTCAAAAGAAACCGTTCTGAAAATTGAAGAAGAACTTTATTCTTACGATCTCCGATATAACTTAGGAGAACCTGAGGGCTATGTTTTCAACCAATCTGTATTTATGGACTTCCTTGAGAGCGGAATCTCAGGGTTCGGCGAGTTTATGGCGGAGTACTGCCCCGATGATGAATAAAAAAAACTTATGCTGCAAAACAGTATGGTGAAGACGCAAAGTCCGACTGTAAACATATTTGAGCAGGAGGTAACGACAAAAGGAATGGATAAGACTGTTTGTTTATATAAAAACGATCGATACATAAAAGAATACCGTACTGCGGTTTCGAATATTCAGAATGAGGCCCTCATACTAAAGGAAACCATATTTTTTCCTACAGGCGGCGGACAGTCATGTGACAAGGGCACAATAAACGGTATTGATGTTATAGATGTTTTTGAAATCGAAGGAACGGTGTTCCACAAGGTTTCCGATATATCACAGTTTAAACCGGGACAGAATGTTTTCCTTTCGCTGGATTGGGAGCATCGTTTCTTAAATATGCAGCGTCACTGCGGTGAACACATTTTATCGGGGAAATTTTTTGAAGTATGTGGAGGCATAAACAAAGGTTTTCACATGGGAACCGACTATATGACAATAGACATAGACATCCCGAACCTACCTTGGGAAACTTGTATGAAAGCTGAACGGGCAGCCAATGAGGTCATTTGGAAAAATGAAAAAGTGGAATATCATCATTTCCTCAAAAAATCGGATGCGGACGGTTTCCCTTTAAGAAAACCCCTTACAATCGAAAACGATATAACCATAGTCTCTATCGGAGACTTTAAAAATCCTGCCGATTCCGTGGCATGCTGCGGTACTCACCCTGATTATGCAGGTGAGGTCGGCATAATAAAAATATGACGAGAATATATTTTGATGCAGGACGAAAAGCATATGATGCATACACAAAAAAACAGGAACTTCTTAATATTCTCAATGCCAAATATTCTTCCGGCGACTCTACTCTTATTAGCAAAATAGCTATATCGGACCAGAAAAACGACAAAATTAGAAGTCAACTCCATACTGTAAAACAGCATTTGCTTAACGAGTTGACGCTTCTCATTTTAGAAAGTCGGGATAGCTTCCGATTCAGCAAGGCTCTTAACGCCTCAATCCTTATATACTCTATACCTACAGAAAGTAAATTCGAAATCCTCGGCTCAAAAGAGCTTGCAAATCTATCAAAACTGCTTTCTGAAAAAATATCATCATTGACAATGATCTCTCCACAGCTTAGGGAAGAACAAAAGCTCGTTACGACTGATCAAATAAAAATACCGTCATTGATAATGCTCCCGATCCCGGAAGAGAATCTGATTCTGATTTTCTCGGACGGAGTTTTTGACTGCGGGAAATATGTAAAAGAAAATTCAGCCGAGATCGGTTTTAAAGGCGGCGGGAACCCGATTTCCGCACGGCTTATGTTCCGGGACGCCGCACAGCTGCAAGCTTATTTAACCACTCTCAAAAAAACTTAAAACCGCTCGATACATTCGAATCTTGTCATATAAATATATGCCCCCGGACAAAAGCTGTTTCTTTAGAAAACGCAGCAAACAAAGCTATAACCTGTAAACATATGACCCGTATTCCATAAGTCTAAAACCAAGAGGCTAAGCGAAATCTCTATCGCTTAGCCTCTTAATTTTATTAATGCTTTTATTAAATACGTTTATTTTGCAGTCTTTCAATTCGCATATATTGACTTCCGAAAACGGATTATTTTTTATTAAATCTGTCTATTTTTCGGCCTATATTTTATTACTTTGCTTCGTCCTTCTTCTTTTCGGTATCAGGTTTAGGCTTAATATATTTGGTCGCTGCCGTCATAATCTCGTAATATGCCCAATGTGACTTCGGAACATCAACAAACTTAGGCTCTGCTTTATCCAAATCGTCTTTTTCTATTTTAAGCCCTAAAACAGCATTCATAATCTTAACGGCTTCCACCCTCGTTATAGAATTTTTAGGTTTGAATGTACCGTCCTTATAACCCTTTACCCAGTCCATAGCATAAAGTGCCGAAATATAATCTTCCGACCACAATCCCGCAATATCGCTGAACGGATAGTCTATATGATATTCGGAAGTATTCGGATCCTGCTTTTTAACACCCTTTTCCTTTAATACCTTATCAATATCAATCCCGGAGAATCTAACGACCATAGCCGCAAACTCCTCTCTTGTGATCTCTGATAACGGCCTGAATGTTCCGTTAGGAAATCCCTTTATTATGCCTTTTTCAGAAGCAAATCCCACAACTGAAGAATACCATGCTTTCTCTTTTATATCCTTAAATTTATTTGCATACTTGCTTCCCTGATCATATTGCATGCTTACATTTGCTATTATTTGAGCAACCTCGGCTCGGCTCATCCCCTTGTCCGGTTCAAATGCCGAAGAACCGTCGGGAAGCGGTATCCCTCTTATATAACCTCTGTCTTTATTCTTATCCTTATCTTTATCTTTATTTTTATCCTTGTCCTTGTCTTTATCCAAATCCAGGAAGAAGAAAGGTTCCTCCTTTACTATAACCGTATACTTCGTTTCATATCCGTCGACTGAAGTAACCGTATACTCGACAGGCGCGGAAAAATCATGATGGTTTAAAGGAGCGTAAACCGAAGAAGCTTCGCTGAGCTCAATAACCGGATTGAGATTTTTGAGATTTGTCCCTACCTTTACAATTACTTTTATCGTCTTGTTATCATGATTTATCTCGGCAGGTTTTACCTGCTCATCTATAGCGAATTTAACGATTTTCCTCTGATATTTAAGAGGTACGATAACCGTGGTTTTCGCCATTGTATCCTGCTGATATCCGCTCACCTCGACTGACAACTCATACAATTTTTCAAACATAAAGCTGCCGTTCTGAGGTAGGGTTATCTTGCCCTTCCATTTTCCCGCAGCGCTCTTTGTAAGCTCTACAGGACCTACAGTATCACTTCCCGGCTCACTGTCTCCCGCTTTCCTCTTAAGGTTTGCTTTAAGCATAACTTTCTTATCTCCGGAAGGCGCATCAAGAATATTATCCAAGTTGTCTCCTATAAGCGTTACGGTAATTTCACCACCGTTAAATGTATTATATACTCTCATATTAGGATCCGGATACTCGTCTTCGTCCGCAGGTTTAAGCAGAGTGCTCGTAAATTCTATGCTCTTAACCTCGGGTTTAGGCTGCTTAGGCAGCATTATTACATCATTCGTAACGTTATCCTGGTCGAATCCGCTGAGGTTTACGCTGAGTTTGTATTCCGCATTTTTCAAATAGCTCTTATTCATAGGAACGTTCATAACAACTTCCCACTCGCCGCTGCCTGACTTGACCGCTGTCACATCACCTATATCCGCAGGCATTGCGGCATAATCTCCCGGCACCTCTTTAAGATGTGCAGATACATGTATTTTTCCGTCTCCCGTAGGAGCATTTACCACATCGTCGAGCTTATTTCCCTTTACTTTAAGTGTCACAGTACCCGCCTTATAATCCGCAAACGGTGTGAATTCAAAATCCGTGGCTTCAGGTTTCTGCTGTTTAGGAACTGTAACTGTTCCGTTTATGAGCCCTGTCTGCTCGAATCCGCTCAAATTTACGCTGAGTTTATATTTCGCATCCTTCAAATAGCTCTTATTCATAGGAACGTTCATAACAACTTCCCACTCGCCGCTGCCTGACTTGACCGCTGTCACGTCACCTATATCCGCAGGCATTGCGACATAATCCCCCGGCACCTCTTCAAGATGCGCAGATACATGTATTTTTCCGTCTCCCGTAGGAGCATTTATCACATCATCAAGCAGATCACCTTTTACCTTAAGTGTCACGGTACCCGCCTTGTAATCTGCAAACGGTGTAAATTCAAACCCCGTAACTTTAGGTTTCGCCTGCTTAGGCATGATTATCTTTTTCTTGTTTGCCGGTAATGATGTGAGGTTGTCTTTCTGTGATATCCCTGCCACAGTAACGTCAAAAGGATATTCTTTGTCGCTGTCATAATCTTTGTTTGCTATATGATCAAGCGGAACCGTTGCTTTCCACAAAGTATCGGAAACGTATGCAGCCTCAACAGGCACGGTAACCGCAGGGTTGCCGTTAAGACCTTTAACATTAACTATTACCTTACCGTCGGTATTTCCGCCTATACCGGTGACCGTACTTCCGTAATCTATTATGTTATCCTTTGAAAGGTGTACACCCTTTAGAGAAATCTCAACACTGTCCTGGTTATAGCTCGCAGGCTGCGTAAATTCTATATCATTGATTTTAGGTATCTCCTGTGCAGGTATCTCAAGTTTACTCCCGGGTATATTTGTGTGTCCCGATGATGTAAGCTGAAGTACGTTGCTTATACGAACCTGAAACTCATATCTTTGGATATGCTCCGTCATATTTGACGGAATGTCAAATTCCGCTACCCACTCTCCTGAAACCTTTGTCGCCTTAACAGGTGCGAGCAGCTCCGCTCCTGATCCGTAATCTCTGCATTCCACAACGATCTCTCTATAGTTTAGCGGTGTTATCGTAGGTGTTGCAGGATCATAATGCATCAATGAATTTTTTACATTATCCAGGTATTCCCCGTTCAGCTTTATCTTTACTCTCTTCCCTTTGTAGTCAGGGAACGATGTTATTACATTATTCCCCGAATCAAGAATTTCGATGCTGTTAAGCTTAGGTCTTTCCTGTTCTATCACCTGTAAATTATATTTTCTTACATTTCCGGTGCTTGATATCGGAAGGGTCACAGGGAATATGCTTATCCTGTTTCTTTCAGGGTGCGCACTTCCGTAATATCTGATTTCCCTGCCTACTTTAATCCTGTCCGGAATTGTGCTTTTTCCGTTGTAATCCCACTCGGAAACACGAAGCCTGTCTCCGAATTTAGGATTGTCGGCATAATCGTAAGGCAGCTTAACCTTTATGTAATCTTCATTTGCCGCATTTTGACCGAAAATCGTTTTACCTATTAGCGTCTCTTTAATGTTCGGATCTGACGAAGGATTGGGATCTTCCAAATCAAGCTGCTGTTCAAATTCAAGTTTCAATATTTTAAGCAAAATAGGCATCAGTACATAAGTATCCCCCTGTGTACCGTCAAGTACCTGATTATGCCCGTTCAACGTCACTTTCAAATTATATATCTTATCTTTTCTGAGGCTGTCGTTTGCGGGGAATTTTATAACCGCAACATATTTCCCCTGATCGTTAAGGAGCGCCTGCCCTTCCAGTGCAATAGGCGGCAGGGATGCTGCCGTATCACCCTTATATTTCGCATAGACCATTATTTTTCCGCCGACATTTTCTCCTATAACCTCAAGAGGTAAATCAATCTCTTTAAAGCTTTGAGGCTGAGTAAATGAAAAGTCCTTAACCGAAGCTTTACCTACCGTAAGGTCCGTTCCGTTCTCCAAAACCTTTACGGTTCCCCAATATGCGTTCGTTCCCGCCTCGGTACTTATGGAAATCCAGCCTAAAGGCTTGTAAATATATATCTTTCCGTCCCCATCCGTCGTGCAGTAACCTTGAGTTTTAATCTCCGTCTCACCGACTCCCAACGTGGACACCTTAACCAACGTATTTGTTATAACGGACTGTTTTTCCGTCTTAACCGTTACAGGATATACCCTTGCTCCGTCAGAGTTTACAGGAGCCTGAATCGACAGGTTCGGATCGGCATTTGCCGCATCATTCAGCCTCAAGCTTCCGCCGTCGATTATGAACTTTCCGTTTGAAGAAGTGTTCGGATCTCCTTTATGAAAACCTACCGCAGGACAACCGTCTCCCGCATTCATCGTTAAAGTTCCCGATAAAACCGTCACATCGCCGAGTCCGGATGTTGCCGGATTTTGTGATCCCGTCTTGGATGTCCCTATAGCAGGTGCCTCCGCCCCGGCTTTAAGTGTAACAACTCCGTCACCCTGCAATGTCAGCTTATTTGATGTCCCTGAAACATCTATCGCCGGAACTCTGTCTTTAGTTGCTGTAAGCTCGACGTTCTCAGACATTGTAAGTTTTGCCTTACCCCTTATTTCTATCGGGCTTCTGTCACCCGTCGTTTTTATATTCAAACTCTTAAGGAGTATGGGTTCTGCAACATTTCCCTCTATACTTACAGATCCGTTGCCCGTCTCACAAGTTCCCGTCAGAATATATCCTTTAGGGTTCTTTGCAAACGCAGTACCGTTCACAGTGATACCCGATTCGTTTATGACGATCTCTCCATTACTCACATCGATTACCGTAGGTTCGTCACCCGTCGGCGTTTCAGATTTTATGAATACATTATAAACCGCTTTGCTTCCGTCTTCCCCGACAACGGTATATTTTATAGGAACCGTTTCATGTCCTATAATCTCCTGATCAGCCGTAGGATAATACGATGAGCCCTCGATTTCAACGGTCGCTTTCCACATGCCGAGAAGAAGCACTCCGCTTTTCATAGTAACTCTTATCGTCTTGTTCGCTTCATCTATCTGTACTTCCTTTTGCCTTTTAAACGCAAAATTCACTATTTTCTTAGGTGCATTTTTTATTGCCGTTCCGGTATTGAGCGACGGATCCGATGAAGACGGCTTTATACGTTTATAGTAGTTTTCTCCTACCGCTTCCGTCTTTGTTCTGTGCCATCTGCCGTCATCAGGTACGTAAAAATACAACTTTGATTCGCCGTCCGTATATGTATCAAAAGTAACCGGTGTGTCATCGGTATCGTTGCTCAACTCTTTTGTGAATGTCACTTTTACTTTCTGATCGGCTACAACGTCTTCCGTTTTGACAGTGTAAAGCTCCAGGGTGTTCCCTTGCGAATCCACAGGCTTGACTCTCGGAGGTATCTTTGTAAACACCGATCCTCCGTTTATCTCCAAACCGCCTGCAAAACCGCTCTGCTCGCTATTATCCACCACCTTAAGAGCCGAAGCATTTACATATCCTCCGTTTATTACCGTCTTATGCAGATTTCCGAGCGAAGCTATACCGGAAGCGTGATCATATGCGTAATCTTTACCTACTGCAGTGATATGTCCTCCGTTTATCGTAACGTAGGCATCAATTCCCTGATCCGCACTTCCTATAGCGGTTTTTCCTCCTGAAGCCGATATGGTTCCGCTGTTTATTATAAGGTGAGATCCGTCACCTCTTGCCGCTATCGCAGGTTCTTCCGTTCCGATCGCAACAACGGCTTCAAGCTTTCCGTCACCCGATATCGTAAGTGTCGCAGGGGTTCTTACCTGCATCGGCGACAGGCTTACATGCCTGTCATGCTCTATTTTATTAGTACCTTCAAGCTTTATTTCCGCATTGCTTTTTACCCAAAAACTCGGCCTGTTCTTATCCATATTTCTTCGGTAGATATTCAGATCTTTTATTTTTATAGGTTTTGCCAATACGGTATGAGACTCTATGGTGACTGTATTATACGTCCTCTTTATGTCTGAATCCTTCTGAACAATAGTCAGTTCCGAATCCGGAGCAACCTGCCTCGTTACGGATCCTACCTTAACCTTTATATTTTCACTTCCTCCGCCCGAAATTTCTATATCGCCCTGATCCAAGTCGAACATAAGATTGTCATCGGAAGAAAAGGTAAACTGAGCCGTTTTTTCATAGGTTTTTCCGTTAATAACCGCCTCCGCTTTTATATTAAAAGTCTTGCCTATGGCTCCTTCTTTGGCGGTCAATTTATTTCCGCTTATTTCGGCATCTGCGGGATCCACCGCTCCTACAAAACTGTATGTCTTTTTGCCCGCATGTATAGGATATGTACATGCAGGGTTCTTTATAAATGTAGCATTCAGCTCAATATCCTTATAACCTATAGTTTTATTTATGTCGTATGCCTGATCGTCAAATTTTATGGAAGAAGTTGAAAGAGTACACTGACAAGGCGTACCTGTATATTTTTCCATAGTATATTCGTTTGAGGAATTCTCCTGCACGGTGACCGCCGTCTTATAATAAAGCGTATCCGTTCCGCCGTCATCAACATTAAAAGCAATGTATTCCGTGGATACAGGAAGATACATCATAAGTTCTCCGTTGCTGTCCGTGTACGCCGTCCAGCTGCTGCCGTCCTGTCTGTTACAGGTTATTTCTTTATCTATAACAGCCGGATTCGTCTTGACTTTAACGGGATATACACTCTCTCTTGAAGAATTTTTCGGCACATCCTGTACTTTGCCGTAAACAGAGCCTCCGTTTATCACCGCTCTTGAATCTCCCGGAGATATAACAGGATCCTCTCCTATATCTATACTGTTTGCAGAATTACCGATATTTGAAGCAATAACATTACCCCCGTTTATTGTTATCATGGAATCCGGATCGGCGGCAGGAGTTCTAAACATTATTGCCGGAGTGTCCTTTTCCGTATTTATAACGGCTTCCACTTTACCGCCGTTTATCGTAATGCCGCCTTTTCCTACTTTTCCGTTACCACCTATAGCCGCCGTATTATTGCTCGATTTATTTTCCGCTCCTTTATCGCCTTTGGCTATTATATGCCCGCTGTTTATCGTAAGCTTTCCGAAACTTCCGGAACCGCCGGAGCTTTTTTTAATTCCTCCTATCCCTGTAGCACGCTGTCCTCCCAGTGCGGTCAGACTTCCGGTTCCTCCTATTATGAGGTGTGCCGGATCCAAATTCTTGTCTTCAAGCGCTTCGTTAATTCCTATAGCAGGAGCATTGGCTCTGGCACTCGCATCAATAACATTATCTCCTTCAAGCGTTAAATATACTTTTGATCCGCTCATAAGTGCCACTCCCGGCATCTTTTGAGGCGTCGGCTTTATTTTCATATTCAGATTCGAAAATTTTACTCTCGTCTCAAAATTTTGCGCCTGGTTAGCCGGTTTCCCTATTATAACAGTGTGGTCCGTTTCCACCCCTCCGCCGTTTATAATATATCCGTCCGGATTAAGTGCCGTCTCCGGCGTCGCAAGACCTCCACCTGTTGCCCCTGTGGAGGTTATAATAATATTTCCCTGTGATAAATCCAGAACCGTCGCACTTGCTCCCGGTTCTTTCGACTCTTCCGCATAAGAATTACTAAAAGGTTCCAAAAAACTTAATGAAGTAAAAATCATTGCAGCTATCAATAAAAATGATACTGTTTTCTTTTTCACGTAAAATACCTCCCTTCCTCTCTTACAATTATCTGTAAAATTTCTTTATCTTGCCTGAAAACCTCTTATCAAACGTATGCAGATCTTCTTCCGAAATTTTCCCGTCTCTGTTAAGATCGCAACATCTGTACACCCACAAGCTTTCAAAATTTCCCGGGTTTTTGATCACCGTTTCAAGGATCAGTCTGTCGAGCGCATTGACGTTTCTGTCCTTGTTCAAATCTCCCGAATTATCACTAATAACAACATATCTGAAGCCTTTAATCTCCTTAGGCTCCGCGAATTGCCCCCTATCCGTAAAGGAATACTCAAGCCTATATATCCCTTCTTTTACCAATGTTTTCTTGTTTTCCATAAGGTCTTTAAATGCAACGGAGTTAAGATCATAATCGTTTCCCGCATCAAAGACGGAATCCGCTTTTCCCGCATCTCTCAGCTTGAGTCCTTTAATTATATATTTAAAAACATTTTTTTCCACTTTCAAACCGTCCGCATACTGTCCTTCCACATTCATTACGTAACCTTGCGACTTGGTATCCAGACTTCTGAAATCCGATAAAAATACCGTATTCTCATTCAAATCCTGATTTCCTTCCGCAATACCTCGCCACGCTTCCTCGGAATACACGGTCTCCTTATCGGCCCCTGACGGCACATTTTCATCGAGGAAATTTTTAAAACTGAAACTCTCTTTAAATACATTTATAAATTCATCCGCCTTACTCTGATCCGAAGACGAAAATTTCCCCCTTATTTTTGCAACCGGCGAATTTCCGTATCCGATTCTGATTTTTCCCTCAGGTCTTTGCATTACGGTAAATGTCGCATTATTTATCGAATTAAATACATATTTCGGGTTGGTCATACGAATTCTGATCATATAGCTTCCCACATTTTTCGGTCCCTGCTCATTCTTAGTGGCTATTTTAACGCCATAGAACACTTCGTAATCTTCAAACTGCTTCAAAGGATATTTGTTATCTTTTACTTTTATAGTCGCACTTTTCGGTGTACCGTCATAAAATTGCATCAAATCCGTCGCTGTAAAGTCTACCAGGTATGGATTTATCCTTATAGTAATCTTTTTCTCCGACACATTACCCTCACTGTCCGTGACTTTAAAATATACGTTATAATATGCACCCGAGACTTCAGGAGTTCCGGAAATAACGCCTTCACTGTTTATGGAAAGTCCTTTAGGCAGAAGCGTTCCTTTATTTGAAATCGAAAAAGTGTAAGGTGCCTTTCCTCCCTCCGCTTTCAATTTAAATGAATAAGGTTCATCCACCGTCCCTCTCGCCAACGTCGTTGTTGAAATTTTAAGATCACTTTGCGCATGTGCGAAATTCATCGGCAAAATCAAAACTACAGTGAATAGAATAACCGCTAAACATAAAAATTTAAAGCTGCCGTTTTCTCTCATTTCCATTTTCATACCTTATTTCTTATCCTCTCCTGTGCATTTATATTTTGTACGGTATAACGTATAACACCGCAGATAATCCTTTTAATGCTCAAATATGAGCTGTTTTTTATGTAATTTGTCATAAAACAGCCCATAGTTGAAAATTAAATAATAGACGTAAGCTCCGTAACCGGAGCCTACGCCATAAAATATTAACTTATTTCTTTTTAACAGCTCTTCTTTCGTTCGCCGATTTCAAAACAACATCGCTTGCCCAATGTGTAGAAGTAACATCAGGGAACGTCTTGTTTGTAACAGCTTCAGATTCTACAAGCATGTTATTGATAATCTTAACAGTCTCCGCTCTTGAGATGTTTCTGTCAGGTCCGAATGTTCCGTCAGGGTATCCGGCTATGATCTTCTTCTGAGACATAACAGCTATATATCCCTTAGCCCAGTAGTTTGCACTCACGTCGGAGAATGCCGGAGCTTCGTTGCTTTCCTTATATCTTGCAGCTCTTGCCATCATAGCTACCAACTCGGATCTTGTAACCTTGTTGTTCGCTTTGAATGTTCCGTCAGGATATCCCTTGATGATGTTGAACTTGGACAAGAATCCTACATAGTTAGCATACCACTCGCCTGTTTTTACATCAGAGTAGCTCGAACTGTAAGTTGCGTTAGGATCCATCTTAACCTTCAAGATTCTTGCGATTATAGCCGCAACTTCACCTCTCGTGATATCTCTTTCAGGTCCGAACGTTCCGTCAGGCAATCCTATTATATAAGGTTTCATGAAGTTCTCATCTATGAGAGACTCATCCGCGTCGGTTACAATAACCTTAGCTTTAGCTGAAACTCCCTCAACGCTTGCAGTAACTTCAGCCTCACCCTTAGCTATGAACTCGAGATTTCCGTCTTTATCCACCTTAACGATCTTTTCATCGCTTGAGCTCCAAGTAACAGGTTTAGTAGTTCCCTTTACAGTTGCGGTGATCTTACCCTTTTCACCTACAATTCCGTTAACCGGTGAAGGTGAAAGAGTGATCTCTATCTTTTCGCTTGTTCCAGGAGTTGCCGGACCGATAAATCCGCCGCCACCCGACTTGATCTTAGCGAATAATACTGTATCTGTCGTTACGTTAAGCGGGAATACAACCTTGGTTGTCAACGCTTTTTCTTTGTAATAATCCTCAACGACCTTACCTGTAACATGCTTGTCAACATCAGCTTTTGCTACGTTTCCGTCATCCATGAAGAATGTACCTATCACAGCTTCAATCTTATCCTTGATCACTACCTTATTCTTAAATGTCTTAACAGGATCGCTGCTTACCGCACTTGATACGCCTGCATCATTTGCAAGTTTAGCATATACTGTATAGCTTGTATTTGCATCCAATCCCGTAAATCCGCCGGCAGGTGCCGCTGCATAAGCTCCGGCAGCAGGTGCAGGGTCGCCGGTCTTAACTATCGCATAAACGAAGCCGGACTGCGGATCCTTAACCTTAACGGCATTTGTCTTGGCATCAATTTCAGCCTCAGGTTTCTTAGCCTTAACTGTCAATGTGCCGTTTGTATCTTGCTTTATAGTATCGGTTACCTTAACCGTAATATTCTTACCGATCATATCGGCAGTAACTACAGTATCCTTTGTAACTTCCACATCACCTACAAATACTTTTATATTGTCGTTATTCAAGCTGTTCTTGTTATCAGCATCATAGGTTACATTATCATCAAATGTTCCGTTGTTATAATCAACCTTGATCTTTAAGCCTGCAAGTTTGATCTTCTCACCGACAGTGTATTCCATCTTTGTAGGGTCATTCTTTATTGTCAATGCGCTTATAGCTTTGTCATTAACCTTGATCTCTTTAGATCCTTCCGCACTCTTTCCGGCATATTCCACCTTGAGCTTAAGTCCGTTCCAAGCTTTATCCGCAGGTGTAGTTCCAAGAGTTATAGGATTTGTACCTGCCTTGATTGCAACGCCTTTTGCTGCAAAATCCGCCGCATTAATGTTTTCGGAAGTATTATCATCATAGTCAACCTTCAGTTTAAGTGTTCCCAAATCCGCAGCGGAAACAGTTTTTCCTTCGATGAAGTTCAGATCCTGTTCATCAATCAGTGATATGCCTGTTATAGCCTTATCAATAACTGAATATACCGCTTTCGCAGGGTTGGTATTTAAATCGTAGTTTCCTATAACGTCGGCCTCTCCTGTAAGCTCGGCAGCTGTTATATTAGCTTCCAAGTTTGCCGCTACAGCAGCTGTGTTTATAGCATCTACCGTAACTTTAAGTTTAACGGCATCCCATGCTTCTATATCCTTTGCAGTAAGATCTGCGATCGTTAATGCAGGAGATGATCCCTTCTTGAATATACCGATATTGATCTTCTCTGCCGGCATATAGTTTATAGGCTTCTTGGTAACATTAATCTGTCCCGGAGTAAATGTCGGATTATAGTTCTTCCAAACAGACTCGGTTGTTTTGTCAAGCGTGATGTTATGAGATCCCACTTTAGTCTTCTTATCAACACCGGCGAACTTAACATCAGCTTTTAATGCAGCTTCATCAGCAGCTGCCGCTCCGGTAATATTAACTGTTAAAGCACCTAAGTCTGCACCGTAAACCTTTGTCTGACCGGCATTAAGTGCAACAGTTATAGCCTTCTTGTTAACGGTAAATGTTTTCTCGAATGTCTTACCCTGATATGTAACTTTAAGAGTATGTGCTTTTGCATCTAAGAGAGTTGTCGCATCTGCCTTATTAAGTGCATTGCCGTCGAGCTCCCAAGTTACTCCGGCAGCATCTTTAGCTACAGTGGATGTTGCACCCGATTCCAATCCTACTGCGATATCTGTAATATTGTCATAGATTGCCTTAGGTGTGATATCACCATAGTTTCCTACTACTGAACTCATGTTTATATCTGTTATGTTCTTAACAGGATCATCATTTACATTATATATAGCTTTTGCAGGCTTAGTCTGTAAATCGTAATTTCCTGCCGCAGTTCCTGTAAGTTCAGCTGCCGTTATAGCGGTTTCAACATCGTTCGCTACAACACCGGTTGTAGGAGCCGCTCCAAGTGTAATCTTCAACTTAACGTTGTTTGCATCCCATGCCTCTATATCTTTTGCAGCGAGATCATTCCATACCGTCGAAGCTGTTTCACCTTTCCTGAACGGACCTATACGAACTTTATCCGTTGCCGCATAGTTTATAGGCTTCTTAGTAACTCTGATCTTCTGTCCTGCGGTAAACGTCACATTGTAGTTCTTCCAAGCTTCGTTTGTATTTGCGCTTAGTGTGATATCGTAATCTCCCACATTTGTCTGCTTGGTAATAGCATGAGTGAACTTGACATTAGCTTTTAATGTATTCGATTCACTTGCCAATGCTCCGTCAACCTTAACCGTCAGAGCTGAAGTGTCTAAGTCTGTACCGTAAACCTTAGTCTGGTGGTTAGGATCAAGTGTAACGGTAATATCTCTCTTATTGACAGTAAACTGTTTCTTAGGAGATGTCGCTCCCTTATATGTAGCTTCAATATCATATGTACCTGCCTTTAAGATATCCGTACTTGTCTTATCAAACGGCTGACCGTTTATCTTCCAAGTGATACCCGCATCAGTTTTTGCTATAGGGGATACTGTTCCTGATCCCAATGTTGCATTGATACCGGTAATATGATTATCGAAGAGCGTCTTGTATGTGATATTTCCATATTCACCGCTTGTTGTTCCCATAGTTACGTCTATTGACTGAACAGGATCTGTAACCGTCATAACCCCGAGGTCAATCATCTTCTTGAATGTACCTTCTTGATAGTAAGCATATAAATGTTTTCCATTCATAGCATTGTCAGCATTAAACGGTGTCGTAATCTCTGTCAGACTCGCAACATCATTATCAGTCAATCCCGCATTTCCGTAACCTATCTTTGTAGGGTTCTTATCCACAGCAGGGTTTGTCGGATAAGTAACATGAACCTTGAGATCCTTAAGCCCTTCAATCGGCTGACCATTTGTAAGCTTATCCAAATTGCTCAATGATGCAGTAGCGCCGGTAGGCACTTCAGCCGCAGGGAAGAGATCAGGGTTTCCATTAAAATGAAAATAATTTTTCATATTAGTATGATCTGCAGTTCCTCCAGATGAGTATTTATCCCACTGTCCAGACCACTCTGCATTCATATTTCCTTCTTTAGCAAATACAGTAGAAGTACTGTTTCCACTCAATGCCATCTCAAAAGTTTTTGTCCCTGCAGGTACATCATTAACTACCTGCATTGGAATTTTGAAGATGTACTGTTTACTTGTATCTGTTGCGTTATAGAATCTTTGTTTCCCAACTGCCAACGTATCTTTAATTTCTATGTGAAGTGTAAATGCTCTTGCTTCCGGTGCTGATTGATCCACGTATATTGTTTCCGCATCTATAGGAGAAATAGGTTGATCATCATTACTTGCTGCATTAAACTTATACTCCTTCACCCATCCTGAATATTTCAATATTGAATCTAAGAAATTTGTAGACGAATCTCCCGAATCCTCTCCATCCTTATAGTTCCATTTTCCATAAGGCTTCAAATATCTTCCATCAAAATTGAAAGTAAGTTTAAGCTGCTGAATACCATAATCTGCAAGTACTGGCCAGTTAGTTTTTGTCATATCACTTACGCCAACACCTATCCAAATTACATCGTCTTTATGCAATTCCGGTATACTGCTTGCAGCATTCACTGGTCCAGCTTTACTATTGTCAACATTTAAAAAGTCAACATACAGCTGAACATGTCCATCTCCAACTGCTCCATAATTGGCAGCAAAGACTGAACTTGGTATTAGTGAAATCAGTAGTGATAGCACTAATATCCATGAAAATATTTTCTTTTTCCTCATAACTTTCATTTTTCTCCTTTCATAATAGCTATTTATTTTAGATTAAGGAATACTAACATAAAATGGTATCAATGGTACTGATGAAGATTTATTTACTGCTGTAGCATCAACTGGATTTACATATAAGTTTTTATCAACATCAATTACCCTATATCTGAAGAATCTTCCTTGCTTTTCTAAGCCAACTGTATTCTCACTAGGTAGAGGTGATGAGCCATCCTTATTAATAGCTGTAGCATCAACTGGATTGATGTATCCATTCATATCAACATCTCCTAATTTAGCTTTTACCATAAACATCCTTACCTCTGAAATAGTAACTCCTGCATCATCAACATATTCATATTTAATCTCGTAAATTCCAGGTCTTGCTCTAAACTTAGTAAGATCAATATCGTTTTCATCTGCAGCCCCAACCATAACATTTTCAAGCTTTTCTTGTGTAACGCCCTCTGAAAATCCAACAACTCCCAGTTTGCTCATCTTATCAAGAGTCATGCTTCTCTTAACACTGTTATGTGCAGACAATGCAACTTCCTTACCTAAAGAATCCTTTATCTTAAAGCCTGGATCCTTTACTTTGGTACCCATTATCCCAAATAATGCATGCATATCTTTATCATAGTTTATGAAATATTTTTGACCTGGATGTTCTAACTTCCACTTTTCTACATCGCTTCCTACTTCAAGTTCGGTCATTTTATTAGCATCACCCCATGCTCTTTCTGTATACTTAACTTTTGTACTCATACCAGATGGAAGCATATTGTTAGCAAATTTCAGGTTTGTACGGAAATACTGTTTAGCTGCTTCTTTATCAACGATTGCATTATCCCTCATTATCTCTCCATATGGTGAGTTTCCATAATTGAGTTTAATTTCAGGTTTAAGAAGCTGTCTTACATGTATCTTGTACTCTTTTCCACCTACATTTATAACATATGTGTTGCCGAACTTGGCATCCGGTGTTGTCTGTGTGTTCGGATCAAGCGGATCAAGTGTTAGTTCTTTAGTTGTCTTTGAAGTTTCATTTCCTTCAAGCTCTACAGGTGTACCGTTCTTGGTAACACTGAAGTTTGCATCAGGCAATGTCCCTTCGAATTTAACTTTTACTTTTTCTCCGTCCTTAACACTTACATAGTAATCTGTAACATCATCCTTGTATTCCGTCTTGTCGGTATCGGAAAGCTTATCTGCCGCCTTCTTATACATATCAAGTTTTTTATCTTCCGTATTCGTTACAGTTATGCCTGTCAGTTTCGCTGCCGACTGAATCTCAAGCTTGATATTCTTGCCTGTTGTTCCGTCCGCATAAACACTGTTGTCATATATAGCTAATGTTCCGCTAACATGTTTAACCGCTGACACTACATAGTTAGGATCTGTTGTATTAGCCTCTACTATGTACTTACCGTATTCTTTAGGCTCCGCTACTTCTTCACCCTTGGTAATAGTGTTTCCTGCTCCTGCAACTGCTTTATAGTACTTAAATGTTACATTCGTTTCGTTAGGTTCAACTGTTCCTGTCATAGTTACAGCAGTATTTCCGTCTGTCTTAGGGTTCTGATCCGAATCAATCGTCAACGTAACACCTTTAGGATTTATTGTTATACTTCCCACAGGAGGCACCTTATCCAAAATCAACTTATCTGCATTTGCATGTGTCTTTAATGCCTTGATGTCTTCGATATCATAAACACCTGCATCTTTTATCTTATCAGTTGTATCTGATGCTCCCTGTTTCTTAAATACGAACTCATAATCCGTTCCCTGAACAAGTGTTATTGTATGAATGTCATAACCCTTAACTTCAGTTACAGGGACTGTCTTGAATGTGTTGTCATATTCAAATACCGTCTGTCCGAGAACGAACGTAGCCTCGGTCTCCCATGTAGCGAATAACTTAAGTTTCTTATCCGCTCCCGGCTGTGCAGTATCCTTGTTAAACTTGTTTCCGTCAGAAGTATTCCACTGTACAAACTTGTAACCTTCTCTACCTTTATTCTCAGCAACTGCACCGTCATCATCCGTAAACGGTAAGAACTTGTCTTCGAACTTAGGTAAATCTGCCGCTCTTATAATCTGTTTCGCTTCTACATACTCATCACTTGTATCGTTAGCCTCATTCTTTTTATTCATATAGAATATAACAGATATGTTGTTGGCTTCATTTGCACCGCCCTTAGCTTCCCATTTAGCATAGACAGTCATTGTCTTGTCAATGTTAGTATCAGCGGATATATCTTTTCCAAGTCCGTTAGGCTTAGTATTCCATCCCTTGAATTCATAATCTGTCATCTCAGGCGGAGTAGCTATAGCTGTTCCGAGTGCATCACCCTTGTTTATGGTTACAGTCTTAGGGTTTGCTTCTTTTGTCAGCTTAGTAGGATCTATTGCATTGTTATCAAACGTAACAGTCACCTGATCTGCTCCTGCAGCAGTCCAAATTGCATAAACTTCTACAGCATTGTCAACCTGACTTTCAGCATCAAATACTGTTCCGGTTCCGTTAGGTTTTGTGTTCCATTCCTTGAACTCATAGTTGGCTCTCGTAACCTCGGATCCGGCAATAAGCTTATTGCCGATCTTAGTGCCGGCAGGAACTTCTACCGTCTTTGTACCTGTTCCGCCTGCAAACTGTCCGCCGTTTCCGTTAAACTTAACTTCTATGTTTTGTTTCCAAACAGCTGTAACCGTCATGTTATCGTTAACTTTGGTGCTTCCTGTAAAGTCTACACCTATAGCATCCTGCCATTTTTCAAATACATATCCGTCTTTCTTAGGAGCTTCCGGCATGTTTGCATCACCTATTGAATCTCCCTTGACCACTTTCTTTGTTGTCGGGTTAGGTTGAACAGTTGCATCTGCGGCTTCAAATGTTACAGTCACTTCTTCCTGCCCACCGGCGATGTCTACCTTCCACTGTGCATAAACGGTCATATTATCCTGTACAGGTGTTTCTCCTGTAAATTCTGTTCCTGAGCCGTTCTGCTTAGTATTCCATTTATCAAATTTATACTTGTCTCTTTCAGGAGCTTCAGGCATTCCAAGACCTATCTTATCTCCCTTATTCACTGTTATTGTAGCAGGATTTGCTTCTTTCCCTGCTCCGTTTCCGTTAAACGTTACTGTAACAGGATCTTTGGTTGCTTTCCATATTGCATAATATGTCGCATTCTCAGTTCTGTTAGAAACAGTATCAAGATCATCTCCCGTACCGTTTGCCTTAGTATTCCACTTAACAAATTCATAATCCGCTCTCTGCGCCGTAGGAACAGCTGCCGCTGAAAGTGGTGTATTATAGGTCACATCTACAGCTTTTGTATCCTGACCGTCGATCTTTCCACCGTTAGCGTTGAACGTAATCTGAGGATTTGTCTTCCAAGTAGCTTTTACCATAATATTGTCATTTACCGGAGTATTCCCTGTAAATTCACTGTTATCTCCCGTAGATAACCACTTGTCAAATACGAATCCGTTCTTCACAGGATTGTTCGGCATATTGCCTTCACCTATATTATCTCCCGCTTTTATTGTAATGCTTGCAGGGTTTGCAGGTGTATCGGCACCGTCGCTGTCAAATGTAACTGTTACATTCTTAGGTGATACTATAGCCGGATCTGCTTCCCACTGTGCATAAACTGTTTTTCCTTCATTAACTACAGTATCTTTTGTGAATACTTCACCTGTTCCGTTCTTTTTAGTATTCCATTCTTTGAACTTATAGTTTGTTCTTTCCGGATTATCCGGCATCATAGTTCCTAATGAATCACCCTTTTTAACGGAAACTTCCTTAGGATTTGCTTCTTTTGTTGCTCTATTGCCGTCAAATTTAACAGTTACGGCAGTTGCAGCATCAGCTTCCCACTTGGCATATAAAGTGGTATTTCCGTTTATTACTGTATTTTCATCATAGTTTTCACCTGTTCCGTTTGCCTTGGTATTCCAACCTTTGAGCGTATAACCGTCCCTTGTAAGATTTGCTGCTGTAGGGAACTTGTCCGCCGGAATCTTCTTTCCTACTGAAACCTTAACCGAATCGGTGTAGCCTGCGCCCTTGGTACCGCCATTTTCATTAAATGTTACGGTAGCATCTTCAACCCACTTAGGAACAACCGTTTTATCTTCATTAACTATTGTATCCGCATCGAAGTCTGCTTGTGTTGTCTTGTCTTTCCATCCTCCGAAAGCATATCCTGTCCTTTCCGGTTCATCAGGCATTGCATATCCGACACTGCTTCCTGCTTTTATACTCACTTCTCCCGGATTTGCAGGCTTAGTTGCATCCGTGCTTTCAAATGTAACTTTTACATCTTTCGGATCTAAAACGGCTGAATTAGGTTTCCACTGAGCATATACTTTTATATTGCCCTGTACTTTTGTATCTTTATCGAACTTGTCACCTGTTCCGTTTCTCTTAGTATTCCATCCTGTAAAAGTATAATTTTCTCTCGTAGGTTCATCAGGCATTCCCAGACCTATATTATCTCCTACATTAAGCGTAATGCTCTCAGGATTTATCTTAATATTTTCGCCTTTTACGTTTCTGTCAAACTCAACCTTTGCAGTCTGTTTGCTTCCGTCAGGAACCCAAACAGGATATAACGTTGCACTTGTATTGTTGAAATTATGTCCGGCAACTTGATCCTTAGATATATCGGTTCCTGTTCCGTTGGCTTTTGTATTCCATTTATCATATTTATAACCTTCTCTTGTTGCAGTAGGAACATCTCCCGCCTCAAGTAAGTGTCCTTTTTCTTTTTCAACAGTATAAACACCCGCAGTGCCTTTATTCAGTTCTCCACCATTAGCATTGAAAGTTATGGCATAACCTTCTGCCCACTTAGCGTAAACTTCTTTATCTGCATTAAGCTTGGTTTCATTGGTAAATTCAGCCCCTGTTGCTCCTGCACCTTCAAACCAGCCTTTAAATATATATCCCGGTCTTGTCGGTCCCTGCTGGATTGTCAGGTTCTCATCCTTCAAACTGTTACCTTGTGCAACTTTCTGTTTAACACCCTCAGCAGAATTAGCAGTTACAGGCTTATCAACACTGGCATTATCATGATAAGTAACAGAAACTTTTGATGGGAATAAATCTACATTACCTTTAAAAACAATATAATTTTTTAAATTCCTATTAATACTAAGATCTTCAGAGTTGGCATCCCACTCACCAGACCATTCATCATTCATCTCTCCTTGTTTCGCAAAAACTGCAGCAGTATTATTCCCGCTTAAACTATTTTCAAGTATCTTTGTCCCTTCTGGCGGTAAACTAACTATTTTCATAGGTATTTTAAAAATATATGAACTGCTAGCATCATCTGAATTATAAAATCTTTGCTTAGTAACAGGGAGCCTATCTGGTATTTCGATATGCAAAGCAAAGGCTTTCGAATGCTGTGCATCCACATAGCTTGGTTCTGCACTGTCTAAATTTATCTCCTGTTGATAAGTTGTCCCTGCTGAATTCCAGGCATACTTTGCATCCCACCCTGAATATTTTAATATGGATTCTTGAAAATTTGAATCAGGATCTCCTAGATCTGCTTCGCTCTTATATGAGTATTCTGTATATGGTACAATATATCTTGTATCATAATTAAATGTCATTTTTAACTGTTGTATTCCATAATCAGCAAGCACCGGCCAATTAGCTTTTGTCATATCTGATACACGCAACCCTACCCAAACAATGTCCCCCGCATTCAGTTGCGGAACTGACGAAGCGCTATCTGTTGGTCCTGCCTTGAGATTATCAACATTTAAAAAGTCCAAACTCATTTTAACTCTGCCTCGACCAACTTCGCCAAACTCGCTTCCGAATGCTGTACTTGGAAAATAAGTTACTAAAAGCATCATTATCAATATCCATGCAATTTGCTTTTTCGTTTTCATAATAATTCCCTTGTGTATTTTAATCAAAATACACAAACATGCTCCTTTCTCAACAAATGATATATATTATGCCACCCAATAAACCTTTTTTAATCTCCAACAACAACTTAAGCTATCACACCCTCTCTTTCTTTATTAAATTTATTCTTCAAAGAATTAATACAAATAAAATGGCTTCAATGGAACAGATCCTGCTTTATTTATAGAAGTTGCATCAACCGGGTTTATATATAAATTTTTATCAACATCCACTACTCTATATTTAAATATTCTCCCTTGAACTTCAAGACCTACAGTTTGTTCACTTGGTAATGGAGATTTCGATGACTTGTTGACAAGTGTTGCATCAACCGGATTGACATATCCGTTCATGTCTACATCTCCAAGTTTGGGTAATATAGTCATACACCTAACAGCTGTAGCTTCTGTTCCAGTTATATCAACATATTTATATATTATTTTTGATAGTCCTGCTCTCCCTCTAACAGATTTCATTTTTATAACATTATTTTCTTGGGTTCCGTCGAGTTCGCCAACAATTTTTTGATTTTCTAAAACATTCTCTTTAAATCCTCTTATTCCTGCTGTTTTCATTTGATCATAATATACTTCACGCACAACTTTATTTGTAAGATTTAAAGGAACTATCCTATCTAATGAATCTTTTAACGTTACTCCCCTATCAATAATATCTTGACTCATTTGGGCAAATACAATACTCGGATCTTTATCATAATTTATATAAGGTGTTTTCCCGGGATTATTTAATTTCCATTTTTCTAAATCTGTTCCCGGAGAAACTTCTGTCATAGTATTCGGATTTCCCCATGCCTGCGGTGTATATTTTACACCTGTAACACATCCATCAGGTGTATTTTCAGCAGTAAATTTATAGTCATCGTCAAAATCCGCTCTGGCTTTTGCCTTTTTAGCTTCATCCCATGCTGACATTCGTTCAATACATCCATAAGGGCTGTTACCATAATTAAGTATGATCTTAGGTTCCACAAGCTTCCTTATATATATTTCGTAGCTTTCTCCCTCCGCACTGATTGTGAGCACATTATTAAAGCCTGTCTCAGTATCCATTTTCACGTCCTTAAGATCCGCTATAGGTACTGTTATCCTGTACTCCTTTTCCGTTCCTGTTGCCGCTGCAACATATGACTTTTCGTCAGCCACTGCCGGAGTAAGCTTATAATTCAATTTTGCTGTAGGCGCTGCCGTACTTCCGCCCGTTGTAAAGTCGATCGACTTTGTATCATGCTTAACCTGGATATAATATTTCTTAACGGCAGGATCAAAGACCTTTTCCGTCAGAGGCTCTGCTGCCGGAAATACCGCATCATGCAGTTTTACGTTCTCTTCCTTATCCTTATCTTCCTTGGCATCATGATAATTTCGCTTTACTGTCATCGTACTTATTTTATCTCCACCGATAGGAGGCTCCACTGCCGTTCCCGTAAAGATGTTTATGTCTCCGCCAAAATCAAACGTATTCTTAAGATTCACTTCCGGAACTGTTCTGTCCTCTTTCTCCCAGTACTGATACGGTGAATTCTCATCTTCCCCCGTATACAGTCCGAGCGTTTCCGGTCCTCTGGCAAGCTTAAACGAAATCGGTTTATCCGGTCCTACCGGAACGGATTTAATTTTAAAAGGTATTTTTAATATAAAGTGCTCGTCATTATCGCTTATTCCTTTAAACTTGCTGTCGCCCGTCGCTCCGTCCTTTTTCTCGATTTTCACGAATGACATTTTCCAACCGGGCATAACATCTTCTTCTCTGCCGTCTGCCTGAGAGGGGTCCGTGCTTTTAATGCTGCTTGAAGGTTCAATCTCATAGTCGGCTTTAGCCCACATTCCGTCCGTCTCGTTAAATTTCTGAATGGTCTTAAGCCATGCCTCTTCCGAGTCCGCCTGAGCTCCTCCGAGTTCTCCGTCAGGTAAGTCGCTGCAAGGTTCAACATACTTGGGATCATACTCAAAACCTATCTCTGTTCCGAAAACACCGTGAGTTTTTATATAATCTACTTTTGATAAATTGCTTAACGATACTCCTACCCAGAATATCTTTCCTACATCCTTATCCTCTATTTTAGGTATTTCTTTTGCAGAATCCGCCGGGCCTTCATTATTTTTTGAAATGCCCATAAATTTTACGTGTATTGTAGGTTTTTCGCTACCCGCATAAACCGGTTTTTTAAACGACAGCCCTCCGAACAACGTAAAAACCATCGTGGCTACCAATATTACGGATAACCTTTTTTTCATCATTATAAATTCATTATTCACCGAATCCCTCCTATTACATGTAGTATTCTTTATATACTACCGGTTTCTTCAACATCTTTGCGTCAACGGCATTAACGTTGCCGTCTCCGTTGAAATCACAAATTCTATATTTATAAAGTCTTGCTCCTGCTTCATAAACTGATAAATATTCAAAAGGAAGTCGGTTTCTATACCTCTCCGAAATATATTTAGCATCTTCGGTATTTGACTTTTTATCTAGGTTGACATCTCCACGCTTGCTAAGCACTATAATCGCTTTTTTTACCGTTACAGGCCTTCCGTCATAATCGTTAAATTTATATTCCATTTCATAAACGCCCGGTCTTATAACAAGGTCTTTCAATGCTGATATTTCCGATCCTTCATAGCCTGTTCCGAGGTCTATAGTCTGGGCCGCCACATTTTTAAACATCTTATGCAACGATACTTCCGCAGGATCTCCTATTACGTCAACGGTTATCTTCTTGGAAACGGATACCGACGCCACAGCATTTCCCTTGCTGTCTTTTACATCCGAAAGTCCCGGATCTTTAAAGCTTTGTCCATTATAAATAAACAATGCGTGTTCATCTTTGTCATAATTCTTATACGTTTTGCCTTTCGCACCCCATGCCTCTTCTCTATACCTGATGTTTGCCACACCGTTCTTAGGGACTTTGGAGTCTATAAATGTATTTTTATGGTCGTCAAATGACTTCTTATATTCACTCTTCTGATCTTCCGACAAGCTGTCATCGTTCATGATAAGTCCATAAGGCGAGTTTCCATAGCTTATCTTATAGAGATCGCTTGTTCCCTCTTCTGCAAAATTAGCTGTTATAATTACATCATTTCCGGGCATAATAAACGTCGTATCTTTTGACAGATCCGATGTAAATGCCACCTGATCTCCCGGATGGCTTTGCGTCCATCTCGAAAATCTGTATCCGCTGTTAGGCGTAGCCTTGATAGTAACCGTATCTCCCTTTTTAAACATCATTCCGCCTACAACTACGGCCTTGCCCTGCTTAGGATCATTTACTCTTATCTCAACCTTATATATATCCGTATCCGAAACCGTAAAGTTTACATAAAAACTTCTAAGATTGCTCGTCCTGTTGGATGAAACTGTGACTTTTCCTGTATACCTTCCTGAAGGAAGCCCTTCTCTCGGTGCTATTACAAACTCCGTTCGCTCCCCTTTATTCAGATAATAGACAGGTTTTTGTACCACTCTGAACGCACCTTCACCTGCTGCATCAAAGGTAACATTAAGCCCTCTTATATCGCCCTCTCCGATATTTTCTATCAGAAAATCTTTGCTCTGTATATCTCCGCTGCTATATCCGACTCTTTGTGTATTAAAAGTAAAGTCGTCGATATTGTCTATCTTTTCTTCCTGCTCCGTCTGAGGTCTTTCCTCTTTAACGCGCACGCTGATTTTTACAAACTTTTTATCCGATGCGAGGTTCTCCACCTTTCCGTAAGCACTGTACTCCGTTGTGGATAAAATACCCTTATACACAACAACATCCCCTACCGAATCCGGATCTCCCGAAACCTTTGTCCACGCATCAACCGTTATGGTGCCGAGTTTGCCGGGTTCTTTTCCGTCCGTTCCCATATAAGTCGTATCTACAACATCACTTCCCGGCAGGTTTACAGTGTTGAGCAACACATCGCCTTTATGGAAAGGGAATAAATCTTTTTTTACTCCCGAATAATCAAAATGATAACCCGTAAGTCCGTCTTCGGTTACATCTCCTCCCGTGTAGACATTTCTCCTCGGTTCAGTATTGAAAGAACTTTCATTGGTTCGGAAGTTGTCGGGAATTTTAGCCGAAATACCGTATCTTCCAAGTCTTTTTCCCATATTTATATAGGACTGCAATGCTTCCTGCATGGCATTTTTAGTAACGCCCGTTCTTATCTTTATTTGTGCCTGTCCCGAACCCGGGTAGTTTATTTTTTCTTCGTATATTCCTTTATTAGGTTTGTTGAATGCACTTCTGTCTATGACTTGTCCGTTAGGCATCTTTATTTCAAATGTCGTATCATCATGTAAATAAGTCAACGTTCCGAGTTTTTCAACCGTAACGACAAGTGTCCCGTCATCTTCGACTACCGCTGAAATTTTATTGTTGTCAAGGTCCGGTATATCAATGTCGTTTATTACTCTTACAGCTCTTGCTTTTTCTTCTTTTATCGTTGCCCACGGAGGCAAATTTACCAAATCGACATCTCCGACAAATTTATACTCTCCCTTCGGTGCGTCCGCATCAAAAAAGTCTTTGTCGTTCGGAGAGCTTTCCTGCTTCCATCCTCCAAGGATATTTATCTTATAATCCAAATGTCCCGGAACCACCCTGTCAAATATCGTTTTTACTTTTTTAGGCAACTGTAAATCTTCTTTTTTTGTAGGTTTGTTATCCTGTCTATATGCGATAAACTCTTTGTCCACCTTATATCCGATTATATTTACCGGTCTCACTTTGAGCAAAATTTCCACTTTTACTTCATCGTTATAGTTTTGCTTTATTCTATATGCCGCTTTCTCTCCGCCCTTAACATGCCAAGTTGAGCTGTTCTGAACATCCTCAAATGTGAAATTGTTTTCGCCCCATCTGATTTTATCCATGACACTCGCACCGTCGGCATACTGAACAACGACATCTCTCATGTGCGCATTTAAATAGTCGATCAAATCGTTTTCCGTGCCGTTCTTATAGATCTCCGCCGCACTTACCTCTATGCTGCTGCCTTTGGCAACTAAAACTTTGGAAATTGTATTTTCAAGTTGGAATTCAAATCCGAGATTTTCGTCTTCGTTATAAAATACTTCCGGCGGGTGTTTAGTTATATCTACATATGATATATCAAAAGCTTTTTTCCCGTCAGCACCGTTCTTTATACTGAACACCTGTTCAAGTCCGTCTTTGTCGAGTTTTGCGAACGCCTGCGGATCTTTCACTCTAAAACTCAGAGTTGCCACTTTCAGCCCCTCCGGCGTATTTGCATTTATATATTTGTATACATTCGGATTTGTGGAAGATTCTCCATCGAACTTTTTATCGAATATATAATCTCCGTTTTTGTCGTCCGGAATTCCCGGGTTTGTTGTGATTCTGCCTTCTACCTCTCCCTCTTTGTTAAATGATGAAAGGTTGAGCATACTTTTTTGAGGGAAATACTTCCCGTTGATTAAAAGAAAAGATCCTGTAGTATCTTTCGCCGTAAGCGGCTGATTGTCGGTAATATTTGAAGGTTCGACGATATTTTTATCGTACGACATCGTAAATCCTACACCCATACCCTCATATTCTCTCAGGTTTACATCCACAAGTGCCTGTACGGATCCGTCCGCCGCACTCTGCATTCTTACTCCTGTGAAAACGAGTTTCGGTGTCTCCGCAAACACGTGCATAAACATGCCTATACATATTCCAAGACACGCAAAAACCATTGCTGTGAAAAGCAATGTCCTCTTTCCGTACATAATTTTTTTACTGAAATCCATAACAACATTCTCCAAGTACTTTTTATTCAATTCAATAGATCAAAACAGAGCCGATTCATGTAGCCATACTGACGGCAAACTCTCAGTTTACCGACTCAATAAAGCAAAATAAATCTGATCCCGCTCAGTTAATTTTGATTAGTTAAGTTAAGCTAAAATAATATGATTTAGGCAATACTGCCCACCAATACAACAATACTTAATATTTCGTCCATTATATCCCAGATTTCACTAAGTTACAATATTTTTTTGAAATATATTATATTCTTTATTGAATTTTTACAAAATTTAAATACATTTGATCTTGTATTTAAATGTCTTGATCGAATTTCTTACACACTCTTCCGCATGTGCTCGTGCGTTTGGTTTGATTCGTAAATTTGAAAAGTGACTCTCGGTATTAATCCTAAAACGAAATTTACTGAATTAAATGTTTAATTTGATTTACTTTAAATGTAACTGTCAATGATTGAAAATTCAAATTCGCAGTGCTAAACTTAATTTAAATGAAGTGGAGGTATTGATCTGAAATGAACAACAAAAAGATTATAAATATATGTGAAACCGGATTGTTTTTGGCTTTAGTTTTTATAGCTACATTTGCATTGAAAATTCCATATCCGTTCGGATATTTACATTTGGGTGATACAATGATATTTCTGGCTGTTATTTTGTTGGGTCGTAAAAAAGGTGTAATCGCAGGATCTCTCGGAGCCGCAATGTCCGATTTTTTTCTCGGATATATGGTGTGGGCGGGTCCGACATGTCTGTTTAAAGGGTTGATGGCTTTCACAACGGGAACGTTATATAACAAGCTCTCTCCAAACGGAGATAAAAAAGCTTTTATAATTGCCGCACTTTCCGGCGGGTTGTTGCAATGCGCAGGTTATACTGTTGCCACCTATTTTATATATGGCGGCACGGGTGCCGCCATAGGATCGCTTCCCGGCAATCTCCTACAAACCCTTGTAGGAATAGTCGGTGCATATGTACTTTATATTCCGCTTAAGAATTTGCGAAAAAGAGAGTATTGATTTACGAAAAACAAAGTGCCGACTGTTCTAATCAAGAACTCTTACGCTTATGATATCATCCGATATCATCTTTTTTATATCTTCAGCCTTTACCCGGCCGTCAATATCAAGCATCGTATATGCTCTGTCGCCTTTGCTCGTACTCACCATATTCGTGATTTTCACTCCGAGTTTATCCATTATTCCTGTAATTTCACCTATTGCGGTAGAGACATTGCTGTGCATAAATGTAACTCTCGTATCATCCGTTTTAACTCCTAAAGATGCCCCCGGAAAATTTACGGAATTGGTTATATTGCCGTTTTCTATATAGTCAGTCATCTGTTCCACAGCCATCATGGCGCAGTTATCTTCCGATTCCGCCGTTGATGCCCCGAGGTGCGGAACCGTTATAACTTTGTCACAATTCATTACCGTCTCGTTCGGAAAATCTGTTATATATCGTCTGTTACCTTCTTTTTCAAGCGTTTTTACAAGTGCTTCTTCATCAACTATCTTATCTCTGGAAAAATTCAGTAAAATACAGTTCTCTTTCATCATATCTATACATTTCTCATCAATCATACCTTTGGTGGAATCCATAACCGGTATATGTATTGAAATAAAGTCGCATCTTGGAATTATATCCTGCAACGAGTCTGCAACATCCACTTCATATGACAATATATGTGCAGATCTCAAGGAAATATACGGATCGTAGCCGATCACTTTCATTCCTAAATATGTGGCTGCATTTGCAACCATAACCCCTATCGCACCGAGCCCGATGACCCCTAAAGTTTTTCCTTTTATTTCATTTCCGGCAAACTGAGATTTGCCTTTCTCCACGGCTTTTGCAACATCTTCCTTAAGGTTCTTTGCCCAGGCGAGGGCACTTGGAATATTTCTCGCTCCTAAAAGCAAAGCACATAAAACCAGTTCTTTTACCGCATTTGCATTCGCCCCCGGCGTATTAAAAACTACTATCCCTTTGTCACTGCACTTGTCCAGAGGAATATTGTTCACACCGGCTCCCGCTCTTGCAACAGCCAGCAGATTTTCTGAAAGATTCATCTCATGCATATCCTGACTTCTTACTAAAATACCGTTGGCCTCATTCACATCTTCAACGATCTCATAATTGTCCGGAAAAAGTTCCAGACCTTTTGGTGATATTTTGTTAAGCTTCGCTATTTTATACATGTTTCCACTCCTTTTCTTCGTCCTCTTGTTTTCAACTTTTGATTTTTCATTTTCCGCCTCACGTTAAAATATTGATTTTTTTATATTTGTTCCTTTTCAAAACACCTTAAAATCACGATGGCTGACAGCGCTTCGTAAAAACTTTAATCATAAATCCAAAATCAACGAACTCAGCCAAACGGCTCTGTTGAAAATTGAATCGACAATTGCATACTCCTGCTTTGTATGATTCTTGCTCCCCTGTGCTCCGAAAGCGCAAACTACAGGGACACCCGCTTTATTTATATATGCGGAATCTGAACCGTCATTCAGTGTTACTCCGCCTACATGTCCATATCCCAGCCTGTTTGATACGTCACTCGCTTTTTCATAAAGTTCAAAATCAGCTATTGTTGTCTCAAACGGCGGAAAACTTTGCGCAAAAACTGCATTTGTCTTAGTCCCGTCTATGTAAGTCTTATCGCATATCTGCAATACACTATCCTTTATACTTTCATAATCGTCCACCGACTTATACCTTATATCAACCTCCGCCGTACAGGCAGCCGGCACGACATTTGACAGCGTTCCTCCTCGAATTGTTCCGACATTTATGATTATTCCTCTCTTCTCATCGTTAAGTTTCTGTAAATCAATGATTTTATGAGACATTTCAACTATTGCATTTTTACCTTTTTCTCCACAATTAGCTGCATGAGCTCTCACTCCGCTGACGGTTATGTCGCACTCTATTTTGCCTTTTCTTCCTATACACAGTCTGTTATCTTCCTGTCCCGCCTCAAGATTAAAAGCACAAAGACAACCCTCAGCTTCTTTAAGGTACATTTCTTCACATTTAGAGAGTCTCCGTCCAAGCTCCTCATCCCCCGACAATATGAGCTTTACAGGTCTTTTGTCAAATCCGATATGTTCAAGTGCTTTCATAGTATATAAAGCTATGACTATGCCGCCTTTATCATCTATAACTCCGGGACCATATGCAATACCGTCTTTTATATGAAACGGGTTTTCCTGAAAATCTTCTCGCCCGAAAACCGTATCCAAATGTGAAGAAAGCAGGACAGGTTTCTCCTTTCGACCTTCTCCCAGAACGGCAATAAGTGTAGAAGCCTTATCCTTCTCTTCTACAAGCTTACATTTCGCACCTATATTCTCAAGCTCCGTTTTGCAAAGCCCCGCAAATTCGTTTACCTTGTCGGGTTCCATCGTTCCGCTGTAGGTATTGACAAATCTTTCCCATGTAGCTATGATTTCTTTTTCATTCTCTTTTATATATTCTTTTATTTTATTGACCTGTGCCTGCCACATGATTTCCCTCCTATTCATATTGTTTTGCAAGTTTCTCAAATACCGGGATCGCTCTTTCAATCATTGACGTTTCCATACAATATGAAAGTCTAAAATGTCCTTCACATCCGAAATCGTCTCCCGGAACCAAAAGAATATCAAGTTCTTTTGCTCTGTCACAAAACTTTCTGCTGTCACTTTCCGGGCTTTGCGGAAATAAATAAAATGCACCCTGCGGTTTGACACATGTAAAGCCCGACTCCGATAAAGCATTGTATAAAAGATCCCTGTTTTTTTTGTAAATTGAGATATCGGATTTCTCATCCATGCACTCAAGTATCACGTACTGAAAAAGTGACGGAGGGTTAACATGCCCCGATATTCTCGTCGCTCCCGCTATCGCATCAAATATTTCCCTATGCTTATCCGCTCTTTCCGAGACTGCTATATATCCGATTCGTTCTCCCGGCACGGACAGGCTCTTGCTGTACGAGTAAATCACAATAGTGTTATCATAAATCTTCGGTATATACTTTATATCAACGTCATCAAAAGCTATATCTCTATATGGCTCATCTGCGATTATATATATCGGATGTCCATATTTTTTTTGTTTATCACACAAAAATTCAGTAAGCTTTTTAAGAGTGTCTTCACTGTAAACCGTTCCGGTAGGATTGTTGGGCGAGTTGATTATAACTCCTTTCAAGTTCGGCGTTACCGACTCTTCAAGTTTATCAAAATCTATCTGAAAATCTTCAATTTTCGCAGGTACCACGTTAAATTTCGCTCCGGCAGCTTCTACGAAGCATCTGTATTCCGGAAAAAACGGAGCGAACGCAATGAATTCATCTCCTTTTTCTGCCAGTGCCTTTATGGTTGCGACCAAGCCGTGTGCCGCTCCCGATGTCACAAATATATTCTCCGCACCGGTCTTAAAACCGAATTTCGCTTCTATATATTCCGATATTTTTACTCTTAACCGGGGTAACCCCGCAGCAGGTGTATAACCGTGAATGATATTTTCTCCAAAATTGCCGCTTACGATTTTCTTTATAGTCTCATTAACTTTAGCAGGGCAAGGTACATTGGGGTTCCCTATACTGAAATCAAATACATTTTCTCGCCCGACTTCCGCCACTCTTTTTCTGCCATATTCAAATATATCTCTTATGGTTGATTTTTTACTTCCAAGTTCATGCATGTATTCTGAAACCATATTATTTTTGCCTCCTGAAAAATACGTATAACGACCATATATTTAAAACGATTTTCTTATTATCATATACCCTGCTATAAAGCTGTCTTCTGAAAAATATACGAATATTATATAATTTTATCTTTTACTTTACAAGACTAAAGTGAAAGAAGTAAAAAAAGTTGCACTTGTACTCGGTATCGGGATTTGCAGTAAAAAATCCGATCGCAAATTTTCCAGCCCGTCTTTATCCAATCTAAACTTTGCAATTACAAATGCAACCTAATTTTTTTCTATACCTTTATATTTTTAAATCAACACAGATTAAAATTACACTATCTCCAATAATATTTATTGAAAATCCAGAATATAAATAATGCAAACGATCCTCCCGCTATCGTTATATTGACAATTTTTATATTTAAAAATCGCTTCCTCCCACTTAAAATCTGGATATTGATAAAGCTTAACAACATATATATTATATTGATAAGTGTAGCTGCTATTAATATACACACCGCTGTCAACCTATATACACTTACAGCGTTAATGTTTTGTAATACAGATGATGAAAAACTTATGCCTGCCACAAAAGTAAGAACTATTGATGCAAATATACCTAAAATGGTCACATAACTTTTATGTGAATTTCTCAATTCCTCTTCAAAATCTGCATGCTTATTCTGTGCTTTTTCCAAGTTTTCCTCAAGTTCTGTACATCTCATGTTAACCTCATCCCAAAGATCCTTTTTATCTCTATCTATTCTTGATACTATCTTATTTGTGTATACCAACCTTGAAACATCAAGATTAACATGGTCATATAATTTTAAAAATTTTCTACTTATCTCTGTTTCCGCTTTTTCTTTATCTATGTATTTTTTTAGCACCTTTAAATTGGATAGCAAAATTGCTTCATTACAATTTTCTTTATTGTAAATCTCTGTAATGGTAGAAAAAATATCTGAATAGCTATGTCTAAAATCGCCGGAATATATACCTTCTATTTCCTTAGCTTTCTCTTTTACTTCTTCCTTATTTTCTCCAAAAAGTCCATTATTTAAAAGAGAAAGCTCAAGTAGAAAATTTTTAAGTTTTTCCGTATTTTTATCATAATTCATCTATCCTATTCTCCCCATCAAGTCTTTACTTATTATGCTTCCTCTCCCTAATGCATTATATCTTGCATACCATGCTTTACTCTTATCGTGAGTATCTTTTACCAATTCCCACGGTTCCATTTTTCTTTTTTCATCAACAATTGAATCTATAATACTTTTTTCTTTATTTTCAAGTGAAATATCGGCTTCTTGTTTTATCTGTATCTCAAAACCCCCAAAACCGCAATATTCGTAGTATACTTCAGGAATCACAGGCCCGAACTGCCAAGCTTCTATTTCATCTTCAAACAAAGGAATCCCCTCATGTTTTATGAAATATACCTGCAAATAATATAGGATTTTTTGCAACTGTAAATTGCTGATAGGCATCTCATCATCAATACATTTGTCTATAACATATTTAGCAATATCCATCGCACTGTACAAGCCTTTTTCCATGATCTTTTCCCTCCTCATATAATCAAGTATTTTTTTCGAAAATGCAAGGTTTTTAAATCCTGCTTATTTTGTCGCTTATCTTGCTTATCTCGGTAAATAAAACTCCTTTTCCGGTATAAACCGTTTAAACCGCTCTGTTGTTTATTTAATTATACCATATTTAAACACAAATTCAATCCAAAATTAGTTTTTTATGTATAATTTTTACTTATTTTTGAGTTTGCATATGCACATTTAAAAATTAAGTGTTATTCTGTTTATTCTGTACTGAGTTTTTTTATGGGGTTTTGATTGACAATCCCGGGAATTATATTGTACAATACCTTAGTACTGATTAATGTGACTCCTTGGTCAAGTGGTCAAGACGGCACCCTCTCACGGTGCAATCAGGGGTTCGACTCCCCTAGGAGTTACCAAAAGTATAAAATCCTGTGTTTGTTGAAAATACAGGATTTTTTATTTAAACCATTGGTATTACTGAAGTTTACGATTTTTGTTTTTATATTATTTTTGATATTATTATATATTTTTATATTATTTTTAACAAAAATAATGAATGAAATAATGAACAAAACGTTTTTTATTTTGCCATCTTACGACATAGCCGCTTTAACCTTTGCCGGAATTGTTTTGCATAGCTCCTCCGAAATGGAAGCTACCGATATCCTCAATCCTTTTGCGAGCGGCACGGCAAAAATACCTGATTTTTGCAACTCTTTTCCTACCGCATCGGGATCTTTACAAGGTATGGAAATAAAAAATCCCGAATCAAACGGAACCGTCTTCAAACCCGCTTCAACTGCCGCCTGTTCAAACGCCTTTCCTCTCTTTACCAACATATCACAAAACTTTTTTCTCTCCGCTTTCACTTTTGCAAGAAGAGCCTCATCTTCATATATGCTGCTCAAGACTTTCATAGCAGCTCTGGGACAATTCGACCAACTCGCCCTTGCAGAAAAGCTGTTGACCAGTACAAATTCTTCAGCGACATCTTCATTTTTCGTAATACAAATCATAGCTCCGCCTCTAAGCCCATACAAAGTAAATCCTTTGGACATGCTGAATGCAACAACCGCAAGAATATTTTCAGGCAGATCGTCAAGCACGGGGAAAAACTCTCTATACTTATCTTCATCTCCCGCAAAATCAATATATGCAACATCCGCTAAAATTGTGATTTTCTTACCCTTTGAATATTTCTTTAATATATCTATGACGCCGTTCCAATCTTTCAAAGTAAGAGTATACCCCGTAGGATTATGTGCAGGCGTGTTTATAATCACAACAAGATTATCCTGTATTTCAAGAATCTCTTTGACTTTTTCTTCAAAAGATGAAAGATTATAATTATCGTTCTCATCAAAGAGAGTGTATGTAACCAATTTTCGTTCAAGCTCCTGTGCGATCGTATTGTAAGGTGCCCAAAACCAGTCGGAAGTAAGAACCTTTTCTCCTCTTTGTGTATAATTTTCTATAGTATTTCTTATAGCTCCGGTCCCTCCGGGTGTCGCCAATGCTCTTGTATGACTCTTGGGCTTAAATTTTCCGAAAGTCGCCTCTATTATATGCTTTCTATATTCGGGAGTTCCTCCTATAGGCGCATATTCCGCATAGTCCTGAGGTTCCAAGTTTTTAAGAACGTCAACCACCGAAGAAAGTACAACCAAGTCTCCATTATCGTCAAGTAATGCTCCAACCGTTGCATTTACAACATTTTCTTTACCTTCTTTTGCAATCATTTCTTTTGCCAGCTTATTTATACCGAATATCTTATCCTCTTTAGGAATTATCCTCGAATTTTCCTGTGCCATCAAATATTTCGCCATATAAGTCCCCCCTTAAATTGAATCCATGAACGCTTTATAAACTTGCTTTATAAGCTCCCATAACCTGCACATATTTTACACAAAAAATATAATGAAATAATTCTATACTATACTAAAGTAAATTGCAATAAAAATTACATGTCATACATCTTGATTTTTCTTACTTGTCAAGATATATATCACACTTCAAGCTCATCGGCTTTGTATAATTAAACAGGTTCCTTTTTCTATCGAAATAACAGCCTCAGCTGCCCCGTCCTCAATCTCATTGCTTATGCACCTTGAAGAAAATCTGTCGAGCGTATAATTCGCTACATTGTATTTTGCCCCCGATATGCTTATCCCCTCAATTGCCCTATCCAAACTTACTATAGAGAAAAATCTGTACTCATCGTCGCTAAGCTTTACCGTTCCGGGACCTCTAAGCATCCTGACCTTATTCATTTCATCTATTATCACTGCCTCCGCACGATTTTCCATAGCATATTCCAAAGCAGCAATTGCTCCCATAAAATGATCCAGTCTCCCTCCTGTTACACCCATAAGCACAAAATCTTTATATCCGTTCTCCAAACCGTAATCAATTGAGGCAAATAAATCCGTATCATTTTTTACGGGATTGAGTTTGATTACATCAAAATCTTTGCTCTGCTCATCATCATAAAAATCTCTGATTCGTTCTTCATCACAAGAATCCAGATCTCCGATCAAAATATCCGGATCTGTTCCCAAGTCTTTTGCGAGCCAAGCTCCGCCGTCCGCACAACATATGAACATATCACTTCCCATGCTTTCAATATGTTTTTGCAATATATCAATATGTCGTTTTTCATAAGGAGCTGCTCCCAAAATCAAAAATATTCCGTTCATGTTTTTTGTCCCATTCTGTTTTTTCATGATATTCGCCTCCCCTCGCTTCATTGATTATACTTCTATTTTTATTATATCAGAAATAAACTGAATTTATTCGTTCTTTTAAATAATTTTTTACAATAAAATATCCTTACATGTTATACTTTTATAAGATAAAATCAAGCGTAATAC
>CAJPNN010000007.1 GCA_905372035.1 Bacillota bacterium | reverse complement strand
CTATAATATTTATATTTTTAAACAGCATATACACACCTTGCATAACGGATTTGACGGATCCGTCAATATATCCACCATACGTTTTCCTTTCATTTATTTTTCATACAATTCCAAACACAACAACATCTTTCCGCTATATACACTATACTGATGTTTGGCTTAACTCCTGTTTTTAAAATATCAAATATAATTTTTTATTACTATACTATACACAAATCCGGACTGTAAAAGCGGACGGATTGATGATAATATAATTTTTTTATTACTATATTATACACCCGTTCTATCAGATATTTGATAACTTTTTTATCGTAATACTCAGTTATTCTAAAATATTACACGGCTATTATATTATAAATTCCTATAAGATTGATAAAATATGCTCATAATTTATTGAAATCCTAATTATTTAATGCTATCATCTTTTCGAATAAAAAATTTTTCGGAGGTTAGTATGGGTACTGCTGAAATTCTTAATTCCTTAGCTATGATTTTCATAATGATAGTTCCGGGATTTGTTCTTAAAAAGAAAAAAATCATAAATGAAACTCAGACAAAGGGCATATCCTCGCTTATAGTTAACGTTACATGGCCTTGCCTTGTAATTGATGCCATGCAATTAAAGTTCAGCAAAGAAATACTCAATGACTGCATATATACATTTTTTATATTGATTATAATTTTTGTACTCGCATTTATTTTCAGCATTCTTGTCGTAAAACTTTGCAAACTCGAAAAATCCAAGAGCGGCATACTGGCATTCATGTTTATATTCGGAAATACGGGATTTATCGGACTTCCGGTTATCAATGCACTGTATGGTAAAACTGCCGCATTTTATGCATCCATCATAGAGATGGTAAACGATATACTCATATTCACCGTAGGTATAATGCTGATTCAATATTCCGCCGGCACAAAAACCAAAATGGATCTTAAAGGGTTGCTCAGCCCCGGTATATTCGGTGTAGTCGTAGGCTTTACGCTTTTCATGACCAATACGCAGCTCCCGGGATTTTTAGGAGATACCGTTCAAATAATAGGAAGTGCCACCACCCCTCTTTCTATGATAGTAATAGGTTCACAGCTTGCCGAGCTTAAAATAAAAGAGCTGATTTCCGTAGAAATCAGCATGATGACGATATTCAAACTTCTAGTTATACCGCTTTTATCCATATTGTTAATAAGAATAATTTTAGGTAATTCGTCACTTCTTTCAACTGTTATAATTCTTGATTTTGCCATGCCTGTAGGCGCATGCATCACAATATTTTCTCAGCAGTATGATGCAGATGTGGATTTTGCAACAAAAGGCGTTCTTGTTTCTACACTTTTCTGTCTGCTTACCGTGCCCGTATTTGCAATTATGTTAAAGTAAATACATTATGACATCTGTGCTTTTACCATATCGGCAAACATTCCTCCTTTAGCCATGAGTTCATCCGGCGACGCCATTTCTCTAATACTTCCGTCGCTTATCACAATTATTTTATCCGCGTTCATTACCGTTCTCATTCTGTGTGCAATAATTATAACTGTCTTATTTTTTATGAGTTCGCTCAATGCACTTTGTATTTTCGTTTCGTTTTCCGTATCGAGCGAAGCTGTCGCTTCATCAAGAAGTATTATCGGTGCGTCTTTTAAAATCGCTCTTGCAATTGATATTCTCTGTCTTTCACCACCTGAAAGTTTTTCTCCGTTTTCACCTATAAGGGTATCATAACCTTCAGTCAGATTGTTTACAAATTCATCGCATTGTGCAAGTTTCGCCGCATTCATGACTTCTTCATCAGATGCATCTCTTTTCCCTATTCTTATGTTTTCCATAACACTGGTGTTAAAAAGAGTTACATCTTGAAAAACAATCGAAAAATTTTTGAGAAGCATTTCCGGATCTATAAGAGAAATATCTTCTCCGCCTAAGAGAATGCTCCCTCCGTCTATATCCCAAAATCTTGCGGCAAGCTTGGCAATCGTAGTTTTCCCTCCACCTGACGGACCCACAAGGGCGGTTACTTCTCCCTGATTTGCTCTAAAAGATACCTGTTTTAGAGTTTCAACCCCTTTTTCATAGGAAAAATCCACGTCTTTGAATTCCAGGTCAAAGTTTTTAGGCGAAAATTCCATTCTGCCCGATTGAACGGGAAGCTCATCCATCTCTCTCATTCGTTCTATTCTTACTCTTAAAAACAGCAGCAACGCAAAATTACTCAAGGCTTCCATTACAGGTTCGTATATTTTTCCACCTATTATCAAAAATACTATATATGTGAAGATATCAAGCTTTCCGTTAAGCAGCAAATTGGCACCGCAAAATAAAACTGTAGGCAAACCTAATCTCAAAAGGATATAAGATACATTTACCACTGCACCTATTGCCAATTCCGCTTTTATAAGCTCTTTTTCAAATCTGTCGAGTATATTTCCGAGATCCTCGGAATATTTTTCTTCACAATTATAAGCCTTTATCTCTTGTGCGGATTCCAGACCTTCCTGAACCTTATCATAAATTTCACGCTTGGTGTTATACCCCGCAATATGAATTTTATTTTGAAACTTTCTTGACAGCATAAATAACAAAACGGCTGCCGGAATTACCCAAAATAAAGCTGCTGCAAGGCGCCAATCATATATAAACATACATATTCCGATTATAACTATCGTTACGCATGCCGCATAAAGCTGAGGTATGGTATGTGAAAACAATGTTTCTGTCTGCGTGGCATCATCCATTATTGTCGCACTTAAATCTGATACATCCCTCTTTGCGAAAAATGAAAGAGGAAGCTTTCTAAGTGATTCGGCAAGACTGATCCTGCGTTTTGCACTTTCATCATATATTTTAGTATATGTGGAATTATATTGATGCGAGGCCACAAAATACATTATAACGAAAAATACTGCTGAAAGTCCGAGATATAAAAACCACTCAGTTTCAACAACTTTAGATCCGTTAAGCATAATATCCAAATATTTTCCGAAAAACATAAAGCTTAAAATCAAAGGGAGCATAAAACTGATATTCATAACAGTGGACCAAATTATTGCAGAAAATAAATTTTTTGCACCGTCTTCCGACATTACATATCTGTTCTGAAAAAATTTTATCATCTAAACCACCCCTTTCTTACTATATCTCGAAGATAATTTCCACTGTATTGATCTTTGATACTCATCCCACATTTTTTTGTACATTCCGCCTTTATTCAAAAGATCTTCATGCCTACCTGCTTCCGCTATCTTCCCTTTATTTATAACCAGTATTTTATCTGCATCCTGAACCGTCGTAAGCCTATGGGCTATAATAAGTGTTGTTTTTCCTCGGCTGAGTTCTTTAAGCGCTTTTTGTATAAGATGTTCATTTTCCGGATCGGTAAATGCCGTCGCTTCATCCAAAAGCACGACAGGAGAATTTTTAACTATCGCTCTTGCCAAAGCAATTCTCTGCTGTTCTCCCCCTGACAAATATGTTCCTTTTGAACCTATTACCGTATTCAAGCCGTTTTCGAGATGCGCAATTATATCTTTTGCCTGTGCCGTTTCTATAGCGTTTTCCAAATCATTTTCAGAAACCGAATCGCTTCCGAACATAATATTTTCTTTTATGGTTCCTTTAAAAAGCCTCGTATTCTGAAAAACAAAAGATATGTTATCCATAAGTTCTCTCTTCGACAACTTCTTTATATTAATTCCTCCAAGCAGAACTTCTCCGCTTTTAACGTCCCAAAATCTCGCTGCAAGCCTTGCTATAGTCGTCTTACCGCTCCCTGAAACACCTACCAGCGCTACTGTTTCTCCTTCATTGATTTTAAAACTTATACCGTCTACCGCATTATTTTCACTTCCGGGATAAGAAAAAACAACATCTTTGAATTCCAAAGAGATGTTATCTATGCCCATATCATCTTCTCTTTCATATTCCATATCCGGATATTCCAAAAGTGTTTCAATGCGGTCAACAGCTTGTCCCGCCATCCCCATATAACGCTGAAAATACATAGATTTCATTATAATTGTTCCGAAAACCGGAGAAATCAAAAGATAAAATATAAAATCTGAAAGCACAACTGCAAGGTTCTCGCCTCTTCCTATAATGATAACCGCAGCAGGAACGAGGAAAAAAGCTGCGGACTGCATCAAGACGCTGTATACCGACATCGGTCTTTTCCAAAGGCAAGTATAAGCATATACCATTTCCTTATATCTGATAATGCTGTTATAAAAACGTTTAAACGAATAAACCGTCTGCCCGAAAGTTTTTACAACCGGTATTCCTCTAACATATTCCACCGATTCCGCACTCATTTCTTCCAATGAATCGAAGTATTTCATTTCAAAATCTTTTCCTTCGCTGCTTGTCATAAATTTCATTGTAATGAATCCTAAAATCACAGGTATGAGTAAAGCTGTTCCCATTCTCCAATCAACTACAGCTAAAAGAATAATCAAAATTATCGGCGATATTATGGTACCTGCCAAATCCGGAAGTTGGTGTGCTAAAAATGCATGTGGAATCGCTGCCCCCTCACTCACTGTTTTTCTCATCTTCCCTGTAGAATTTTGATCAAAAAATCCCAGAGGTTTTGACATTATCTTTTTCATTCCCACTTTTTGCAAGCCTATTTCCACACGAAATGCCGCCAAATGCGATAACATAAGTGCTAAGAAATAAGTTAAAATTGCCGCCACTGCCGCAATAAAACCTGACATAGCATAAAATTTCGCATCTCTTAAAGCTTCATTCCCTTGATCCAAGAGTATGGTTCTCACAACACACCATACAAGAATAAAAGGCACAATTTGAAGCACTGCTGAAATCACAGATACCAAAAGTGAAAGCGGTATTAAAAATTTTCTTTTTCCCATATAAGGATAAAATTTCTTCAATGTCGACTTTTTTTCCTTTTCCATTTATTCCCTCCTAATATATTTTATTTTTTATACGTTTTCAGGTTTAAAATTATAAAGCATCAACTGTTTTACTCCTGAAGTCACAAAAACCGCCATCTGTTCCGCATACAGCTCCAGTTCTTCTTTGTCCGGATCGTGAAGTATGATTTCTTCCAGCATAGTTATATATGTGGATGCCAAAGTATGAACAAACATCTCCATAGTTGTTTTTAAAAGATTTTGATCCGTTTTTAAAAGTTTGGAATGCATATTGTAAAATGATTCAGCATATCTTTTGATTATAACTTCTTTATAATTTTCATATGCCGATCCGCCTGCGCAGAACAACAGAAGTTTTAAAGATGCGCGGCATTCACACACTCTGTTGACAAATTTTTTAAATTCTTTTATATTTTTTTTCGGTATACTTTTTTCCAATAAATCTTTCAAGTATACCTCTTGATAATACTCACTGTTTTTATCTATATAATTTTCAGCAAAACTTTCATCAAAAAAATCTATAGCCGGTCTTATATTAGCTTTAAACAACTCTTCTTTTGTGTCAAAATATGAATATATAACGCCTTTGGTCATATTTTCTTTCTCGGCTATTCTTCTAAGCGATGCTCCCGAATAACCGAACTCGGAAAACTCCTCATATGCCGAACTTAAGATCTTCTCTCTGACTTTGTCTTTTTTTATCTGCAATATCTCCAACCCCTTATCATATTCAAAAAATACCACTGGACTTTTTTATTATAGCACCCTTATTAAATCTTTGCAATAAAAAAAGAAATAAGCTATTTGTAACAACCTCTAAAAGTTATACTCAAGAAGTGAGTGAAGCAGGTCCGTACATTTTTGCCTATTTCCTTTTAATTTAATTATTTCGGATTTTATTTTTGGCTTATTATTCCGTCTCGATATGCCGACAGTAATAATTTTAAAGCATCTATCTTATTTTGAATTTCTTTTCCCAAATCTGTAGATTTTATCAAAACTCTTTCGGTATTCGATTTTTGTGCCACCATAGTGGAAAGTATGTCCTTTTCATCTGTTATTGCTTCTTCCACGGAAGAAAAAGGTTCATGAGAAGTAAGGATAAACCCATATGAATTATATATCAATGAAAATCCTGCGATACCCGTTTTTTTCTGATACGGCTTTGCGAATCCCCCGTCTATAACCACACATCTGCCGTTGGCATGCAAAGGACTTTTCCCCTTACTTACAGGCATATGTCCGTTTATTATGTGTGATGTTTCTTTTTCAAGCCCGAATTCTTCGGTTATTCTGTTTATAACTTCTTCCGAATCTATAAGCTTGAAATATGGATTCTTAGCTTCATACCATGTATCCTCGTCATCTATAAAACACCTCTCAAAAGTCGTTATTTTCTTTTTACCGAACAGCGGAGATTTATAGCCGCACCAAAGATACCAGAAAAAGTCCACTCCTCTTTCTTTCTCCAAAGTTTTATTTTTCCCGTAATATCCCTGTCTTACGATCCTGTCGGCATAATCAAACCACTCTTTGCCTGAAAGAGTTCCGTCAGTAGTAACAACCTCGGAAAAATCTCCGTCCTCCGTCATGGGTACACAACCGTGAAACAAAAGATTGTTGTTATAACACTTATAGATACTCCCATGTGAAAACAGAAAATCAACATGCCTCGCAAGAACTTCGCTCTCCATGAAAGCCGCTTTGAGTCTCTGCATAACAGCCTCTTCCTTTTCCGTAAGTTCATAAGGATTTTCCGGATCAATCGTAGGAAAGAAAGTATTATTCAAATCATATTCTTTACCGTTGATATTAATTTTTGCATTTTTATAGTCAACCTTATGAAGCATCATAAGGTCTTCCATTTCATAGTTCGGGTGCTTTTTTATAAGCTGCCCTTCAAGTTTGAACTGAATTATCGCAACAGCTTTGTTTATCTTTGCTAAAGAATTTACATCGGACGCATAAAGAGCATCTTTCACGCTTACTTTAGGTTTAAAATTAGGGCACGGATCATTCATATAAGTAGACATTGCAAACGTCACAAGCGGTCTGATACTGATACCGTAGCCGACCTCTAAAGTATGGAGATTGTCATACCTTGTGCAAATTCTTATAACATTCGCTATACACGATAAATTGCCTGCCGCAGCACCCATCCACAAAATATCATGATTTCCCCATTGAATATCTACACTGTGATGTTTTGTGAGCGCTTCCATTATTATATCTCCACCCGGACCTCTGTCATAAATATCCCCCAACACATGAAGCCTGTTGACCGAAATTCTTGAAATAAGTTCCGACATTTTTATTATAAACTGGTCAGCCATATCTATTTCAATAATACTGTCTATAATGCTCGCATGATATTGTGTTTTTCTCTCATGTGAGTTGTTTTCGCCATATAAAAGCTCCTCTATTATATATGACAATTCACTCGGAATTTGTTTTCTCACATGAGATCTCGTATATTTAAATGCCGTCATCCTGCAAAGTTCAACAAGTCTCTCCAAAGTAACCCGATAAAACGTTTCCATATCCGGTTCCTGACTCTTTATAATATCGAGCTTAGCCTCAGGATAATATATGAGTGTCGCAAACGATTTACGTTCCTCTTCCGTCATTCTGTCTGCAAAAAGATCATCTATTTTAAGTTTGATTACTCCCGAAGCATTTTTCAGTATATGTAAAAACGCCTCATATTCACCGTGCAAATCACTTACAAAATGCTCCGTACCTTTCGGCAAATTCTGAATGGCTGTTAAGTTTATTATCTCCGTACTTGCCTTGCCTATGCTCGGATAAGTTTCGCTTAATAACCTAAGATACTTAAGTTGGCTCGCTGTTAGATCCATCTCCGTCTCCTTTTTTATAAATCGTGATTATTTCTTTGCACTCTTTTCTTTTTTATCTTTATAATCATCATTATAATATTCGATGTCACTGTCAGCCTTGATCTTCTTCAATTTTTTCTCATATGCTTCATTGGTCAATTTTTGAATTATTGCATTCTCAACAACATCAAAAGCTTGTGGATTTTTCTCAAGCTTTTCGCATTTTATCACATGCCAACCGAACTGTGTTTTCAAAGGTTTGCTGATTTCTCCGTCTTTCATACTGAACACTTTTTTCTCAAATGCAGGTATCATCTCACCTTTTCCGAATGTTCCTAAAGAACCTCCCTTATCTTTTGTTCCGTCGGTGCCGTACTTTTTGGCAAGCTCCGCAAAATCCGCTCCTTTTTGTGTCTGAGCATAAACTTCATCGGCAATTTTCTTGTCTTTAACAAGTATATGCGAAGCGGTAGCTTTTATATCCATATAATCCGCTTTATTATTTTCATATTCTTTCTTAGCCTTGGCTTTCACATCTTTAAGTTCTTTTTCAACGTCTTTCTTTAACTGCGTAGGATAAAACTGACTTTCATATATATAATTTAAAACATCGTCACTTATTTTATTTTTTTTCAGAAAATCTTTAAATTTCTTTTCTTTTTTAGCCTGTTTCAAAAACTTTTTCTCATTTTTAATATCCTGTTTGGTCAATACTTTCTTTCCTTTTTTCTCATAGTACTTCTTTAAAGCTTCTACGTCAATCATCTGCGAAACCAGCTTTATTTTAACGTCCTTACGAACCTTTGCATCAAATTTTTTTAAATCGATATTCTGTGAAAACGCCAACACCGCCGCCAGGTCGTTTACCTGTTTTTTAGTTATAACACTGTCCCCGACTTTTACAATATCGTCCTTACCGCCGCCACATGCCGCTAATGACAAAACAAGTGTCAACATCAGCACAACCGAAATAATTTTCTTCATAATCCTAATTCTCCTTTTCATTATTACTAAATTCACATCCATTTTGCTTGTAGTACCGCCACAAACCTCATAAAATAGCTGTTTGCTACCTTATATACAATTATTTTAACTGAACAGGCCCAAAAAGTCCATAAGCTCATCAAGCATATCCTCTTTTAATTTATTTATCTTTATAACAGGTTTTACCGAACCGTATACGGTAGCCCTCATCTTATATTTTTCCATAATTTTTGAAATAGCTTCTCTATCTACAGCTTCTCCCTCTAAAAATTCAAATGTTATCTTATCTCCCTTCTTGTTTCCGTTAAATTTTATTGTTGTTATGCCTGACTTTGAGGCTTTTGACTTTATGAATGCAACTTTTATCAGGTTCATTACTTCTTCAGGCATATGCCCGAATCTGTCTGTCAGCTCATCTGTCACGTCTTTCATATCATCAGCAGATTCAATATCAGCAATCCGCTTGTATATATCCAGCCTGGTATATTCGTCACCGATATATCTTTCAGGGATATATGCAGACACTGAAAATTCTATTGAGGTTTCATTTACAAGCTTTTTCTCGGCTTCACCTTTAAGTTCGGAAACAGCTTCCGACAACAATCTACAGTACATCTCATAGCCCACGTCCATCATGTGTCCGCTCTGTTTCGTTCCGAGCATATTACCTGCTCCTCTTATTTCCAGATCTCTCATAGCGACCCTGAATCCCGCTCCGAATTCAGTGAAATCCCGTATAGCTTTAAGTCTTTTCACCGCCTGTTCCGTAAGCACTTTTTCCGGCGTATATAATAAATAGGTATACGCTTTTCTTGTCGATCGTCCCACACGCCCTCTGAGCTGATAAAGCTGTGAAAGCCCGAATCTGTCCGCATCCATTATAATCATGGTATTCGCATTCGATATATCTATTCCCGTTTCTATTATCGTTGTGGAAACGAGTACATCATTTTCTCCGTTCACAAACGACAGCATAATATCTTCAAGCTCTTTTTCGTTCATCCGACCGTGACCCACAGCCACCGAAGCTGTCGGAAGCATATCCGCGATTTCTTTTGCCAGTTTATATATACCTTTAACTCTGTTGTAAACTATGAAAACCTGCCCTCCTCTGTCAATTTCTTTTTCTATTGCCGCTTTTATTATATGAGGCTGCATCTCCATAACATAGGTTTCGACCGGATATCTATCCTCTGGCGGTTCAGCTATTATACTCATGCTTTTTATACCGATCAAACTCATATTCAACGTTCTGGGAATAGGTGTCGCGGATAGAGTAAGTACATCTATATGTTTTTTCAGCATTTTGATTTTTTCTTTATGCTTCACTCCGAACCTTTGTTCTTCGTCGATTACGAGAAATCCTAAATCTTTAAACTTTACATCTTCAGAAAGCAATCTGTGAGTCCCTATTACCATGTCTATGCTTCCGTTCCCAACACCTTTCAATATTTCTTTTTGCTGCTCCTGTGTCCTGAATCTGGATAACATCTCCACCTTAAAAGGAAAATGTTCGAACCTGTCTTTCATGGTGTAATAATGTTGACTTGCAAGTAGAGTTGTAGGCACTAGAATCGCTGCCTGCATTCCGTCTGCAAGACATTTGAAGATAGCTCTTGCAGCCACCTCCGTCTTGCCGTATCCCACATCACCGCATAATAGTCTGTCCATCGGAACAGATTCTTCCATATCTTTCTTTATCTCATCTATTGCCCTTAGCTGATCTTCCGTCTCCTGATAAGGAAACATATCTTCAAACTCCTGCTGCCACAGTGTATCTTTTGAAAATCCGTGACCTTCTCCCGCCATACGTTCGGCATTAAGCTCAAGGATTTCAGAGGCCATATCCATAACGGCGAGTTTTGCTTTTTCTCTTGTCTTCTTCCATTCCGCACCGGAAAGTTTGCTTATCCTCGGAGTTTTTCCGCCTCCGCCTATGTATTTTTGTATCAGGTGCATCTGATCTACAGGTATATATAAGCTGTCTTCTCCGGCATACTGAACCTTGAGATAGTCTCTTACCGCTCCCAAAACGGTAATAGTCTCTATCCCCACAAATTTACCTATGCCGTGAACATCGTGCACTACATAATCACCTTTTTGAATATCCGCAAAATTTTTAATATCTTTTTTGCGTCTATATCCGAATATCGTTTCATCCGTCATATAAACAATCTTTTCATCGGGATATTCCAGCCCTATGGGAATAGTCCCTAAAGATATAGATACTCCATAGAAAACATCATTTTGAATCAAAAATTTTTTTACACTTTCAAGTCCGGACTTATCATTACAGACAAAATTTATCTCATACTCATTTTTCAAAAAGTCCTTGATGTCCTGTATCAGAAGTTCGGTGTTATTTGCATAGTCCCATATAGTCTTCGCTCTTATCTGAAATAATGCATCCTGTCTGTCAAATTGCTTTATAGCCTTAGGAAATGGCTCAAAAAGCCATATTTTCTTATGCTCCTTTATCTTTAAAAAATCTTTATATGATGCAAGATGCTCAAAATTTCTATTTGCCGAAATTCCTTCCGTTCCCCACTCTTTTATCTGAGCATTTCTTTCTTCTTCAGTATTTATACAGTTTTTAAAAACTCTATCGGGATCATCGAAATAAAAAATCGCTTCTTCTTTGAAATAGTCAAATAGCAAAGCTTTCCCGTTCATACAACCTATATTACCGCGGTCTTCAAATTCGGATTTATATGTATCATAAATCAATCTCGGATATATTTCCACTTCTTCAATTACAGTAACGGACCTTTGCGTTTCCATATCATATTTTCTGATTGAATCTATTTCCGTATCGAAAAATTCCATTCTCACGGGAAAATCTTCTCCTACCGGGTATACGTCAAGGATTCCGCCTCTAAGGCAAAATTGTCCCGACGCCTCACACACATCTGATCTTTCATAACCTGAAGATATCAACTTTTTTATAATAAGCTTCAAATCATGTTCCTCTCCAAGACGCATGTGAATTTTATTTTCCTCTATGTCTTTCATACTTGGAAGTGACGTCATAAGAGATGCTCCCGTAGCCAACACTATCAAATCCTCTCCCTTAACCAAGGATTTTATTATTTTCATCTTTGTTTCCGAATCGGCAGAATCTTTTGTATCGAAAAAGATAAACTCATCCTTATCCGGCCATATACTTACCGGCAGCTCTGTAAAATAAGCGATTGCTGCAGACATATCTTTCATAGGTTTTTTTTCAGGTACAATAACAAGCCCCTGTTTTATGCCCTTATCTATCCCGGCACCTATAACAGGAGCAATTTCAACACCGCTTATTCCGGATATTGCAACAATCCCCGCAGGATTCCCTGCGAGGCTGCCTATTTTATTAAAACTTGCATGTTTATTCATCAATTTTTTTCTCTTTTTTACTATTTTTATTGTATATATTCATAGCTGAGTCTATATCGAATTTAAGTGCATATTCTATAGCTTCCGCTACGTTAACTATCGCCTTTTCTATAAGCTCGACGTTATCCTTTGAAAATCCGCCGAGAACGTATCTTGCCAAGTCTCCTTTCCGTTCACTGTCGATTCCTACTCTGAATCTTGGAAAATCGTGATTTGCCAACTGATATATAATGGATTTCATACCATTATGACTCCCCGCACTACCTTTTTTCCGAATCCTTATCTTTCCCATTTCAAGATCGACGTCATCATAAATCACGAACAGGTTTTCCGGCGGTAATTTGTAAAAGTTCATAATTTCTCTGATACTTTCACCACTCAAATTCATATATGTCTGCGGCTTAAGCAATATAACTTTTTCTCCTGCTATCTTTCCTTCTCCGTAAAGACCTTTAAATTTTATTTTATTAATATCTATTCCGTGCTTGTCGGCTAAATAGTCTATTGCCGTAAACCCTATGTTGTGCTTCGTATTTTCATATTGTTTGCCCGGATTGCCCAAGCCTGCTATCACATACATTGATATATTTTCCTTTAATCAAACAATCTGCTTATCGAATCATTGTTGAATACTCTTGTCATTGCTTCTGCAAATAGAGGTGCGACCGAAAGCACTTTAATCTTTTCTATCTGTTTTTCCTCGGGAATAGGTGCGGTATTCAAGAGCACCAATTCTTTTATTTCCGAATTTGTTATTCTTTCTATTGCAGGACCTGATAGAATAGGATGTGTAGCACAGGCATAAACATCTTTTGCCCCGAGCTCTTTAAGCGCATTTGCAGCATTTGTTATCGTCCCTGCCGTATCTATCATATCGTCGACAAGTATGCAGTTCTTCCCCTCAATATCTCCTATAATGTTCATTACTTCCGATACGTTGGCCTTAGGTCTTCTTTTATCGACTATTGCGATGGGAGCATCCAGCGGATGAGCCATATTCCTTGCCCTTGTAACGCTGCCGTGATCCGGTGATACTATTACAAGGTCGCTTAGGCGTTTTTCTTTAAAATAATTTACGAGAATTGGAATTCCGAGCAGGTGGTCTACGGGAATATCAAAATATCCCTGTATCTGTGAAGCATGCAGATCCATAGTCAATATCCTGTCCGCACCGGCACTCACCAAAAGGTTTGCCACGAGTTTCGCAGTAATAGGATCTCTAGCTTTAGCTTTTCTATCCTGCCTTGCATATCCATAGTAAGGTATCACTGCATTTATTCGTCCTGCCGAGGCACGCTTCATCGCATCTATCATTATCAAAAGTTCCATAAGACTGTCATTTACAGGCTTGCATGTGGACTGTACTATGTATACGTCAATTCCCCTGACTGTTTCCCACAGACTCACGGAAACTTCACCGTCACTGAATTTACTTACGGTAGATTTTCCGAGCTGCTTCCCCATTATTTCAGCTATCTGTTCCGCCAGCTCAAAATTTGAGTTTCCCGTAAAAATTTTGAAATCTGCATATCCGCCGTTTTTCATCATCATACCTTACCTTTCTTTTTTAAACTTTCCTTTTCGTTCCGCCCAGTCAGGCAAATTTATCTCTTTTGCTCTTCCTACACACAGTGCTCCCTTAGGAACCGTTTTCGTAACTGTAGTCCCTGCCGCTATATATGCTCCCTCTTCTATTTTTACAGGAGAAACTATATTCACATTGCAGCCTATAAATGCTGAATCCTCCACTGTAGATCTATATTTTTTACTGCCGTCATAATTTACGAATACGACGCCGCATCCCAGATTTATATCTTCTCCCAAATCTGCATCACCTATATAAGTGAGGTGAGCTGCTTTTGTTCCGTCTCCTATTTTAGAATTTTTAATTTCGACAAAATCGCCTATTTTGACATTTTTACCGACCGTACTTCCCGGTCTTAAATATGCAAACGGACCTATTACCGTTTCATCTCCGACACTGCTCTCAACAATAACGGAATTATCAACCTTTACCCTGTTTCCTATTTCGGAATCTTTTATTCTGGTTTCCGGACCTATTATGCATTTCTCCCCTATTGAAGTGCACCCCTCAAGAATCACACCAGGATACACTACAGTCCCTTTTCCTATTATCACATCTTCATCTATATAGCTTCTGTCAATATCTATAAAATCCACTCCCGCTTCAAGATGTTTTAAATTAATTTCTTTACGTCTTGCGATTTCAAGACAATACTGTTCGTATCTTTCACTGCTCATCTTTGCATCTCCCCGTCTTTTTCGAGAATCATCTCGGCAACCTTGTATATATCTCCCGCTCCCATAGTTATTACCAAATCGCCTCTATCCGCATTGTTCAGCACAAACCCGGCTATACCTTCGAAATCCTCAAAGAAGTACACTTCCTTGTCGGGACATTGTTTTTTTATCTCTTCCACAAGCTTTTTAGAACTTATATTATAAGTATTTTTTTCCCTGGCCGCGTATATCTCTGCTATAACTATTTTATCCGCATGCCTGAACGATTCTGCAAACGAATCGAAAAGTGCAAGTGTTCTCGTGTATGTATGTGGCTGAAACAAGCACCATAGTTTCTTGTGTTCAACATTTCGTGCCGCTTTGAGCGTAGCTTTGATTTCCGTAGGATGATGAGCATAATCATCCACGAGTGTTACCCCTGTACCTGTAACACCTATGATGTCGAATCTTCGCTGAGTTCCTTTATATGCCGACAATGTTTCTATAATATATTCCGTTTCTATACCGAGTTTTCTCGTGCATGCTATAGCCGCCAAAGCATTCGCAATATTATGCTCTCCCGGAATAGACATATGCATCTCAAAAAGCTCCTCACCCCTATAATTAACTTTAAATTTAGGACATCCCCTGGCGTTAAAACTGATTTCCGAAGCATAGTAGTCGCAATGTTCATTAAATCCGAAAGTTATAACATCGCATTCCAAATCGTCTATTATACTCTTTACAAAAGGGTTAGCATCAAATGCAATAACCGTTCCGTCCGACGGTACACATCCTGCAAATTTTGCAAATGACTTGGCTATATGATCTATATCCTTAAAATAATCCAAGTGATCCGAGTCTATGTTCAATATAATTTCTATGTATGGATTCAACTCTAAAAAACTGTCACGATATTCGCACGCTTCCGTAACTATATACTCACTTTTTCCAACTCTTACATTGCCGTTGATCTCTCCCAAATTTCCTCCTACTAAAATGGTAGGATCTTTTAATGCGTTTTGCAGGATCAGCGATACCATAGATGTCGTGGTGGTTTTACCGTGAGTTCCCGATACGGCTATACTGTTTTTATAATCCCTCATGATCGCCCCAAGCACTTCCGCCCTGCTGCAACACGGGATTCCTCTTTCCTTTGCCGCTTTGATTTCCACATTGTCTTCCGAAACCGCCGATGAATATACTATAAGGTCGATATCTTTTACATTTTCCTCACTCTGTCCGATATTCACGCATATACCGCTTTCACGAAGTTTGAGAACTATATCGTTCTCTTTCATATCCGAACCCGAAACTGCATGTCCCCCGAACAAAAGTACTTCCGCTATGGCACTAAGCCCTATTCCTCCGATACCTATACAATGAATTTTTTTATACTTTGATAAGTCAAGCATCTCGCCCTCCGCTTATATTTTTAAAATAAATGCCTTATGCAAGAAGACATCGCATATAATTATAGCATATTTACCGCAAAAATTGAATCGTTTGATTGACAATAAACAGAAAAACGAATATTATATTATTTAATTAGAATATAGTTCGTGAATTTAAAGGAATCGTTTAAATATGAAAAGAACGCACAGAGTAATTGCAATAACAAAGATATTATCTGAAAATCCCAATAAAACATATTCTCTCAACTATTTCTCCGAGCTTTTTTCATGTGCAAAATCCAGTATAAGCGAAGATTTACAAATTATATCCGACATATTTTCAGAACATGAATGGGGATTTATAGAAACGTCTTACGGTGCAGGCGGCGGTATAAAATATATACCTTTAATAGAAAAAGAAGCCGCTATAGAATCTATAGAAAAAATCTGCAAACAGCTCTGCGAAACTTCACGAATATTGGGTAACGGCTTCATATATACATCGGATATCATGTTCAATCCGAAAGTTATGGAATCCGCCGCAAAAATTTTTGCATCTTTATTTTTCAAAAAGGGTGCAGATTTTATTGTAACATTGGAAACTAAGGGAATACCTGTTGCTCTTCTGACTGCAAAGCTTTTGAATCTTCCACTCGTTGTTATAAGGCGTGAAAGCAAGATTTCCGAGGGTTCGACTCTAAGTATAAACTATATTTCCGGAACCAATCAGCACGTACAGAAAATGTCTCTTTCAAAACGTGCAGTCGTATCCGGTACAAAAGCCTTGGTAATAGATGATTTCATGAAAGCCGGCGGAAGTATAAAAGGTATACGTGACATACTTGAAGAGTTTGAAATTGAAGTTGTAGGAACCGGTGTTGTAATAGCTTCCAAAACCGGCGAAAAGAAAAAAGTAATCGATTACGTGCCTCTTATATACCTTGAAAAAGCTGATTTTGAAGAAAAGACAATCTCAATATATCCGAACGAAGATATCTTTGCAACAAAAGATAAATAAAGATAAGTTCGGAAATTCTCATAAATAAAACAAAATTTCCAAACTTATTTGCTCATCCATTTGTTATATATCTCATCCGTTTTTTTGATGAGTTTTTCTCTATATTTTATTCCGAGTATAAATAAAATAATGCCGAGAATCCCGAGAGCTATAACACCTGCATACGATCCCGAGTAAAGACAGTCGCCTATAGCAATACTCCCTATTATGCCCGGAGTTCTTCCCACTATCGAAATTATGAGAAAAGGCTTAAGCTTTACCTCTGATATTCCTGCTGCATAGCAACACAAATCCTTAGGTATCCCCGGTATCAGAAATATAACGAAAATTATATTATATGCTCGTTTGCTGTTCAATTTTTCCACAAAATAATTGAGTCTGTCTTCGCTCATGAGTACGTGCATCGCATCCTTTCCAAGCGCTCTGGCAAAGAAAAATGTCAAAATCGTTCCTAATGAAAGTCCGATAAACGAAAACAACAGTCCTGCTCCGAAGTTGAATACATACCCTCCTGCGAGCTGCAAAATTTGTCCGGGTATCACCGACACTAAAACCTGCAAAGTCTGAAGCCCCAGATATACCAATATGCTTTTTGCTTTATATCTCTCCAAGTATGCATCGACTGCTTCCACATCTTTAAGCTTGGAAAGCAGATCAGGGTATTGCGTAAATATATAAACGGGTATTCCAACTATAACAAGCAATAATATCGCCAGCTTCAAAATAGAAATTATTAATTTAATCTTTCTTCTATCCATTTTAAAACCCTTAAATCTCTAAATTTTAAAAATTATTAAATCTGACGGATAGACCGCCTGACAATTTCAGCACTGAAACGTACATTAACGAGCGGGTATCAGAGCGATAAATTAAACAAACCTCTCAACTGTATTTACAGTGAAAACTCGCCAAAATCAGATTGATGATCAGAATTTTACGATTTGCTTTTCATATAATGCCTGCAATGCCCTTATCACACCGATCTTGGAATATTCATAGCTGAGTCCTCCCTGAAAATATACGTTATACGGCTCTCTCAAAGGCCCGTCGGCTGAAAGTTCTATCGATGATCCCTGTACAAACGCTCCTGCCGCCATTATTACATCATCACTGTACCCGGGCATTTCCCATGGAAGCGGAGTTACAAAAGAATCTACAGGAGCCGCTTTTTGAATCCCTTGACAAAATGCTATCAGTGCATCGGCACTTTTAAGTTTTATCGCCTGTATTATATCACTTCTTGCCTCTCCCGGATCAGGGCACACCTCAAAACCTAAATCGGAAAACACCTGACTGCATAAAATTGCTCCTTTTAATGCTCCGTTCACTATCCCCGGCGCCAGAAAAAGTCCTTGTAATATAGACCTCGTCTGTCCGAACATAAGACCGCACTCTCCCCCTATCCCGGGAGATGTCATCCTGTATGAAATAAGCTCTATCAGATCTTTCCGCCCCGTTATATATCCTCCCGTCAAAGCTATTCCTCCACCCGGATTTTTTATAAGGGAGCCTGCCATAACATCCGCTCCCACATCTGTAGGCTCCGATATATCAAGGAATTCGCCATAGCAGTTGTCCACCATGCATATAATCTCCGGATTGATTCTTTTTATGAAACTTACCCATTCTTTTATTTCTTCCATTGTTATGGATCTTCTCCATGCATATCCCGTTGCCCGCTGTGCACACACCATCTTCGTGTCGGGTGTGATCCTTTTCTTCAGTTCATCAAAATCTATTTTCCCCTGATCGGTAAGTTCCACCTGGTCATATAATACCCCGAATTCTTTAAGTGATCCTTTTCCCTCTCCTCTTATACCTATAACTTCTTCTAATGAATCATAAGGCTTTCCTGTACAATATATAAGTTTTTCATCAGGACGCATTATTCCCGCAAGCGTCAATGTAAGTGCATGTGTCCCGTTTACTATGATAGGCCTGACAAGTGAGGCTTCCGTTCCGAATATTTCAGAATAAACATTTTCGACTGTATCCCTTCCCGCATCGTTATATCCGTACCCTGTATTCCATGCGAAATGCGAATCCTGCACTCTACACTTTTGAAGTGCCGAAAGTACTTTATACTGGTTATACTCCTTTATATCCTCAAGCTCCTCAAAATATATCGAAACTTTTTTTTCACTTTCCGAAATCAGGTCCAAAACAACTTTTTGAATTCCCAATTTTTCTATAAGCAACCTGTCCGTATTCTTCATTATATCTATTTTTCCTTTTAATATTCTTTTTAATATCCGTTTTTCTTTCACATATTTATCCGCATGTACATATTTCCGCTTATAAGTTATTTTTCTTTCCTATTTTTATCTGCAAATTCATATTTTTCATCCCACTCAAAATTTTTCACAAGATCACGTTTTACATTCATTTTGTGTGCAGCATAAAGCTGTGTAGTTGTGACATTATCATGATCCATAAGCGCCTGTACATCATATATCGAATTTCCTCTTCCTATCAGCGATGTAGCCGCAGTAGCTCTAAGTTTGTGAGGACTGTATCCTGTTTTCCTGGAAGTTTGCATTCCTATCGACGTGTATTTTTTAACAAGCTCTCTTATCTGCCTTTCCGTTATCCTCTTGCCTTGCATAGATAAAAAAAGAGCATCATCTTCTTCCGGAAGTTTTAAATAATTTTCCCTTTCCATAGAAATATAATCATCAAGTGCGGAAAGAACGGAATTATTCAGCGGCATAACCGATTCCTTACCGCGCTTTCTGTAAATCTTAAATTCTCCTCTTTGAAAGTGAAAAGAGGAGACGTTAAGTTGCGCCAGCTCCGAAATTCTCAACCCGTAAGTTAAAAATAACATAAGTATAGCTTTGTCCCTGAACTTTGTTTTTTTCCAATATTCATATTCTTTATCCGTAAGATCCGTTCCGTTAGTAACCGCATCGAGCATTTTCATAACTTCATCGTCCTGTAAGGCTTTTATCTCCCTGTCACTCGGTTTGGGAAGCTTTATGGGATCAAATCCGTCCGTTATATTATCTTTTATAAGTCCGTCTCTATGCAAGAATTTAAATAGAACCGAAAGCGATGATTTCTTTCTTGACAGCGATTTTTTATCATTTTCATATATTATATTTGTACCGTCTTTTTCAATATTATAACACCTCAGATAATCAATATAAATATTTATATCAACTGCCCTTATTTTTTCGAAATCGGCAGACTTTATCTCTCCGGGAATTTCAGCTTCCGTAAGATCCGTTTCTTTTATAAGATAATTACAAAAAAAATTTAAATCCTGCAAATAAGCCCGCCTCGTCATAGGGAGCACATTTGACTTCAAATACATAAAATATCCGTTTAAAAATTTAGGTAATAACTTTTGAATGTTATCACAATCTTGAGTTATCTTATGCTCTTTCATAACTATATTATCCGGTTTATCGCTTTTATTATGTATTCTTATTTCTCTTTTTTCTCTATCCGACATAAATGCCCGTCTCCTTCAAATAAGATAAAATATCTCTTATAATTTCATCGCTTTTAAGTCCGCTTATATCAAACCACCTCGCATTTTTATACCTCTTAAACCAAGTGATTTGTCTTTTGGCATAGCGTCTTGTATTTTTTTTTACGGATTCCACCGCAGTTCTTAAATCGTATTCGTTGTTTAAATAAGCTATTATCTCTTTATATCCTATACCTTTCATAGAAATATCATCATAAGAAAGTCCCATATCTTTAAGTTTAGATACCTCTTCTATAAGTCCTTTTTTAATTAAAATATCCACTCTTTTATTTATTCTCTCATACAAATCTTCTCTTTCCCTATTAAGGCATATAATTATAGCCTCAAAATCACTGTTTTGTTCTTTAATTTGAGAAAACGGTCGTCCTTCTTCTCCTGTGATTTTTATTATTTCCAATGCACGGATTATTTTTTTTAAATTGTTGGGATGTATTTCCCGAGCTTTGTCGGAAGAAAGTTTTTTCAACATATCATGCAGATATTCGCTCCCTTTTATCTTTGCAGTCTCTTCAAGCTCTTCTCTGTATTCCATATCCGAATCTGCACCTGAAAAATCCATATCGTAAAGCAGGCTGTTCAAATATAGGCCTGTTCCGCCCGACACTATGGGGATCTTTCCGTTATTTATAATTTCTTTAATCGCTTTTCTTGCAACTTTTTGATATTCGGCAACCGAAAATTTCTCTGCAGGATCTACGAAATCCACAAGATGATGTTTTGCCGATTTAAGCTCTTCCTTTGACGGTTTTGCACTGCCTATATCCATATACTTATAAATCTGCATGGAGTCGCAGGAAACGATTTCACCGTTTAAAATCTGCGCCAACTTAACTGCATATTCAGTTTTGCCTACACATGTAGGACCTGCCACTACAATGATTTTATCCATATATTCCTTTCACGATCGAATTGCTTTTTAATATTATATTATAAAACCATGTTACAAAACTCATCTTTTTAAGATCACACACATATTTAATGATAAAACTGCCTTCCGTGTATATATTGATTATCAAACTATTCTCTTGAACATCTTCTCAAGATCATGTTCTGCAAACTTGATAAATGTGGGTCTTCCATGAGGACATGAATACGGCTTTTCACAGGCATCCAGATCTTCAAGAAGCTTCCTTATCTCAATATCGCTTAAAACATCATGCGCCTTTACGGCACTCTTGCACGATCGCATTATGAGTTTATCTATTTTCGAACTGTTTTTTATATCTATTCCCTCATCTATTGATTGCAAAATATCTTCAAGAAATCTTTTCCCTTCGCCATATTCCATAAATAGAGGTATTCCTTTCACTATGAAAGCTCTGTCACCGAAATCTTCCATGATGAATCCGCAGTTTGAAATTGTTTCAAACCATTCTTCCTGCTTGATCTTTGACGCAAAGCTGACATTGACTACAAACGGATGAAGTAATGTCTGCACCTCACGCTCTTCATTGTTATACACTTCCATAAATTTTTCATAAAACACTCTTTCATGTGCCGCATGTTGATCTATCACATACATATTCACGGCATCTTGGCACACTATATATGTATTGAATACAGTACCGACAACCCTAAGCTCTGATATTTTAAAAGTTTTACGTTCCAGATCTTTTTTTTCTCCATCATAATTAAGCTGTGCCTGTTCAAGTTTATCCTCTTGAAATCGCTTTTCACTCAAAATTTTATTTATATCAAGCTCTGCTTGCAGTCCAAAATTTTTCGCATCATTTTTATCCCCAAATACGAACTTATCGTCTTTTAAATTTTCATTTACGCGAAAATCCGCATTATATGATTCGATTCCCGATATTTTATTCGTTTGTTGAATATCGTTCTCATTATAATTATAAACCGTAGTATTTTTTTGAGATACAAGCATTTCCGGTATTGCATTGACATTATTTATGGCTGATAAAACCGAGTCGGTAACTAATTCTTTCAACTTATCAGGCTTTCCGAAACGCACTTCTTTTTTATTCGGATGTATATTGACATCAAGAGTCTCAGGATCCATTTCAAGAAAAAGATACGCTACGGGATATCTGCCTTCAAACATTTTCTCTTCATAAGCTTTTTCAAGCGCTTCCTCTAAAAGTTTGCTCGATATTACTCTACCGTTTACAAAAAATATCTGCCCTTTCCTGTTTTTTCTGTTCTCATCGGGCGGAGACACAAAACCTGTCAGTTTTATACCTTCACTTTCATTATAAAACTTTATAAGATTTTTTCCTGAATCAGGATCGAAAACGCTCAATATATTATTGAAGATATCTCCTCTTCCCGTTGTTGAAAACAATATCTTACCATTATTTATAAGGCGGATCTTTACATTAGGGTACGCTATGGATATCTTACTCACCAAATCTGTTACAAGCGCACTTTCCGTATTGTCCCGTTTTAAAAATTTAAGTCTTGCAGGCGTATTATAAAAGAGATCCTTTACGACAACCGTTGTACCGTAAGGGCATCCGAAAGGCTCTTCATTTATAAGATTTGAACCGTGATATGTAACGGTAAATCCGACATCTTCCGATCTGCTTCTGCTTGTAAGTTCAACCTTTGAAACGGCTGCAATACTTGCAAGAGCTTCTCCCCTAAACCCGAGCGTGCTGATGCTGTCTAAATCCTGAATATCTTTTATCTTACTGGTTGCATGTCTTAAAAAAGCTGTTTTCATGTACTCTTTTCTTATACCTGATCCGTTGTCCGTAACTCTTATTAAAGCCTTGCCTCCATTTTTAATTTCAACTATTATCGAATCGGAATCCGCATCAAGTGAATTTTCGAGTAATTCTTTAACCACTGAAACCGGTCTGTCCACAACCTCTCCTGCAGCTATCTTATTAGCTACATTGGGAGGTAAAAGTTCAATAATATTTTCCATTCTTCTCGCACCTCCTTGATCATTTAGATGATACGATCTTTTTAAGCTCCTCTAAAATTTCAATAGCCTTTGACGGTGTTATATCAAAAAGATTAAGATTTTTGATCATTTCAATTGCAGGGTTTGGTACAATATCAAAAAAACTGATTTGTTTATCATAACTATCATCCGACTTTTCAACTTTCGATATATCTCTTTCTCCCGCACTTTCTTCCAACATTTTGAGCTTATCTTGTGCATTCAACAAAAGTGACTTTGGAACTCCTGCAAGATCCGCAACATGAATACCGTAACTTTGACTCGCACTACCTTCAACGATTTTATGCATAAAAACGATTTTTCCGTTATCCTGTCTAACTTCCACGTTTAAATTTTTGATGCCTTTCAGCGTATCCGAAAGAACCGTCAGCTCATGATAATGCGTGGCAAACATAGTCCTCGCTCTATTTTCGTCTTTACACAAATGTTCTACCAATGCCCATGCAATTGACAGTCCATCATATGTGCTGGTTCCTCTCCCTATCTCATCAAGTATTATAAGGCTTTTGCTCGTACATGTATTAAGAATATAAGCAAGTTCGCTCATCTCTACAAAAAAAGTACTCTGCCCCTGGGAAAGGTTGTCCGAAGCTCCTATTCTTGTATATATTCTGTCAACCAGACCTATCTCGGCTTCATCGCAAGGCACAAAACAACCCATATGTGCCATAAGCACAATCAGTGCAGTTTGACGCATATATGTGGATTTGCCCGCCATGTTGGGACCTGTAATCAGAAGCATGCTTGCATCTTCATTATCAATGTATGTATCATTTGCAACAAATGTTCCTCCTGAAACCATATTTTCAATAACAGGATGTCTTCCATTCTTTATGGCTATAATCTCACCGGAATGTACATCAGGTTTGACAAATCCGAGTTTTTGACTCACATGAGCATACGATGTAAGCACATCGAGTGCCGCAACATTTTTAGCAGTCTTTTGCAAAATATCGGTTATACTCTTGATTCTTTCCCTTATCTCACTAAAAAGTTCATGCTCTAAAGAGTTGATCTTAGCTTCCGCATTAAGAACCTTACTTTCAACTTCTTTCAACTCGGGAGTTATATACCTCTCACAGTTGACCAAGGTCTGTTTTCTTATGTAATTATCGGGAATCAGGTCACTCCCTGATTTTCTTACTTCTATATAATATCCGAAAACTTTATTAAAACCTACTTTAAGCGTTTTAATCCCTGTCCTCTCTCTTTCTATAGACTCAAGCGAAGCTATCCAATTCTGTCCGTCCGCTATCGAATTTTTCATTTCGTCCAACTTTGATGAATATCCCTCTTTTATCAACCCTCCCTCTTTTATTGTAAAAGGCGGATCGTCAACTATGCTGTTTTCAATCAGTTTATAAATTTCTTCAAGAGGATCTATATTATTCGAAATTTCGTTCAGCAAAGTATTGTTCGTTTCCTTAAGTATTATTTTGATTTCAGGAAGATTGAAAAGAGAATTTTTAAGTGCTATCATATCTCTTCCGTTTGCATTTCCGCAAGCCATTCTTGTAGCCAAACGTTCAAGGTCATAGATTTTTTTAAGTGTTTCCGAAATGTGATTTCTGAATACTATATCATCGAACAGGTATTCTACCGCATCCAGTCTGGCTTTTATCATATCAAGATCGGTCAGCGGACTTCGTATCCAATTTCTCATAAGTCTTGAGCCCATCGCCGTGCCGGTCTTATCCAAAACTCCGAGCAAAGATCCTGACACTTTATTTTCATATAGCGTTTCCAGGAGCTCAATATTTCTTATCGTCGCCTTATCTATACTCATATGATTGCTTTGTTCATATATACTGAAATTTATGAGTTGTGACATTGAGTTTTTTTGAGTCTCATATAAATATTCCAATAGAGCTCCAAGTGCAGATGTGATATACGGTCTTTCCGCTATTCCCATTCCCATAAGACTTCCCGTTGAAAAATGCTTTTTTATTATTTCATTACAATTTTCTTTTGAAAAATAGCTGTCCCCAAGTGGTGAAACATATGCTCCCGTAAAATTTTTAATATATCCCCGCTCTTCCTGTATCAGCGCGGATTCATTTATTATTATCTCCCTTACTTTAATACTCGTGAGCAAGTTGACCACATTTTCATTTATATCCTCTTCAAGAAAATCCACGCCCACAATTTCGCCTGTAGAAACATCTGAATATACTATTCCTGCACCTCGTTCATCCATATATACCGAAGCTATATAGTTATTTTCATTTTCTTTGAGCATCCTCCGACTTAATAAAGTCCCCGGCGTTATAACTTGTATAACTTCCCTTTCCACTATTCCTTTGGCTGTTTCGGGGTCCTCCGTCTGTTCACATATAGCAACCTTATACCCTTTTGCTATAAGCTTTTCTATATACGCTTCTGCTGCATGATATGGGACTCCGCACATGGGAGCACGCTCTTCCTGTCCGCAGTTTTTCCCTGTCAATGTAATTTCAAGTTCTCTTGATGCAGTTTTCGCATCTTCAAAAAACATTTCATAAAAATCGCCCAACCTGAAAAAGAGTATACAATCCTCATACTCTTTCTTTATTTTCATATACTGACTCATCATTGGAGTAAGTTTCATTCCTCCACCTCCGCTAATTTCCGATGCGCCATATCAACGCATTCATTGATCAATTTATCTGTCATGAAATCAGACTTGTCGGAATCATTTTTAAGATATAAAAGAAATTCTATATTACCTTTAGCTCCTTTGATAGGGGAATATGTCAATGCTGAAAATTCAAGCAAGTTTTCTCTTGCGTAACCTATAACTTTTTTTATCACCTCTGCATGTATTTTACTGTCCCTTATAATTCCTCTTTTCCCTACCTGTTCCCTTCCCGCCTCAAACTGAGGTTTTACAAGGCAGAGTACCGAACCTTTTTCTTTAAGCACCTTGCTGACAACAGGAAAAACCAGTTTCAACGAAATAAAAGAAACATCTATGCTTATAAAGTCAATTTTATTCTCAATAGGCTTAGTATCGAAGTATCTTATGTTTGTTTTTTCATAATTTACGACTCTGGAGTCATTTCTCAGCTTCCAGTCCAATTGACCGTATCCTACATCGATCGCATAAACAGCAATCGCTCCATTTTTTAGCATACAATCCGTAAATCCGCCGGTAGATGCTCCGATATCCATGCAAACGTAACCATTCAAATCTATTTTAAAAAGATCTATAGCTTTCTCAAGTTTCAATCCCCCTCTGCTCACATACGGACAAAGGTTTTCTTTTATAGTTATTGTAGCATCTTCCTTGATTTGAGTTCCCGCTTTATCGGCAATCTGCCCTTCTACAAGAATAAGACCCGCCATTATGGAAGCTTTCGCCTTTTCTCTTGTGGCAAATAATCCTTTTTTCACAAGCAACACATCAAGTCTTTCTTTCAATAAAATCACTCACCTTTTTACAGATACTTTCATCGTCAAGTTCAAAATGTTTAAACACATCTTCCACATCACCGTGTTCAACAAAGTTATCGGGCCACCCTATATTCAAAACATTTACATCACTGCATGAATAATAGTTGTTTACCATGCTCCCGAGTCCCCCGATAATCACGTTGTCTTCAATCGTAATTATATTTGCACATACACTTTTTATCTCATCAAGCATAACTCCGTCGACAGGTTTAACAAATCCGGCATTAATCACAGCAACATCATAATTCTTATGTGCCAGAATCTCCTTAACTCTCATTGCCGCCGCTACCATTTTACCACATGCTATAATTGCTGCATCTTTACCTGAATATATTTTTTCCCAAGATCCGTCTATTACGTAGTTCAAATTGTACTCCGTCAAATTAACCGCTGTGCCTCTCGGATACCTTATTGCACAAGGTCCTTTTATATTGAGACTGTATTCTATCATTTCTGCAAGTTCCCTTCCGTCTTTAGGAACCATTACAGTCATGTTCGGCATATGCGAAAAATATGAAAGATCAAACAATCCGTTGTGTGTTTCCCCGTCGTTTCCCACCACTCCGGCTCTATCTACTGCAAATGTAACAGGCAGATTTTGCATACATACATCTATAAGTATTTGATCATATGCTCTTTGTAAAAATGTCGAATATATTGCAACAAACGGTCTGTAGCCTTCAAGTGACATTCCTGCCGCAAATGTAACTGCATGCTCTTCTGCAATTCCTACATCAAAAATCCTTTCAGGAAAACGCTTTGAAAACTTTTCAAGTCCTGTTGCGGAGACCATAGCCGCACTTACCGCCACGATTCTTTTATCTTTTTCTGCAAGTTGCACCAGTTTATTTCCGAAGACTTGCGAATATGTAACATTTGCTCCCGCTTTAAGCGAATTCCCCGTAATAGGGTCAAACGGTGAGACTCCATGAAATTTTTCAGGATTATGCTCCGCATTTTTGTATCCTTTACCTTTTTTTGTTATTACATGCATAACAACCGGCTGTTCCATGAGTTTCGCCAACTCCATAGCTTCAATCAGATCATCTATATTATGTCCGTCAACCGGTCCGAAATATTTAAGACCGAGCTGTTCGAACATAACGCCCGGCATAATTGCATATTTAATTGAATCTCTTATATGCTCTATACCGCTGTAAATGTCTTCTCCAAGTTTCGGTATGCCTTTTACTTTCTTTTTTAATTTTTTCTTAAAATTTATATACGCTTGAGAGGTACGAAGTTTGCTTAAATGTTTTGAAATTCCGCCTATATTTTTTTCTATAGACATTTCATTGTCGTTGATGATAATAATAAATTTTCCGGTCTTTTCAGCATTGTTCATAGCTTCATAAGCCATGCCCCCTGTCAATGCTCCGTCACCGATAACCGATATTATATAATTATCTTTTCCTTTTAAATCTCTTGCTTTTGCATATCCCAAACCTACAGAAATCGAATTGCTGCTATGACCTGTATCAAAGGTGTCATGAATGCTTTCACTCCTTTTGGGAAATCCGCTTAATCCTCCTATAGAACGCAGGTTTTCAAATAGCTTGGCCCTGCCTGTCAATATCTTATGAACATAGGACTGATGCCCTACGTCCCATATTATCTTGTCTTCCGGACTGTTAAAACACTTATGAAGCGCTATCGTAAGTTCTACTACGCCCAGGTTGGATGCCAAATGTCCTCCTGTTTTAGATAAATTTTCTATAAGAAAATCTCTTATTTCATATGAAAGTAAATCTAACTCTTTGTTTTCAAGCTGCTTTAAATCATCCGGAAAATTATACTCCAATAATTTTTTGTTCATTATCTATGCTACTCTCTCTTTTAAAAGATTTAGAATATATACAAGGCCTTTCGCCTTTTCATCATACTTATCCATGATATCTCTCGCTTTATCTATATAGTCGTTAAAAATCTTTATAGATTCATCGATACCGTAAATTGCCGGGTAAGTGATCTTACACAATTTCTCATCCACACCGGTCTTCTTTCCTATCGTTTCTTCAGTTCCCACAACGTCCAATATGTCATCACGAATTTGAAATGCCAGCCCTAAATTCTCGGAATAAATACCCAGATCACACATGAGATCGTCATCAGCATCTCCCAGATATGCTCCCGCCATAATTGCAGCCGTTATAAGTGCTCCCGTTTTATTTAGATGAATATAATCCAAATACTCTTTAGCACACTGCTTATTGGCGCCTTCCAAATCCGCTACCTGCCCGGCTATCATTCCTCTTACACCTGCGCCTTTTGCTATTGCATGAGCAGCTCTTATCCTTTGTTTAAGCATCTTGTCATTATCGAAATAAAGCATCATATCTTTATACATCATTTCAAATGCTGTATTCAAAAGTCCGTCACCTGCCAAAATCGCCATACCTTCGCCGTAGATTTTATGATTTGTAGGCTTTCCTCGCCTTAGATCGTCATTATCCATCGACGGCAAATCGTCATGTATTAAAGAATAAGTATGGACATATTCACATGCTATCGCATAAGGTAATGCTGCAATCTCATTGCCGCCGGCAAGTTTACATGCCATTAAAAGCAAAATCGGCCTTATCCTTTTTCCTCCCGCCGTAAGACTGTATTCCATAGCTTCTCTCAAGAATGAACTTTTTATATCTATGCACGGCAAAAAATCCATAAGATTATCATCGATTATTGCTTTAAGTCTGTCGTATTCTTGTCCGGACATTCCGTTTCCCCCTTTTCATTCAAAACTTCTATTTTCTGTTCAGCTTCTTCCAATACTTTTTTACAAAACTCATAAGATTTGATACCATCATCGTAAAGCTTTAACGCTTCATTAATATCGATATTCTCATCTTTCATATCATTTACAATTTTCTCAAGCTTTTGCATTTCCGTCCTGAAATCCATGTTGTTGCCTCTCCGTACTCTTTTCTTTAACGATATTTTTTATACTTCCGTCCGCAAATATCGTACTAAAACTTTGTCCTATATTTATTTCATCTACAGATTTTATCCATTTCCCGTCTACATCAACACTTATACAATAACCTTTTTTTAAAATATTGCCGGGATTAAGTGTTTCTACAGTATTTTTCAAATTCTCAAGTTTCCATTTGAGTTTATTCAAATGATTTCCGGCATACATTCCGATAAGCATCATAATGTTATCAATCCTGTCTCTATATATTTTGATTTTTGCTTCTAAGCTATAAAGCATGTCATTTTTTAAAAAATTTATCTGCTCTAAAAGTTCATCTGTACTCGGAACTGCCAAATTTGCAGCTGCGGTAGGAGTTTCCGCTCTAACATCGGCAACAAAATCAGCTATGGTAATATCCGTTTCATGTCCTACGGCTGAAATTACCGGTATTTTTGAGTCATATACACTTCTTGCAACAATCTCCTCATTAAAAGCCCACAATTCTTCCAAAGATCCTCCGCCTCTTCCTACGATAAGAATATCTATATCCGGCAAACTGTTTGCAAGTCTGATTTTATCGGATATATCTTTAGGTGCGAGCGGTCCTTGAACAAGACACGGTATAACCACAATGTCAACATAACTGTTTTTTTCTGTCAGTATTTTTAATATATCTTTTACGGCTGCTCCTTCTCCCGCAGTTATAACTCCTATTTTTTCAGGAAATTCCGGAAGTTTCTTTTTTCTATTTTTATCAAACAATCCTTCCTCGGATAATTTCTGTTTGAGTGCTTCAAACGTGACAGAGAGTTGTCCCTCCCCTTCTATGTCAATATATTTTACATAAAAGGAATAATATCCTCCTTTTTCAACAACGGAAATTTTACCTGTGCAAATTATCTCCATACCGTCATTTAATACGGTATTCACATTTTTTATATTATCATAGGGCAAAAAACAATTTATTTTACTTTTACTGTCTTTCAATGTGAAATATACATGTCCCGAACTGTGATATTTAAGATTTGAAATTTCTCCTTTGATCGACAGATCTTCAAGTATAGGATCATTTTCCATAATGCGTTTGATATAATGATTAAGTTGGCTTACGCTTATTGATTTATGTGGCATTTTTATTCCCCTGCATCTTTCTTGCAACTGTTCCCAAAATTCCATTTATAAATTTTGCGGAATTGTCAGATCCGTATATTTTAGCAAGGGAAACCGCTTCGTTTATTGCAACCGCAATCGGAACTTCTTCCACATAAAACATTTCTATCAATGCTATCCTCAATATGCTCAAATCCACTTTTGCCAATCTTTGAATTCTCCAATTTTCTGCATTTTCTTCTATTACGGTGTCTACTTTTTCAAGCCTTTCTTCTATGTTTCTGAACAAAAGGCTCATATAGTCTCTCTGCTTGACTGTCAGCGAATTAAGCTCCTGAAATTTTTCTATTGCTTCATCCGAGAAGTCGTTTTGTATCTCCATCTGAAACATGAGTTCCATGGCATTTTTTCTTGTATCTTTTCTCTTTGCCATTAGGCTTTCCCCTCCTCGACAGTCTGTACTCCCTGTATATTTATGTTAACCTGTTTAACCGTAAGTTCCGTCATTGATTCAACTTCATTTTTCACATTTTCCTGCACTTCCCATGCGACATCGGGTATTTTACAGCCATATTCAACTATGATATATAAATTTATATAGATGTCTTCATTTTCTTGGGTAAGCCTTATCCCTTTAAAATTCGACGGTTTTCCCAAATTACCCAATATGTTTTCTTTAATATTTTCGGTTATTCCGCCCCAAAGACTCACTACTCCATCAGTATTTAGCGCTCCGTTTGCGGCACATATGGCTATGACTTCATCAGATATATGTATACTTCCCGTATCATTTTTTTCCTGCATCTGTTTCCCTCTTTTCTTTCGGGATATTTTCTCTATTGATTATATTATACACGCTCTCTCTAATCAATGTATAAAGTATGGAAAAAATAGGTATAAACAAAACAATACCCATTATACCGAATAAAGAGCCCCCTATTATAACTGCAACCAAAACCCATATCGACGGCAATCCTACGGATCCGCCCACAACTTTAGGGTATATAAAATTCCCCTCTATTTGTTGAACCACCAAGAAAACGATAATAAATATAAGTGCTTTTCGGGGATCTTCCGTCAATATTAAAAATATTCCCGTCAGGCATCCGACAAACGTTCCGACTATAGGTACCAATGCAGTTACAGATATTACAAGACTTATGAGCATCGCATATGGGAATCTGCCTATAAGCAGAACTGCCAAAAATATTGATCCCAATATTATTGCTTCTAAAAATTGCCCCGAAAGAAAACTTTTAAAAATTTTATTGGACAAAGTACATATCCTGTTGATTCTGTCGCTGTGTCTTTTAGGGAATACGACCGTTAAAATCATTTTTGCCTGTCTTGATAAGGTTTCTTTTTGAAAAAGTATATAAAGCGCAAATATGAATGCAATAATGCTGTTAATCACTCCCGAAACCACGGATTGTGCAACTGTAAATCCCGAACTTATCATACTTACCGAACTTTCTTTTATGAATTTAAACAGTTGTTTATTTATTGAATCAAGATCAATTTCCAGTTTGTTTATAATGTTTTTCAGAAATGGATAATCATTAGAAATTCGGGTGAACCATTCTAAAGATTTCTTGAAAAATGAAGGAAGTCTGTCTATAAGTTTTGAAAAAGTCGTTATGAGTTCCGGCACTATCAGGAAAAGCACCAGTGCCGAAATAATACCGATAACAAACAATGTGAGCAAAATGCTCACCGTTCGTGATTTTGTAGATATTTTTTCAGCTTTAAAGATTTTCTTTTCAAAATAAGACATCGGCACATTTATTATAAATGCTATAATCCCGCCAATAATAAACGGCCATATCACACCTATAAACTTACCTCCGACACCCAACACACTATCTATATTCGAAAGCCCTATATAAAGCAAAATGGTAAATGATATGAGTAGAATTATTTTTTTCATATTTTCTTTGTTTAATTCCATAATTATTTTCCTTTTAACAGCACCTCTTCATTTTCATTAGCACAACAATAAAATCCCGTATAATGACCGCATGGTCAAAGGTTGTCTGCGGCTATTATACCATAGAAGCAAAGCGGATATGGTATAATCTGCCATATGCGTATTCGCTCATTCTCTTATTAGCTGGGCGAATTTCTCGCATGGCATATAATCCCGTATAATGACCGCATGGTTAAAGGTTGTATGCGGCTATTATACCATAGAAGCAAAGCGGATATGGTATAATCCGCCATATGCGTATTCGCTCATTCTCTTATTAGTTGGGCGAATTTCTCGCATGGCATATAATCCCGTATAATGACCGCATGGTCAAAGGTTGTATGCGGTCATTATACCATATTTAAACTTGCTTATACACATGGGTATACAGCAATGTTTTTATTTTATGGAAATTGTAATGATCAACATGTTTACCGTGTGTCATTATCATAAGAGGGACAGGTTTCCCTCCGTCCGAAATCGCCGGCTGCATATAAGGATAATTATTAAGACAAAAATCATTTCTCTCATAAAATCCGATCCTGCGAACGGCCAACTCATTTTCAGGGAGTTCAACTTCAAGACATATAGTTTTATTGACAATTTTAATTATTTCACAGAGGATTTTAGAACCCAACCCGTTATTTCTATGATCGGGATTCACTGCAAAATGTTCTATATAAACTATGGTTTCAAATTCCCATACTGCAATAAATGCCTTTATATCATCTGTTTCCATGTCCGGCATAACATATATCCGATATGCCGGATTGTCCATCAGCGACAACTGTTTATCATAATTTCTATATTCATCTTTAGGAAAGCTGATTTCCATCAATTTATATATTTTATGAAATTCAGTTTTTAATAATTTTCTTATCATAATTATCCACCTATATAAAGCTCCAACCTAATATATATTAACTAATGATATCCCGACATCCGTGGATCGAATCCTTTATGATTTCTATCATACTTAATAAATCCTGCTTTTCATTTATCAATCTTCTCTATTAAGCGAAAATACTTAAGTCATCATACTTCTGTTATCTAAATTTGTCAATCCGAATTGAAAAACAAATTACTATATCTGTTGTAATTTAAACTTACTTTCAGTAATCCATAATATCTATATCCGGGGAAATATTAATTTTTTACAAGACCTGATATGTGATTATATTCGTATTCAAAAGAGTATTATCAAGAAAATACTAAGGCTATGCCATACGCATTAGTAAGGATTATAAGACGTTTAGAGAAATGAAATGAGAAGAAATAAACAGTTATTATCACATAAGAATACAGCGGTGATAATGGAAGTATGTCAGAGCAAAACAAAAGTCCTTTTTTATTTTGCAAAAAATAACAATGATTTGTCATTTTTACCGAAATTAAATCATTGTCAGAAATCCTAGATAATACGCTGCTGAAATTTGAGCAATGAATAGAAGTAACAAAAGACTGCTCTTTAAATTTTTCTTCTTTACACACCCATAAATACCGGATACAATTCCTGTTAAAGCACAAATCCATCCTATTATAACAATAGCAATCAGTTCGTAACTTACCACACTGTAAACCGAAAACCAGTGTATCATTCCGGCAATACCGGATATTCCAAGTATGATCCCTGAAACGGCAACAAAGAAATGATTCCATTCCCATTTTTCTTTCCTTCGTAAAGTGACAAAGATCTTCGTTATCAGATATATCAAAAACAGCATTAATCCCAACATGTAAGTCATTAAACCTGCTATGCTTCCAATTTTTCCCTGAGTCTTTTTCGCAGGGACATAATCATGCGCCAATCTGAAACTCATAGAAGACACCTTGCCGTTTTTCACATCAAATGCTATAACTTTTTCCTCGGGACTCGCACCCTCAAAAACAAAAATATTTGCTCCCGTATGCTTATAATACATTTTTTTGTTTCCAAACGGCATATTAAGACAAAGTCTGCCGTCTTTTTCTGCGCTGACAGATATCATTTCCTTTCTACCCTGTATTTTCCCTACATTCTTCCATGCAGATCGAGCAGGCAGATAATCACCCTCTAACAGTTTAACATCAATAACCGGCGACTTTTTTATACTTCTTTTATTATTATGAGTTTTATATGCAACAGCCTTCATTATATCTGAACAAAACTCTGTTTCCATAACATTGGTCAATATTAAAATCACTCGTTCTTTTTCAGGTTCTATCCAAACCTGCGTTTTGAACCCGTAAGTTCCACCTTCATGACCAAGGATTCCGGAATTTCCTATATATTGCCAGAAGCCATGGGATAAACCGACATCAGACCCATAAGAACGATATGTTTCAGTGAACATTTCTTTTTTCGTATGTAAATCGTGAAACAGTATGCTGCCTTTTTCATAACCTTTTGCTAATTCTTGTGCATAGTGAAGCAAATCATTCACTGAGCCGTTCATAGCTCCTGCAGGATACATCCTTAAATGCATGGCATCTTCCCTTTTAAACTTATTTCCTGAAAATGAGTATCCTTTTGACTTTTCCTTTGCAAGGTTCGGAATGTCATTCCAAAACGGACCCATTGAAGTATGCTTCATATTCAACGGACGCAGAATATGCTCCTTCACATATTCTTTATAATCCTGTCCGCTGACTCTCTCCACTACAAAAGCCGCCAACGCTGCGCTCCAATTAGAATATGCACTGATTTTTCCCGGCGCAAATACTTGTTCAGGTTGATGTGAAGATAATACTTCAGCTAATGTATATTCTTTATTTCCGCTTAAATAACGCAGATCCGTTAACTGCTCTTCAAATCCTGCAGTATGATTCATGAGATGCAACATTGTTACAGGTTTATCGTAATTTAAATTCTTTAGAAATCCTTTCGGCAAATATGTTCGAACATCTGCATTGAGATCAAGTTTTCCCTGCTCAGCCAATTGCATTACACTGACCCATATAAAAGTTTTTGATATTGAGCCCCATTCAAAAACCATTTTTTTTAAATCCATACGTTTTTTCTTTTCCAAATCGGCATAACCATATGTCTTTGCGCAAACAATTTTATTGTGTTCGGATATGACTACACAAGCTCCCGGCACACTTTTTCCTATGTATTTTTCTGCAACCCTATCAATTGCGGAATCATAATTTGTGCACCTTTCTTCAGCAAAAGAAGGATCGCTGTATGCTGCGAAAATAATTATAAAACATAAAAATAAAACACATAATTTTTTCATAACATCTCTCCGAATTCCCACTATACTTTAGACCGAAAACAAAAATCGCATTTTTCTCCGTCCATACCTAAAGTCTGACTCCTTTTAAACTCCAATTTCCCTATATTCCCAAAGACAATGTGATCGCATAAGCAGAATATTTCACAAAGCTCCGGACATCCGAAATAGCTACAAGTGTCAAACCAAAGGCATTTTAAAACATCCATAGAAAATTCTTGAGAATCGTCCGCTAATATTTTACTTCTCCAAATTTCTTCGCCTGCCATCCCTTTTTTCATAAAAAAACGAAATATCTTGAAAAAACCGGGAATACGAAACAGTGCTCCCAAAATCCCGTGAGCCTTTTCAGCACGATAAAAAGAATATTCTTTTACCAGTTCATATGATTCTTTATCTGAGAAACCTTCATCTATAAAAATTTTATATAGAGCTATATTAGATAAAATACTGCTCTTTTGGCGATTCTTCTGCTTTCTTGTCCATGTTCCCCGCTCAATTTTACGGATAAAAAATTGCATCTTTTCTTTGTGCTTCGCATCTATACGTTCTAACAACTTCGGATCCAATTTTTCACGATAAAACTTTTTATATTTCATAATATCTTCCCCTTCATGCTTGCTGCCGATAACTTTCTATAATTCACGTTCATTCTACTGACCGACACCCGAAGCATTTTTCTAACTGCATTTTGAAATGTTATTTAAAGTCTTTTTCTATAGGATTGATACCACAAAGGTACTTCTCTAATCCTGCTTTTTCTTTCCCCGTAATTTCTTTAATAATTTTTCCATCGGATAAAATCAATATACGTGAACAAATCATTTTTATAAACTCGATATCGTGAGTTATAACAATTATGATTTTTTTATCATCAGCAAGCCGTTCAATCAGGCGCCCTACTTTTTTCATACTCTTAATATCAAGACCGCTCGTAGGCTCATCAAAGATAAGGATTTCTTTTCCACACAACATACTGACTGCCACGGCAAGCCTTTGCTTTTGTCCTCCGGATAAAGACAATGGATGTCTATCCTTCATATCTGAAAGAGACAGCAAGGTTAAAACTTCTTCCATAGATGTTTCCTCTGTTTTTTTTATACCTAACTGACACTCCGCATGTACGCTGTCCGTAAATAACTGGTGTCCCACGTCCTGCATAACCATATATGATTTTTCTCTGCGCATTTTTTTCGATAAAAGTTTATTATCAAAAGATACCACTCCCGACTCATCCCTTCCAAGTCCGCACAAAGCTCGTGCCAGTGTTGTCTTTCCTGCTCCATTTTCTCCTGTGACTGCAATAATTTCTCCACCGTTCGCTCTAAATGAAATATTATTTAAAATAACTTTCTCTTCAATCTTTGCAGTAAGTCCCTTTATTTCCAAAACACGATTGGCGGTATATGTATAAGAAATATCAGTTTTTATTTCTGAAAGACTGCGACAACGCAATTCAGTCAATTGCTCCGACTTTTCGGGAAGATTTCTAAACTCTTGAATATCCATGTCACTTGTAATTTTCCCATTTTCCATAAAAATTACTCGATCTGCTATATCCATCAAATACCATATCCTATGCTCCGCAATTATGATCGTTTTTCCCTGCATTTTTATTTTTTTTATAAGAGAATTCAAATCTTTGATAGAGCGATAATCCAGGTTTGATGAAGGTTCATCCAACACAAAAATTTCAGGATCGGATGCGTACACTGAAGCAAATGCAATCTTTTGCTTTTCTCCTCCGGAAAGATCAAATATGCTGCGATTGCGCAGACCTTGTATCTGTAAATCCTGAGAAACTTCTTCAAGGCGATTTCTAAGCTCTGTAGCCGGAAGTCCCGAATTCTCCAACCCGAAAACAATCTCACTGTCAGTATCGGTATTAAAAAACTGTGTCCTCGGATTTTGAAAAACCGTACCGACAATATCCGACAGTTGAGATATATTCACCTCTGCCGTATTAATCCCATTAACTGTCATTTTACCGACAAATTCTCCCTCAAAAAAGTATGGAATAAGTCCGTTAATCAACCGTGTAAGCGTCGTCTTGCCACAGCCTGACGCTCCGCATAAAAGAACACACTGCCCCTTAGGTATGTGAAGAGATATATTATTCAAATCGTTTTCTTCCGTTCCCTTATAAGAAAATGAGACTTCATCAAAGGTAATCAAATAAAAACGCCTCCTTTTGCAAGGTTAAAGATGACAAGTAAAACAATGCCCGAATAAAATAACATTAAAATTATATCCCATGCAGAAAATCGAACAGTTTCAAGACAGGTTCGTTTATGCACATGATCAATGCCGCGTGTGACGGCGGCTTGTGTTATCTCATCGGATATTTTTGATGCCGACACCAACATCGGAACATAAACGTATTCCATCATCTTCACAGGATGCGAAATCAATCCGGAAAGAGATACCGATATCCCTCGTAGTGACATAGCATCCTTGATAAATTTCCATTCTTCAGTCATCGTGGGAAAATATCTTAAAGTAATCGAAAGAGAAATCGTAAAACCTTTAGGTAAATGTAGGCGGCTGATTGCAGCTAAAAAAGTGCTTACCTTCGTTGTCTTAATCATAAATGCTCCAAGCATAAAGCAAGGTATTAATTTACGAATATATATAACAAACATATAAACTATACCGCCTGCTGCTACCGGAATCCTCGGCACTATCCACATCTGTACTGCCAACAAAATAATAAACAGCACACCGCTTTTAAATGCGGTGCGAATCTTCTTGGCATATAAAAGCAATAAAAACGGAATCAATACAAACAGACACTCTATTAAAATACTTTCATTCATAAAAACAGATACACCGGTAATTGCAAGAATCAGCAATTTTGTCCTCGGATCTAAATACATTTAAACGATACCCGCCTTCTCAAAGTGTTTTTTTAATAATTTTTTCCCTATCATTCCCCCTATAATTGCACAAATAAGGGTTCCTAAAAGCATCGCCGGAATCGCCCACCAGTTTGCTCCTATTGAGTGAATGATATCGGAAAATGATGAAACATTTCCTTTTTTGCGCATAAACTCGTCAAATTGTGCAGGCATTATTGCCATGGGGAGATATGCTCCCATGGGTGCAAGTGCAAAAATGCAGTAAGCTGTCAGGTTTTTTCTGAAAGATTTAAAATTCCCCGAAGCTGCAATCCGGTCGGCAATAAATCCTAGCACGATAAAAAATACCGACATCATCCAGAACATGCCTGTAATAAATAAAAGTAATCCTGCTAAAATGCCCAGAATAAAAACAGCTCCTTTTTTGGGAGTTTTTGCAGCATATAACATGAAAACACTACCTGTGAATATAGCTACAATCATCGGCATAAACGGAAATGTGATCGGTGTCATCTGGGCAATCCCGCCGATTATAAATGCAACCGCAAAATATATAAGTGAAAAAACTCCTATAGTTATAAAATTTTCAGTCTGTAATGAATTTGTTTTTCTATCTGTCATATTATCTTCCCTCTTCTAAAATTATAATTAGATATAACTGACATATGATACTGCTTTCAGAGTCTGTATATATAATGTGAGTACGACTAAAGTTTATACAAACCTTAGAAGCCCTTCCCAACCGGAATTAAAAAAAACTGCAAGTTCTTCTATATATCCCATAGCCTGTTCTCTTGTCATGTCATGTACAACAGTCTCAAAAACCGCCGTAAAATATGCACTGGTAATCATATGATGAAGCTCATGACTGACATTTCCTATGATTTTTTCTTTTTCACGCAAAATCCGATAGTATTTCTCTGTACGTTCAACATCCAAAACTACCAGGTCATGAATGTAATTTGCATATTTCGTACCTTCTGAACAGCAAAGGATTAATTTAAACTCATCGAAACTGTCATAAACATAGTTTATAAAGTATCGCAAATATTCTGTTGATAAATTCCTGCTTTCAGTTGTTTTGCCTGTGGGAATCAAATCAAAATGCGCGTCCTGAGCACTTTTAAATTTTTCAACCAGACCATCCGCAGCTTCTGACACAAGTGCCTCAAAAAGTGCCGCCTTATCCGGATAATATCCGTAAAAAGCGCCTTTTGTAAAACCTGCTTCCGCCACAATTCTTCTAAGAGAGGCATCTTTGAATCCTTTTTTTAAAAATTCACGTTTTCCTACTTCCAATATTTTTTTTTGTGTTTCCGATATATCCATTATTTTTCCTCCAAGCCAATATACCAGTGGTATATTCCACTGGTATATTAGCATATATTTTTTATTCAGTCAACAGTCTTACTTTATGTCTGAGGATTTTGATTAAAAAATCTATAAATATATAGCATAATCAGCTATCGAATTCAAAAATTCTTGATCATGTGAAACAATAAATATTATTTTCTCGTTGCTCTTACATTCATTGATCAGGCGGGATATATTAATCATATTGTAATAATCCATGCCGCTTGTCGGTTCATCAAAAAATAAAAGTTTGGAATTTTTACATAATACAGATGCTATTGCTACCCTTTGTTTTTGTCCACCTGACAAACTCATCGGATGACAATCTTTCAATTCATACAAATCGAGTTTTTTTAGAATATCTTCAACATAACTGATGTCAACATTTTTTATACCGAGACTTACTTCACTTATAACAGAGTCTGTAAAAAGTTGATGATTAACATCTTGCATTACAAGTGATGATATTTTAATCCTGTCTTTTTTCGAAAGTCTTTTGCCGTCTAAATAGATTTCATCCTTAGATTTTCTTTCGCAACCTATAAGGCATCGTAGCAATGTAGATTTTCCGAGCCCGTTCGTTCCCACTATACCATATATTTTACCCATTTCAAATGAGATGTTTTGTAAAAGCAACTTGTTATCTACACCGTTAAACTTAAATTCAATATTTTGCACCTTTAAATTCCCATCATTTTGAATTTCAGGCACTGTAAGTTTTGTTTCAGTCTTATCTCTTAGACCTAACTCATTAAGTTTCTCAGTGGATAATTTCACAAAATCTGTTTGTGTGTATTCACTTTGTATTTCACCGTCTTTAATCAAAAAAATTCTATCTATGATATCAATAAGATAAAATATTCTATGTTCTGAAATTATAAAAGTTTTTCCTCTATCTTTAAGTTGTGCAAGCATTTCTTTTATAATCTTAATGTTTTCTTGATCAAGATTTGACGAAGGTTCATCTAAAACGATTATTTCCGTCCCTGATATGTAACCGGCAGCAATACATAAAATTTGTTTTTCCCCTCCCGACAGCTTGAAAATATCTCTATTTAAAAGATGCTCTATTGGAAACAAATTCAACATTTCAGTTAATCTTTTATCCATTTCGTCTTTTGAAAGCCCTATGTTTTCCAAATAAAAGAGCAATTCAAGAGTGGTATTCACATTAAAAAAATGAGTCTTCGGATTTTGAAAAACACTTGAAACAAGCATTGATATTTCATAGAGTTTAAGGTTTTTTATATCTTTATTATCTATCCTAACGGTTCCATCTATAGAAGCTCCATCATATCTTACAGCTAATCCATTGACAGAATTTATAATTGAAGATTTTCCACTACCACTTTTCCCGGTGAGTAATATACATTCGCCTTTTTTTACATTTAAAGAAATATTTTTTAACACTTCTTTATTCTTTCCATAAGATAGAAATATATTTTTAATTTCTACCATAAAATTCCTCCTATAATCATAATCAGTATCAAAAATACATAGG
>CAJPNN010000006.1 GCA_905372035.1 Bacillota bacterium | reverse complement strand
GCCTTATACCTATGTTACGTCTGACGGATTCAAAGTCATGGCGGGACACAATAACAGCGAAAACGATTTTCTGACTTTTAAAATTGCTAAAAATAAAGATATATGGTTTCATACAAAAAACATTCCCGGATCTCATGTAGTACTTTTCCCTGAAGGGAATAATGTGAGTGAGACCGCTCTTTTTGAAGCTGCCGCTTTGGCCGCATGGCACAGCAAGGGCAAAGATTCTGAAAACGTTCCTGTGGATTACACCCTGATCAAATACGTAAAAAAACCTGCCAGAGCAAAACCCGGCATGGTTATATTCACTAATAACAAAACTCTTTATATAAAACCCAAAGAGTTAAAAAAACAAAATCATAAGTAAAAAATAAATTATTGACAATTATATTCCTTAAATGTATAATTATTACAGCAGGGTTGCTTACAAAAAATAATAAATTAAAAACAACAAATAAATTGGTCACACGATTCTCTTAGTATATATTTAACATAAATCAGTTAACCCTGCTTTTTTCTTACACAGGTCAAAACTTTTTCAAATTCACACGGAAGTTCGCTGTCAAACTCCATATATTTCTTTGTCGCGGGATGGACAAATCCCAACGTCTTTGCGTGTAAAACCTGTCCTGTTATTCCAAACGGATTTTTCCCCTTGCCATATACCTCATCCCCAAGTAACGGATGCCTTATGTAAGCCATATGAACTCTTATTTGGTGTGTTCTTCCGGTTTCCAATTTAGCTTCTATATATGAATAATTACCCATAATTTCGATAACTTTGTAATGTGTCACGGCATACTTTGAATTCTCATATGTAACTGCCATGCGTATCCTGTTTTTAGGATCCCGTCCTATCGGTTCATCAATAGTTCCTTCCGATTTTTTCAAAGAGCCGTTCACGACTGCCCGGTACTCTCTTTTCATTTTATGCTCCGAAAGTTGCTTTGCAAGCTCTCTATGTGTAACATCATCTTTCGCAACCACAAGCAGCCCGCTCGTATTTTTATCTATTCTGTGAACGATTCCCGGTCTTATAATTCCGTTTATATTTGACAGACTGTCGGAAATATACATAAGACCATTGACAAGAGTTCCGCTTTCATTTCCCGGTGCAGGATGCACAACCATTCCTTTGGGTTTATTGACTACCATAAGATGTACATCCTCATATACTATGTCAAGATTTAAATTTTCGGCTTTCACTTCCAACAGTTTCGGTTCAGGCAGCATAAGCAAAATTTCATCTCCGGCGCTTATTTTAGTTTTTTTCACAATACAACTTTTCCCGTTTATGTAAAGATTGCCGTCCTGAATCAATTTCACTATATATGACCTGGAAATATCATCTAAAAATCCGCTCAAGAAAGCATCCAACCTGCTCCCGTCATGTTCCGAATCAACAATAATATTATAACTTGTGTCTCTCACCTGAAAATCCCCCGCCATCCTCTCTTAACACAAATATTATCATAAGCATACAGCCGCATGTTATTGCGATGTCCGCAATATTGAAAACAGGCCATTTCCAAATATCTATAAAATCCGTCACATATCCCATTATCATACGGTCTATAAGGTTTCCTAAACCTCCTGCCAATATGAGTGTAAATGCCAGTTTCTTTTTAAATGAAATTTTTCCGGAAAATTTTATCGCTACGACAACTATAACTGCCATCAACACCAATGTTATCGCAATTAATATAAACAGCCTGCCTGAAAGCAAGCTGAAAGCACCTCCTGTATTTCTGATATATGTTATGTTAAAAAATCCGTCAATGACGGGAATGCTGTCTCCCGGAATCATATTGGATCGGATCAAAAATTTGCTTACCTGATCTAAAATCAAAAATGCAAAAAAAACAATGATAAATAACATATTATTTGTAATCCTCCGGTCTGAAATTGGTTATCGTCATATCGGAAGACTGCTTATTATCGCCGGATGATCGCCCCGGTTTATAAACTGTTGCACTCCTATCTTGTTTTTCAACATCTATCTCACTGAATATCCTGTCTTCAAACATTTCTGTTTTAAGATTCTCAAATTTGTCAAGCTCTGCCAAAAGCATATTTCTATATCTTTCCGCAAATATGTTCACTCTGTTTTTAAGTGTCATACACTCTTCATTCAAACGTTCGGCGTTTTCCTTTGCTTCTCTTTGTATAAGTTCCGCATCAAGCTCCGCATTTTTCAAAAGTATATCAGCTCTTTTCTCAGCGCTTATTGATATATCTCCCATAAGAGCTTTTGCCGCTTCAAGCGTATTTAAAACGGCACTTTCGGAACTCTTATGTTTTTCAAGTTCACTGCTGAGTTTTTTTACAGTTTCTTTAAGCTGATAATTTTCATTTCTCATCTTTTCTACGTCCTCAGCGAGCAAAGTCAAAAAATCATCAACTTCATCTTCTTTATATCCCCTTACACTTCTTGAGAACATTTTGTTTTGAATATCTACAGAAGAAATCACAGTATACCTCCAATAAGAATCAATTCCAAAAATCTCATCACTATCCTTCTTATTACCGACAAAAGAATAAGTGCCAAAATAGGTGAAAAATCTATAGGACCTCTAAGATTTAATCTTTGCAATAACGCTCTGCACGGTGCGAGTATGGGGAAAGCTATCTTATCAATTATAGAATATATCTTATATACCGTACTGTTGCCTCCCATAACGAGCCAACTCAAAATACAATCCGCCAAAATAACAAGCTCCATTAGATAAAAAACAGTTCCTATCGTCCTAAGCAGTAAATATAAACCCATTACTACCTCCAAGGATTTCCAGAATTACCGTCTTTATTATCCACTTGTGCAAGAACATCAACGTTATTAGGTGCAAAAATAAAAATATTATTTGCTACTTTTTGAACATTTCCGTCAAGTGCATAAGTAGCTCCGCTCAAAAAATCAAATATTTTTCTTGCCACATCCGACTCGATCTTTTCAAGATTGATGATCACAGGCTTTCTGCTTTTTAAGTTGTCAACCATCTTAGGACAATCATCAAATGATTTAGGTTCGGTCACGAACAATTTCATATGTCCGGGATTTGTCTGATTTTGCATAACTAATACCCTACTTTCTTTAGAATCTATTCTCGGCTGTTGATAGGCAGCTCTCCGATCCGCCGCCTTCTTAGGTTTATCCTGGATGGGTTCCATTTCCTCAAAATCGTCATCCACCTCATCAATACCTACAAGCTCCTTAAACTTACCGAATACACCGTTTGCCATAATAACATCCTCCACATCCTAAAAATTATTATAATTTCTCTCTCCAAAAATTGCAGTCCCTACCCTTATAAGGTTTGATCCTTCTCTTATCGCAACAGGAAAATCTCCTGACATCCCCATCGAAAGGTAGTTGAAATCACAATTGATATGCTCCGTTTTTCCAAGTTCATCATACAGTTTTTTCACTTCCGCAAAATATTTCGAAATACTTTCCGGATCCTCTGCAAAAGGAGCAATAAACATTAATCCCTTAATTCTAATGTTCGGACAATTATCAAGTATTTTATGAATAAGATCTTCAGCCTCAAACTTTGAAACTCCGAATTTCTGCTCTTCACCTGCAATGTTCACTTGAATCAGAACATCCATGCTCCTTCCGGCTTTAGCACATCTCTTATCTATTTCTTCTGCAAGTCTGAAAGAATCACAAGAATGTATCATATCAATTTTATCGATAATATATTTTACCTTATTAGTTTGTAAATGTCCAATCAAATGCCATTTTACCGGAAGTATTTTATCATATTTATCTACAATCTCCTGAACTTTATTCTCACCGATATCTGTCACACCGCATCTTATTGCCTCATTTATTTCATCACTCGAACGTGTTTTAGTAACCGCACAAAGCAAAATATCCTGTGGAGCTCTTCCCGCATCTAAAGCAGCCCTGTTTTTCATATCTATAATTTTATCCAAATTTTCTTTTATCCCCATCTCATTCCTCCTATGGATTTTTAAGAATTTCATCATAAACATTTACCGTTTCCACACGTTTACCATTTCCCTTTGTAAAAAATGCACCTTCTTTTATCAAAGTGTCTTCACCGTTAGTGGTTATGATCATTATCCTTTTAAATACAAACTCTCCTGTTTTCGTCTTTACATAAACTCCCGGTTTTCCGCCCTTTGTAACTATACTTTCATTAGGAACTGAAAGGCCCTGATAGTCTTTTGTTATAACCGTTGCTTCCGCTTTACGCAATGACAGAAATCCCGGAAAGCTTTCATTGCATTTCAAAATCACTTTACACCTGTCATCTTCTTCCCTGATTTTATCTATTACAGCTTTCACTTTCGTTCCTGCCAATTTTACATCTACGCTGTATCCCGTTCTGTAATTTCCTATATCTCCCTCGTCTATCCAAAAAACCATATACCATTTACTGTGATCTACTACTTTAAACAGCGGTTCGTTTTCTACTGCTTGAACATCGGGCGCTTTGCAAACATTTTGACCTTCATATGCAAATAAACTCATATCATCTTCTCTTAAACTCGAAATGTCTTCAATATTGATAATTTTACTGTCTTTATCTATAAAGTAGCTTACGACACCGACACTTTTTGTAAAATAATTATCGGGCTTCACAGCCATACCTTTAAATGCTTTTGCTTCATTTTTATAATTATCAATTTCTTCTTTTTCGGGAGCACCTTTTCCACCTGTAATAGTAAGTATCTGTGTTCCTTTTCTTACCACGGTTCCCTCTCCCACATAATAATTGGGAACCCCGCTTCTGTTCGCCAAATATATAGTTTCATCACGCACCATTAATATTTCCACTTCATCTTTAACCTGAAAAGGCTTATGTTCCGCTATGACTGTTTTGTCAAATGCTCCTAATATCCGTGGGAGCACATATATCAAAAGATACAAAATTATCAGTAATAATATAAATAAAAAAATAATCCTCTTCCTTTTTAATTTCATAAATTCTCCCAACTATTTCAATCCCGTATAATTATGCTGTTTCCCCATAATCACAAAGTCGTCAATATGCTCACACAACAAATATTGTTCCATATTTCTTAGATTTTCCTGTTGCTATATCTAAAAGTATAGCATAAGGTGTTGATTTCCGCTACCTTAATCCGCCGTCCAAATTTTGTCAAATTTCCTTGCAAAAAAATCTTATCCTAAATTAAGATAATTCTTTCTCCAAATGTCATAAAACTGTTAACACTAATTTTGTTATAAAAACTAAATATGGTGAATGTATTTTAACAATAAATGAAAATCACCGAATTTCACTCCGGTGATTCTACATTTTTATCATATTTGCGGCACTATCCCAACATTTATTATGGAAGCACTGGTTTTAAAAATATTTCGGATAAAACTATTAAAAGGATTACGGACATAATATATTCTCTTATAAGTTTTTTAATCCAATATTTAGAAAAGAATAGTTCTTCTTCTTTTGTCCTTGCTTGCTTTCGCTTATTATATATAATCCCACAAAAACCCATTATGATAAATTCCACAAGTAAAATGCTAACCAAAACAAACATATAAGTCTTGGAGATAATCCTCTCAATATCGCTAATAATAGCATAAAAGTACCATAGCCACACCGTAGCTACAATTAAAGCTCCGCCAACAACATATATTAATTGTTCTTTTCTTAATAAAATTGATCCATTTTTAATTTTGCTCTTAAATTCCTTGTAGGTTACATCTTCCATAACAATTCACCTTTAATTAAATTGCTCATTTTTTACTCCTTATTTCACTTTAATTTCTATGCAAAATAATACAAAGTCTATATTTTTTATATCCATCCCCTCCTCATATCTTAAACAAAAATGACCACCTTATTTTTCTTATCATATAATATTAACACACAATTATCAAATTTTATATGTAACTGGGGCAGTGTCAAGTTTTTATGGAATTTTATATTTACTTCTCCAAAGTCATTAGTTCAGCAATGTATTATTAATTCTACCTAATGCATGTATTCTAAAAGGCTCTATAATAAACGAAAATCACCGAATTTCACTCCGGTGATTCTACATTTTTATCATATTTGCGGCACTACCCCAACATTTGACATAGTGCCGTTTTATTCTGATAGCGGCTACTCATACGCCGATTAATAATTCATTTTATCTTATTTTGTACTGATACATCTTGATGCCTATTTCTCAAGACTTGCAAATGTAAAGATCTTAAATCCTAAAGGAGTCACAACAACACCCTTTAAATCCGGACTGATTAAATATGGATCAGAATAGAAATAAATAGGTATTATAGGGAGGTCTTCTCCCAAAATCTCCTGTGCTTTATACATATCCGCAAATCTCTTTTCAGGATCACCGGTAGCCTTAACGTTCTTGATCAACTTGTCATATTCGGCATTCGACCACTTGGCATCATTGTTTCCTGTACCTGTTACCCACATATCCAGGAAAGAAATAGGATCATTGTAATCGGCAATCCATCCGTGTCTTGCGATCTGATAATCTGCATTTTTTCTTGTCTGAATGAATACATTCCATTCCTGACCGCTGAGCTGTGCATTTACTCCGAGCTCCGTCTTCCACATGTTCTGTACAGCTTCCGCTATAGGCTGATGATTACCGTTTGTATTGAAAGAGATTTCTAAAGTTTTAAGACCTTTTCCGTCAGGATAACCTGCCTCTGCTAAAAGTTTCTTAGCCTTTTTAACGTTCTTCTTATAATCGCTCTTCTTTACGCTGTACCAAGCTTTAGCATTCTTATGAAATTCAACTCCGTCTTTCTCACTCTTTACACCTACAGGTACAAAGTTGTCGGCAGGGGTTTCTCCACCGAGAGAAACTTTTTCTACAATATAATTACGATCTATAGCAAGAGACAAAGCTTCTCTTAATTTCTTATTCTTCATAAGAGGATCGTTCTGGTTAAGACATAAGAAATATGTTCCGAGCTGCGGTGCTATCTTAAGTCCCTGACCCTCCATAGATTTTAATTCCTGATTGGGAATATCATCCACGAACAAGTCTTCATTATTCTTGAATGCCGCCAAATTTGCGTTTGCATCCTCAACCAAGTTGAAGTTTATCTTTGCCGGACCTATAACTTTCTGATCTCTGTAGTTTTTATTTTTAACTGTCTTGATAACAGCCTGGTGCTTCCATTCAGTCATCTTGTAAGGTCCGTTTCCTATATATTTCTTAGGATCCTGCGTCCAGTTTTTATCTGAAACAATGTCTTCTCTTACAGGGAAAGTTGCAGGAAATGCACATATGTCTTTGAAATAAGGAGTTTTCGCGATCAGCTCAACCTTAAACGTTTTATCGTCAGGTGCTGATATCGCAAGATTGTTAAGCGCAGCTTCAATTGCCGAAGCATTTTTAGGATCTGCCTCCATAACTTCACTTGCACCCTTTATCGCCTCAAGCATGTAGCTGTAATCTGCGGCAGTTCTCGGATCTAACAATCGTTTCCACGAAAAAACAAAGTCCTTCGCAGTAAGAGGTTTTCCGTCGGACCATTTTAAACCGTCCCTGAAGTGGAATGTATAAGTGAGCTCATCTTCACTTATATCAACCTTTTCCGCAACACCGTTTACGATCTTGCCCTTTGCATCATAGGTCATAAGACCTTCAAATAAATGGTTTAACATAATTCCTCCATCAACCGTAGTATTTAATGCAGGATCAATGGTTTTAGGTTCAGGACCCACTATTACATTAAGTTCAAAGTCCTTATTGCCCTTGCCTTTATCAGCTTTTTCTTTATCTCCGCCGCAGCCTGTCAATGCAAGGCCCGCTACTAGAGAAAGTACTAAAAGCGCAACAAGAGTTTTGCTGAAAAATCCTTTTTTCATAAATATACCTCTCTTCCTTTTAATATTTATTTTTAAGATAAAACAAATAACTACACATTGTGGCAAGCTACGAAATGTCCCGGTTCCTTTTCCACGAACTCGGGTGCCCTCTCCGCACATTCAGGCATTGCATACGGGCATCTTGTTCTAAAAGTGCATCCGCTTGGAGGATTCACCGGACTCGGTATATCTCCCTGCAATATTATTCTCTTCGTATTCCTGCTCGCAACAGGATCCGCTATCGGAATAGCTGAAAGAAGTGTCTGTGTATAAGGATGCAGCGGATTATTATATAAATCACTGCTCGTAGTAAGTTCGACCATATGTCCCAAATACATTACTCCTATCCTGTCGCTTATATGTTTTACTACCGACAAATCGTGTGCAATAAAAAGGTATGTGAATCCTTTTGATTCCTGTAAATCTTCAAGCATATTCACAATTTGGGCCTGTATCGATACATCCAGTGCGGAAATCGGCTCATCGCATACAATAAACTCCGGATCTACAGCCAAAGCTCTGGCAATCCCGACTCTTTGTCTCTGACCTCCGGAAAACTCATGCGGAAATCTATTGGCATGTTCAGTATTCAGCCCTACCGTCTTAAGCATTTCATATATACGCTCCTGCCTTTCGGTCTTATCGGAACACATATTATGTATATCAAGGGGCTCCCCTATAATATCTCCCACTGTCATTCTCGGATCCAATGAAGCATACGGATCTTGAAATATTATCTGAAGCTTTTTCCTGTAAGGTGTCATATTTACATTTGTTATATCTTTTCCGTCATATATTATGCTTCCCTCCGTCGGTTCATGAAGTCTCAAAACGGTTCTTCCCAATGTGGTTTTGCCACAGCCGCTTTCTCCTACCAAGCCCAATGTTTCACCTCTGTTTATATAAAAACTGACATCGTCGACCGCCTGCACATAACTTTTTTGCAAAGCACTCGTCTTTATGGGAAAATATTTTTTAAGATTTTTTATTTCAATAAGTTTTCTATTCTCCATGTTCCGACCTCTCTTTCTCCATCAAATCTTTAACATGGAGCCAACAGGCGGACTCATGTCCCTCGTTTTCCATATATACCGGCGGTACGTTTTCAAGGCATATCTTCATGCAGCTTTCACACCTCGGTGCAAATGCGCAGCCTGCCGGAGGAAATATCAAATCTACAGGATTTCCTTCAATAGGTATAAGTCTCTCATGTTCATCGCTGTCGACCCTCGGAATGGATTTAAGCAGCCCTTTTGTATAAGGATGTTGAGGCTTATAGAATATTTCTTCAACACTGCCTCTTTCAACGACGGTACCCGCATACATTACTGCAATCTTATCACATATATCCGCTACAACTCCAAGGTCATGGGTTATAAATATTATAGACATATTTATCTTTTCTTTAAGTTCTTTTAAAAGTTCGATTATTTGTGCCTGTATAGTAACATCAAGTGCCGTTGTCGGTTCATCTGCAATCAACAATTTAGGATTGCATGCCAATGACATTGCTATCATTATTCTCTGTCTCATACCTCCCGAAAGTTCATGAGGATATTGTTTCACCCTTTTCTCAGGTTGATTTATTCCTACAAGCTTGAGAAGTTCTACTATTCTTTCTGTTCTCTGTGTTTTATTAAGTTCGGTATGCCTCTTTAAAGATTCTTCTATCTGGTGCCCTACCGTAAAAACCGGATTCAATGATGTCATAGGATCCTGGAATATCATCCCGACATCTTTTCCTCTTATTTTTTGCAGATCTCCTTCAGTTTTTTCAAGGATTTTCTCACCGTCAAAGATTATATCTCCACCTATTACTTTGCCCGGTTCAGGTATTATTCCCATAAGCGCATATGAAGACACCGATTTTCCGGAACCTGATTCTCCTACTATTCCTATTACTTCTCCAAATTTTAAATCATATGATATTTTTCTGACCGCCTTAACCTCTCCCGCATTGGTAAAAAAGGAAACCTCCAGATCTTTTACCTGCAAAAGAGGATTTTTAATTTCTTCTGCCATCTCAATCTTCCTTTCTTACTTCAACTTAGGATCAAGCGCATCCCTCAATCCGTCTCCGAACAGATTAAATGATAATATTATCAGACTTATTGCAAGTGCGGGGAATATCAGCATATACGGATATGAGGATATCCCGTTCAGTGCCTGCGACGAAAGTGAACCCAGTGATGCCAAAGGCGCACTTACTCCAAGTCCTAAGAAACTCAAGAAAGCTTCTGTAAAAATCGCCGCCGGTATTTGTAGCATAGTCGTTACTATGATAGTTCCCATACTGTTGGGCAAAAGATGCTTGAATATAAGTCTCCTGTTATTCGCTCCGAGTGCTCTTGCGGCATTTATGTATTCCATCTCCTTAAGCGAAAGAACCTGTGCTCTGACAATTCTTGCCATACCTACCCAATATAGGAGTCCGAATACGACAAATATGGCTATTATGCCGGGTCCGAGCACCTGCAATACACCTCCCGATCCCGAAGCCGACTTTTCTTCCAAAATAGGTTTCAGCATCAATTGAAGCAGAATTATTATCAATATATCGGGTAGAGAATATATTATTTCCACTATTCTCATCATAACGGAATCGGATTTTCCGCCCAAAAGTCCTGAAACCGCCCCGTAGATCGAACCTATTATCAAAACTATAAGAGATGCACCTACACCTATTCCCATCGATATTCTTGTGCCTATCATGACCCTTACAAGAAGATCCCTTCCCAGATTATCCGTACCGAAAGGATGTTTCATACACGGAAACAAGCTCTCATCTCCCCTAATTTGTTGTTCATAACCGTATGGAACCAGCCATGGTCCTACTACTGCAAAAATTATAAACAATATTATTACGATCAAAGCCCCCATTGCAATCTTGTTTTCTTTTAAGCGCCTCCATGCATCCTGCCAATAGGTCACATTTTGCCGCATCTTCTCCAGGTTTTCCATCTCCTGCTTAGTGGCAGGCTCAAAATCTCCGGCTGATATATCCACCTGCATACTAAGTAAACCGTTCTTAAATATCATCTTATCTATCCACTCCTAATCAGTCAATCTAATCCTCGGGTCAACAATCTTATAAATTATATCACTTATTAAATTCATAAAAATTATCAGTGCAGCTATAAAGATAGTCATGCCCATAATAATCGGGTAATCTCTGTTGGATATGGAATTTATAAAGTATCTTCCAAGCCCCGGTATATTAAAAACTTTTTCAACAACAAAACTTCCCGTCAAAGTATAAGCTATCATCGGTCCCATATAAGTTATTACCGGGAGCAATGAATTTTTCAATGCATGTTTGAATATTACGATCGATTGCGGAATTCCCTTTGCTTTTGCCGTCCTTATATAATCCTGTCCTATGGTTTCAAGCATACTTGATCGCATCAACCTTGCAATATAACACATAGGATAAAGTCCCAAGCTTACGATCGGTAAGATATAGCCTGCCGGTTCATTTAACCCCAGAGACGGAAGCAATTTAAGTTTTACCGAAAAAATAATCATTCCGACGGTTGCAACGACAAAACTCGGCATTGCTATACCTGCCGTCGCTATAACTCTTATTATATTGTCTGCCAGTTTGCCTCTTTTTAGTGCCCCTATGCATCCGAGCGGCACGCCTAAAATTATTGCAAATAAAATCGCCATTCCTCCCAGTCCGGCAGATATCGGAAACGTGGTTTTAATAAGCTCTAAAACCGGTGTTCCTTTTTGCATTTTCAAAGTTTCACCGAAATCAAATTTTACTATCTTTTCAAGATACATTCCATACTGAACGTACACGGGCTTATCCAATCCGTATTTGACTCTGTTTGCCTCTTCCGCGACAACATTGGTTTTTTCCTCAGTAAACGGACTGCCCGGAACCGCCTTCATAATAAAGAATGTCATAGTTGCAACTATAAAGACAATAAATATTGCAATCAACACTCTCCTAACGATATATTTCGTCATCAGTTACTAACCTCTCTTCACTTATCAATATAAATAATCAACGCTTTAATTATCTAAAGCAATCTTTTGACTACAATGTAATAGATTATATCACTATTAGCAAAAATTTAACATATTTTTTTGATTATTAATTAATATATTTTTTTAAATCCGATTTATCTTTTTCTGTTGTTATAACCTTTTCGCTTTGTGTTTTAAATGCCTGCAATATTCCTCTTTCGTTTTGTATAAATTGCACAAATACTCTGCGCTAATCACACAAAACTTATATTTTAAACTTTTCCCAAATTATATAGCCTTCATCTATAAGTTTATTTAAATATTTTTTTTCCGACTTTGAAAAATTGCCGGCTTTATTCATATACTTTTCAAATAAGTCGGGTCTGTTCTTCATGGTAAGCACAAGCGCTTCTCTCAATCTCCATTTTCTTATATTCTCGTGATGTCCTGAAACAAGAACCTCCGGAACATCCATACCGCGAAAATTTCTCGTCCCTGAATAATGCGGATATTCTAAAAGACCCGAATAAACGGACTCTTCATCGTGTGACTGCTCGCTTCCTAAAACTCCCGGAAGAAATCTTACGACAGCATCAATTGTCACCATTGCCGGAAGCTCTCCTCCTGTGAGAACATAATCTCCTATTGAAATTTCTTCCATATCCCAATATTCAATAACTCTCTGATCAACACCCTCATAATGTCCGCATAAAAACATAAGTCTGTCCATTCCTGCAAGCTCTTCAATTTTCGCTTTATCAAGGATTTTCCCTCTCGGAGACATATATATCATTTTGGTATTGCAGTCACCTGTTTTCAGGTCATCTATCGCCCTGAAAACAGGTTCCGGAAAGAGTACCATTCCCGGTCCGCCCCCAAAGGTGTAATCATCTGTTTTCTTATGTTTATCAAGACTGTAATCCCTTATGTTTACAATATTTATATCGACTATATCCGAGCGTATAGCCCTTCCCACTATGCTTTCATTTCGGAATGCCGTAAACATATCGGGGAAAAGGGTCAAAACATCAATCTTCATCCGTAAACCCCTCTATCAATGAAACTTCTATATGCTTTTCAGCTATATCCACTTTTTTTACAAACTCTGCTACGGCAGGTATCAATATTTTATTTTTGCTTTCGGTTTCAACCTCATACAGGTCATGTGACGAATTTTGAATCACATCTGAAATCGTTCCGAGCATCCCTCTTTTTTCATCTATGACAGAACATCCTTTTAAATCTCTTACATAATATGTATCTTCAGGTAAAATTCGAAGCTGCTTCTGTGTAATACAAACAGACTTCCCCCTAAGTTTGTCCGCCTTTTCTCTTGAATCGATTCCATGCAGGCTTAAAACAGGTTGTCTCTTTGCATATCTCACTGCATCTATCTTGTAAACATCACCGTCTACCGTTATTTCTCCAAGTTCTTCAAAGCGTTCCTTGTAATCGGTGTAATGGTAGACTTTAATCTGCCCTTTGAGGCCTACAGAAGAAACTATTTTTCCGATTTCAATAAGTTCCATTCTATTTCATACCTTTCAAAAATGCTTCATATCCTTTTTCAGCTTCAAATATGTCCGCCTTGCTTGTAACTTCCCATGGTGCATGCATGCTTAGTACTCCTACTCCTGAATCTATAACGTCCATTCCGTAAAGCGCAAGTATATATGCTATCGTTCCGCCGCCTCCGACATCAACTTTTCCCATCTCCGCAGTCTGGTAAGACACTCCGGCTTTATCTAAAATATCTCTCAGCTTTCCTAGATATTCCGCATTTGCATCATTCGATCCGGATTTACCTCTGGAGCCCGTGAATTTATTGAAAACCATCCCTCTCGTTAATATTGCCGCATTTTTCTTTTCAAATACGGAAGCAAATCCCGGGTCATACCCCGCACTGACGTCTGAAGAAAGCATTGCGCTGCTTGCAAGACATCTTCTTACCATAAGCTCCGAATACTCTCCCATACAATTAAAAATTTCAGCTACCGTATTTTCAAAAAATCTTGACTGCATTCCCGTAGCCCCTACGCTTCCTATTTCTTCCTTGTCTACAAGAAGACAGCACGAAGTTCTCGTAACCTTGTCGACGTTCAACATTGCCGTAAGCGATGTATATGCACATACTCTGTCATCCTGACCGTAAGCCATTATCAAGCTTCTGTCCAGTCCGCACTCTCTGGCCGTTCCTGCGGGTACAACTTCAAGCTCCGCCGATATAAAATCTTCTTCCGAAATGCCGCAGTTTTCCTCAAGAAGTTTTAAGATATTGGCAACTACAGCATCCTTGTCCTTGCCTTTAAGCGGCATATTACCTATCAAAAGGTTCAAATCGTCTCCTGCAATAAACGTCGCCGCCGGTTTTTTAACCTGATCCTGTGCCAAATGCGGTAAGAGATCCGTAATACAAAATACCGGATCGCTCTCTTTTTCTCCTATGCTTATCTCGACTGTCCGCCCGTCTTTTTTACAAACTACTCCATGTATCGAAAGCGGTAATGCCACCCATTGATATTTTTTGATTCCTCCATAGTAATGTGTGTCCAAAAAAGCCAGATCCGTATCTTCATACAAAGGATTTTGTTTGATATCAAGCCTCGGTGAATCTATATGTGCTCCTAAAATATTCATTCCTTCATTTAGAGGATTTTTACCTATATTGAACATTGCCACGGCTTTATTCATACAAACCGCATAAATTTTATCACCTGTTTTTATTTTTCTTTTATCGGCGATAATTGTCTCAAGATTTTCATATCCCTTTCGCTCCGCCGCCGTTATTATCTCTTTAACACATTCTCTTTCCGTCTTTCCTCTATCTAAAAACTGTCTATATCCAAGAGATAAATCTTCCAAGTTTTTCAATTCTTTTTCATCATATTTCAACCACGCACTTGTTTTTTCCATTTCATATCCCTCCGAGTTAAACAACAACCAAAAAGCACGCATAAGGACTATACGTGCTGATATGCAGTATTGCAAAATATACTATTGGACAATTTCCACCACAACTTTTTTCTTTTCCTTAGATGCGGCAGCTTTAACAACAGCTCTTATAGCTTTCGCAATTCTCCCTTGCTTGCCTATAACCTTACCCATATCATCGGCATGCACTCTAAGTTCCAAAACTATGGTCTGATCACCGGATACCTCTTTCACAGACACTTCATCCGGGTTGTCAACTAAGGCTTTTGCAATAGTTTCAACCAGTTCTACCATGAATACCACCACTTTCCTTACTCAATAACTCCTGATTTTTTCAGTAAGCTTCTAACTGTATCTGTAGGCTGTGCTCCCGTACCGAGCCATTTTTCAGCCTTTTCCCGGTCGATTTTGATTTCCGCCGGATCCTTTAAAGGATTGTAATATCCGATCTCTTCAATAAATCTGCCGTCTCTTGGAGAACGGGAATCCGCAACAACAACTCTGTAAAAAGGTTTCTTGTTCGCTCCCATTCTTTTCAATCTGATTTTTACTGCCATTTTCTGACACCTCCCTCTCTTAAAATGCCGTTTTAAAGCATTGTATTCATTATATCATAAATCATATAGATTTAATGCAAATTGATTCTCTGTAAATATTCCGTGCAAAGGGTATCACAGACCTCTCATCATTTTATTTTTACGATGTTTCGGTGCTCCCATCATTTGTTTCATCATCTTTCTTGCATCTTCATATTTTCTTATCATACTGTTTATTTTACTCACCGGCTGCCCGCTGCCTGCGGATATTCTTTTTCTCCGGCTTGCATTGAGTATGCTCGGATCTCTTCTTTCTTTCAATGTCATGGAAAGAATTATAGCTTCCATATCTTTAAACTCTTTCTCTCCCTTTTCTATATCCTCTTCCTTGATCTTATTGGTACCCATACCGGGTATCATGCCTACAAGTTTTGCTATGCCGCCCATCTTTCTGACTTGCCCCATCTGCTCCAAAAAATCTTCAAGTGAGAATTCGTTCTTCCTTATTCTCTCTTCAAGTTTTGCAGCCTGTTCTTCATCAAAGTTTTCCTGAGCCTTTTCTATAAGGCTCATCATGTCTCCCATTCCGAGGATTCTGCTCGCCATTCTGTCAGGGTAAAAAGCTTCCAGTGCATCGGATTTTTCTCCGGTTCCTATAAACTTGATGGGTTTCCCTGTAACCGTTTTGGCAGAAAGCGCTGCACCGCCCCTTGTATCTCCGTCGAGCTTTGTCATTATTATTCCGTCAATTCCCAAAGCTTCATTAAATCCCGTTGCCGCATTAACCGAGTCCTGCCCTGTCATAGCATCTACAACAAGCAAAATTTCATGAGGTTTTATCTCCGCCTTCATTCTTATAAGCTCTTCCATAAGCGCTTCGTCAATCTGAAGTCGTCCTGCGGTATCAACGATAAGAACGTCATACCCCTTGTATTCGGCTTCTTTTACCGCCTCTTCGGCTATATGCTCCGGTTCTTTACAATCTCTCATGGTAAATACCGGAACTCCGACATTCTTACCCACTATTTCGAGCTGATCTATTGCCGCCGGTCTATATATATCGCAGGCTGCGAGCATCGGTTTTTTGCCGTTTTTCATGAGATATCCCGCAAGCTTGCCGCACGTGGTGGTTTTTCCCGTTCCCTGCAATCCGACCATCATATATACAGTGAATCCTTTGGATGAAAAAGTCAGTTTTGTAGCAGTCCCTCCTAAAATTTCTACCAGCTTGTCATTTACAATTTTTATGACTTGCTGCGCAGGTGTCAAACTCTCAAGGACTTCTTTTCCAAGTGATTTTTCTTTGACTTCTTTCACAAAATCCTTTACGACCTTAAAATTTACGTCGGCCTCAAGCAATGCCAGCTTGACTTCTCTCATGGCTTCATCTATGTCGGATTCCGTCAATATCCCTTTTCCTTTAAGTTTTTTAAATACACCTTGCAGTTTTTCAGAAAGACCCTCAAATGCCATCTTTGTCCCCCTATTTTGATAATTTACCGATAATTTTCTTCACTTTTTCTATATCTGAAAAAATTCCGTCTCTGTCATTTACATTTTTTTTCATGTCCTCAAGCAAAACATTTATCCTGTCCATAGCCTTCTCGTTTTCTTGAAATTTTTTTGCAATCCCGAGCTTGGACTCAAAATAGTCCAGTGTCGTTCTCGCTTTTTTCAGCTGCTCATGCGCACCTTGTCTCGTAATTCCCATTATGTCCGATATCTCGCCAAAAGAATAATTCTCATGATAATAGAGTGAAAATATCTCCTGTTGCTTTTCAGTCAAAAGGCTTCCATAGCAATCAAACAAAATTATTTCTTCATTAATTTCCTCAAATTTGATCATTTCCTTTCGCATACTCATCGCCTCCGGAAAAATACTGTCGTAATTCTAACATTCAGTCCGGGACGTTGTCAAGTATTTTTCTTGACAACGTCCCGGACTGAAAATATGTCTGAAAATTGCGCAAACATTGACCTTAAGGGTATCGCTTTCTAAACTGTCAGAAAATAATATTTAATTTATATAAAATCATTTTTGATTTAATAAAATTTTTTGTAGATTAAATGGGTTTTCTTATTGAAAAATATAATGAAAAATTGTACACTCGTATGTGAAAGGAGGTGCTTCTAATTGGCACAAACTATATCAATTGTTGTTTTCTTGGTAGTAATAATAGCTATTATTTCCGAAAAAGTGCACAGAGCCGCAGCTGCTGTGACCGGAGCCGTGATTTTACTACTCACACACGTACTCACTTTAGATGCAAGCATTAAATATATCGATTTCAATACCATCGGTGTTCTCATCGGTATGATGATGTTCGTATCCGTTGTAAAATGCTCGGGGATTTTTGAGTATATTGCAATCAAAGCTGCAAAAATCGCCAAGGGTGATCCTTGGAAAATAATGGTCTTATTCATGATTGTAACAGCTGTTTTATCTGCATTCCTCGATAATGTAACGACAGTACTTCTGATAGGTCCTATGACTATATCCATAACTAAAATTTTGGGATTGAATCCTATTCCTTTTTTACTTACACAGATCATGGCATCAAATATAGGCGGTACTGCAACACTGATCGGTGACCCTCCCAACATTATGATAGGGAGTGCTGCAAAGCTATCATTCTTAGATTTTATTTTAAACACGGCACCAATCGTAGTGGTTATAATGGTTGTACTGATTCTTATTGTGAAATTCATGTTCGCCAAAAACCTTACAAAAAACTCTGAAGCGATTCACGAAATTATGCTCCTTGATGAGAATAAAGCTATTGAAGATCTCGCTCTTCTAAAAAAAAGTGTAGTTATGATCATTCTCGTCGTTTTGGGCTTTATGCTTCACTCAAAAATAGATATTGAATCTTGTGTAGTAGCACTGACGGCGGCAGCAGTTATGCTTATTATCGGTAAACAGGACGTGGAAGAAGTTCTTACCGATGTCGAATGGACTACCATAGTATTTTTCACCGGTTTATTTATTGTTGTAGGCGGTATGGTCGAAACCGGGGTAATAGATAAACTTGCAAACATACTCGTGGAAACTACGGCGGGACACCCTATAATAACCATGATAGTTCTTCTTTGGGCATCTGCAATACTTTCATCAATTTTAGATAATATTCCGTTTGTCGCAACGTTGATACCTCTTATAATAGCAATGGGAAATGACGGAGTGGATGTTGTTCCTCTCTGGTGGGCGGTTTCCCTCGGTGCATGCCTGGGAGGAAACGGAACCCTTATAGGCGCATCGGCCAATGTTGTACTTTGCGGCATAAGCGGCAAACACGGGCACCCCATTACATTCCAAAGGTTCCTTAAAACCGGAGTACCTATAATGCTGATGTCGGTAGCAATATCAACGATATATGTTGTTTTGAGATATGGAATTTAAAAGGAGGTAAACAAAATGACACCTATGGCAAATGACAATATCTCTTGGGATATACTTCATATGAATTTAAAACAGTTGGGCGCCACAAACATTGAAACCACTCCTACAAAAATAAATAGAGTTGAATTTAAAATTTGCCCTATTCTAACAGTTTCTTATTTCTTCAACGCAAAAAATGAGGACAAGATATTTTTACAGAGAATTGATCCGTATCCTATTCAAAATATGAAGTTTGAAGATGTTGATGAAATTTTGGAATTCATAAAGCGGGATGTAACAAGATTCACGAACGCTGCACACAGCTCCAACTTCCCTACTTTCTTGAGAATAATGGATAAATGTTATGATCTTAGAAAAGACATTGAAAAATTTTTCTTACTGTATAACGTAGATAAAAATCTTTTAAAAAAGATGGAAGATGAGCTTGATATGATGATAGAAAATATAGAAAATGCTGATCGAAAACGCCTTGAAAAGCTTGCAAGAACCATCGATTTCCAAGACATAATGGACTTGGAGGACCTTAAAAAATATTAAAATAACAAAATCTCAAAACACAAAAATCTAAAACTGAGAGACCGGAAATAATTGTATCCGAACCTCTCAGTTTATTGTTTTACTTAGTTTATCACATCCAAAAATTCATTATTTACTTTTATTTGAGTCAATGATTCGGCAAGAATTTTAAGATAACGGTTTTTTTATGCAAAGTTGATTTCTTTATTTGAAATAATGATTTAACAAAAATTCATTTGTATAACTTATCGGCATCTGTTTCTTATCAATCATTTCAAGAAGCACTGCAGCATCTCCTTTCGGTATTTCGGAAACTCCTTTCAAAATCTCAGACAGCACATTCTTCTTTCTTTCCGGTTCGAACAATTCAAACTCTATATCCATGTTGTCGTCTATATCTTCAAGCATCCTCCACTTTGCATCTTCATAAGCTTCTATGCCGTCGATTAATTTATTGGCAAGCGCCTGCTTTGCGCTATACACTCTACCGTCAGCTATGATCTTTACCTTATCTTTTGCTATTCCTCTACCTTTCGAAACGACATCCACAAATCTTGAATAGCTTTCATCTATCAGCGACTGATATATTTGTGCCTGTTCATTCGTAAAAGGCTGCGTAGGACTTCCCATAGCTTTATTTCTACCCGAAACTACAGCATGTGATTTTATTCCATATTTAGACATAAACTCTGTTATGTCATAAATTTCTCCCATAGTCACACCTATAGATCCCGTTATAGTATTCCTGTTTGCATAGATCACATCCGCAGCACAGGCAATATAATACCCTCCCGAAGCTGCAACTGATTTGAAATATGCATATACGGGTCTGTTCGTCTCCTTCTTATATTCCATCAGTTTCTCATAAACTTCATCGGTTTCATATATATTGCCGCCGGGCGAATCGATTATGAGCATTATTCCTTCATTCTCTTCATCTTCTTCAAGCCGGTCTATCAGTTCCATCACGAAGTTATGTTTATAGGACTGCATAACGCCCAGCAAAGAATCTTCTTTCTCCGGTTCTATAACCCCTTCTATGTTTATTTCCGCAACATACTTACCTTCATGATGAATCCTCCCGTCAGTCTCATTTTTGTGTGATCCGAAAAAAACATTCCCCAATATAATAAACAAAATCAACATAACCACTATTATTAGTATTGCTATTACAGGACCTAAATTCTTCTTTTTTCTGCTGTTATTTACGTTATCCGCCATATCGTTTTCATTCTCCCGCTTGTAATCATAAAAAATATAAAATAATCCGACTTTCAATCTTTGGTAAGATCATTATATCTTTTATATTTTGCACTGTAAAGAAAAAGCTTTCCAAGAGCCTGAGCGTCTATTATTTTTTTCACTTTAAATTATACACTTAACCTTCACGAATAAATAATTTTGTAAAAATTCATTTATGGTATTGACAGCGAACTAATACATATAGTACACTTGTGTCACATAGTTCACCATACATACCCTGATGAAAACTGCTCGGGTTTATGCGTGAATAAGAAACACTATAATACATCAAAAGGAGGATAACGGTTTGTTTCAGCTTGATTTAAAAAGTAGAAAATCAATCCATGAACAAGTGGTCGATAATATCAAAGAATTGATTATCTCAGGTGTTCTCTCTCCTGACGAAAAACTGCCTTCAATAAGGGATATATCAAAAACACTCACTGTAAACCCGAATACGATCCAAAAATCCTATAAAGAACTGGAGCGGCAGGGTTTTATCTATACCTTATCAGGTCTGGGCTCTTTTGTCAGCAGTTCTTTGGATTTGAAAATTGATGAAAACAGAGTGAGCAAAATAAAATACGATATCGGAAACAGTATCAGCGAACTTTTCTTCATGGGATTAAAGAAAGATGCCGTAACAACTATCGTAACAAATATCATTAATGAGAGGAGCATAGGAAATGATAAGAGTTGAAAATGTTTCTAAAAACTTTGATAATATCACAGCTTTAAATGATTTCAGTCTTAATGTCAAAAAGGGATCGATCTATGGTCTGGTAGGAACGAACGGTTCGGGAAAAACCACTATTATCAAGCATCTTACCGGCGTATTTATCCCCGACAGAGGCTCGATAACAATCAACGGTAAGAATATATATGAAAATCTTGCCGTAAAGGAAAAAATAGGATACATTCCTGATAATCTATCCTATTATGCACCATATTCTCTGAACGATATAGAGAAATATTATAAAAATATATACAAGCTGTGGAATCATGACAGATTTGTTGAAATGATCGAGAAATTTGACTTAAATAAAAACACAAAGATAAATAGACTCTCAAAAGGAATGCAAAAGCAGGCAGCATTTTGCATTATCATGTCATGCTTACCGGAATATTTGATTTTAGATGAACCCATTGACGGACTTGATCCCATAGTGAGGAAATTGCTTTGGAAATATATAGTTGAAGATGTAGCTTCAAGAGAAATGACTTGCCTGATATCTTCTCACAATCTCCGTGAAATGGAAGGTATATGTGATTGTATAGGAATCGTGGACAAAGGCCATATGGTCTTGGAAAGAGACCTCGACGAACTGAAAAGCGATATACATAAACTTCAAGTTGCATTTAAGAATATTACTGACGATATCGAAAATATATATTCAAAGCTCAATATATTGCATCGGGAAAAAAGGGGTTCTGTAGATCTGCTCATAGTAAGAAATCCGAAAGAGACTGTAGATGCACTCATAACGGCTTATCAGCCTGTTTTATATGATTTACTGCCTTTAACGCTTGAAGAAATATTTATATATGAACTTGGAGGTGAACACGGTGACATTGCAGAAATACTTTTTTAATAAACAAGCTGCCGTTATCAAAGAGAATTTGAGGCATTTTTGGGTTCTTTCATTGATTTCAATGCTGTTATATCTGTTTGCGGGGGTAGTTCCGTTCCTAATTTCAAAAAGCAGTCTTTCAGATATGAGCGACTATCTTGAAATGAGCCTTATGAACACGAATCCGTTTTTTTTGCTTGCAATGTTTGCATTTCCTGTACTTATAGGGGTGAGCTTATTCAAATATTTACACAATCCAAGTTCGGTCAGCATAGTGCATTCCATGCCGTTTACTCGTGTACAGCTATTTTGGGGAAACTTCATTTCAGGTATAATTTTATTGACAGTTCCGATCTTAATTACCGGAATGTTATATTTAATAATGGCAAAGCCGGTAATAGTCGGCAATGTGGATATTTTTACATATGAAAATGTCCTGCTTTGGATTTTTTCGAGCATAATAATTACAATATTCACATATATAATTGTTATATTTGCGGGAATATGCTCCGGAAATACTGCCATACATACCCTTGTATCCATATTCTTTATATTCCTTGCACCGGCTTTTTATGCCACGGTACACGGATATTTTGGGATATACCTTAAAGGCTATCCTGGTATCGCCGACAATTTCAGCTCCATAGCCAGATTTTCCCCTCTTATGAACACTTTAAGCGAAGGATCACGCTTCAGTTCAGGGAATTTGCTTCTATATTTTGTTACATCGGTTATACTTGTAGCCCTCTCTATAGCAATGTACAAAAAAAGAAAGCTTGAGCGTGCTACGGATTCAATAGTTTTCAAAATACTTGAACCCGTGCTTGCGGGTCTCGTAACATTTTTCGGAATGACCGTTATGGGAATGTGGTTTATAAGCATGCATGATTCTGATGAAAATGTAAATATTTACGGAAATATAGGCTATGCGGTCGGCACCGTACTCTTTTTCATAATTTCATACATGATAATAAGAAAAAGTACAAAAATCTTTACAAAATCCACATTTAAAGCTTTCATCGCATACAGCATAATAGCTGCTATATTTATAAGCACTATACAAATGGATGTGTTTAATTATGGATCAAATCATCCTGAAAATAAAAATATAACATCGGCTTTTATCAACTTTGCCGGTGATGATGAGCTGCCGGGAATACCTAAGCTTTCTAAATATTTTTCATTTAAAACTCATAATGAAGTAATATATACCGGTTTTGTTTTTAAAGATAAAAACAGCATAAAACTTTTAACCTCCACACAGGAAGAGTTTGCCGCATCCGACAATATCAAAGAAAATCCGATAAATATAGGTTTCAGGTATGTTATGAACAAAAATCAAAATGTTTACTCGATACCTGACGTTGATTACAGAAACCTCTCAATAAATCCCGCTTCATCAAAAACGCTTTCATCTTTTAAAAAGCTGTTAAAATCAAAGGGATTTATCGAGAATATAAAATCCGCTTTATCATACGAGGATAATAAAAATATAAAAGTCGGAGCAGTTCTCAATATGCAAAGTGAACCGGATAGCGACGAGATGCCGAAAATGCTCTCTATAGATATTAAGTTCACAAAACAACAGATCGTCCAATTAAAAAATGCAATTGTTAAAGACTATGTCGCACAAACCGATAAACAGACTTTAACTGATATTGCTGCACCTTTGACACTTAAAATATATAGTGACTCAAAAAAATCCGTTCCCGTAAGAAATGATATCTTGAAACATGCGACAAAAGTCAAAGCTAAAAATGAGCTCAGCTTCAATGTATATCCATATTCCAAAAATACTTTGGAGTTTCTCAAAAATATCGGATATGGAAACTTATACGATAATGAGCTCAACCAGTTTAAATATGCAAAAATCTGGAGGGTTTCGGAAAGGAACAGTGACGGAGCACCTCAGGCGGATTATGTTACCAAAATAAGTGATCCACAAAAGCTTAAAACTCTTGCTCTTTCAGTAAGTGCTGTCAGCTATTCTTCAAAAGAACACTATCTCATAAAGTTCTATTATAAGAATCCAATTATCAATGACCAGGGCAGATTCGATTATTATGAGGCTATCGTTAAAGTTTTAGATAAAAATCTTTTACAAAAATAAATTTAACTGAAAGGTTTAAACGTAAATAAAAAAAACAAGCTTACCCATTCGCTTCTCGCTTATTCCGCTTCTTTACTTCAGTTTAAAAATAAGTAAAAAGAAAGCTTACCAAGTATAAACAAATACATAATGTAAGCTTTCTTTTAATATTGCTATGAAACTTGTATTTCTCAGCTGTTTTATCACCTGCACTTCATATCCTATGCGCAAAATTCTCGTAGACTTCCGATTATTTTACACCTACGACGGTGAAATAACATATAACTAAAATTCCCAATACTATCCTGTACCAGCCGAAGACTTTGAAATCGTGTTTCTTTATATAGCTAAGTAGCAATGTTATAGCTAAAACGGAGGTGAAGAAAGCCGTTATAAGACCTACGACAAGAACTATAATTTCAGTCCCGGTAAAAGCAAGTCCGAATTTCAAAATTTTTAAAAGGCTTGCGCCGAACATTATGGGAACGGCTAAGAAAAACGTGAATTCAGCAGCTACCGTTCTTGAAGTCCCAAGCAAAATTCCTCCGATTATAGTTGAACCCGATCTTGAAGTTCCCGGAATTAAAGAAAGAACTTGAAACATCCCTATAATAAAGGCTGTTTTATAGCTTAAATCATTTACATCAGTTACCCTTGGACCACGTCTTTTGTTGTAATTTTCAATAACAATAAAGAGTATACCGTAAAGAATAAGAGTTACAGCCACAGTTTTATAATTATAAAATTCGGCTTCTAAAAAATCATCCATAAGTAATCCCAATATAGCAGCAGGCAGACAGGCAACAATTATTTTTTTCCACAGGATAATCTTGTTTTTATCAAATACGTTATTGCCACGGCTGTTTTTTCGCATCGGCCAAAGTTTTTTCCAATATATGACAACCACCGCCATTATTGCACCGAGCTGAATCACGACTAAGAACATAGTCATAAAAGATTTCGACATGTTTATTTTTATAAATTCATCCAACAATATCATATGTCCGGTACTGCTTATAGGAAGCCATTCGGTGATCCCCTCAACAATACCGAGTATAATAATTTTAAGTATCAATATAATTCCCATATTTATTGTGCCTCTCTGTCTTATATATTCTTCGGTGCTACCGCAGATATTTTTAAATTACGGCATTAATTATATCGTAAAAGATATATAAAAGATAGTAAAAGTTTGTGTCGTCATATTTACTATTTTACTATAAGTCGCCCCATACTCCAATGTTTCAAAAAAATGCTTGACATCGCCCTGTTATCCATGATATGATTCACGGGTATTTAAGAAGAAGTTATCCGCTTCTCACCTTGTGTAACAGACGTTGCCGGGTTAATATGTAAAAGATGTTCTTTTGTTAGTAGAAGCTTAGAACACCTAATGGAAACGGGAGCGGGTAATTTATCCGCTTTTTATTTTATTCTGAGGAGGTGCAAAACAATTAGCAAGGATAATCTCATAAACGAAGAAATTCGTGATAAAGAAGTAAGAGTGATCGATACGGACGGAGAACAATTAGGGATAATGAGCATTGAAGATGCGTTGGCTTTATCTGCCGAAAAAAGGTTGGATTTAGTAAATATTTCTCCCAATGCAAAGCCGCCGGTATGCAAAATTCTTGACTATGGAAAATATCGTTACGAGCTTCAAAAGAAAGAGAAAGAAGCCAGAAAAAAACAAAAAACTATTCAGGTAAAAGAAATTCGTCTAAGTACTTTTATTGAAGAACACGATTTGATAGTTAAGGCGAATAATGCGTCTAAATTTCTTAAAGACGGTGATAAGGTAAAAGTAAGCCTGAGGTTCAAAGGAAGAGAAAAAGATCACGCCGGTAAAGGACAAAGTGTTATGGCGAGATTTGCGGAAGTTACAGGCGAATATGGTGTTATTGAAAAAAAACCTGAATTTGAGGGCAGAAGTTTAATAATGGTATTGGCACCTAAAACGGATAAATAGACTATATTAAAGTTTGGAGGAAAATCTAATGGCAAAGATGAAATCCCACAGGGGAGCAATGAAAAGATTTAAAGTTACCGGTTCAGGAAAAGTTAAAAGAAATAAAGCATATAAGAGCCATATACTTACTAAGAAATCAACTAAAAGAAAAAGAGGTCTGAGAAAGGCTACTACTCTGACACATGCAGATCTGAAAAGAATAAAGTCAGTATTGAACGTATAATTAAGTGGAGGTAAGGATAAATGGCAAGAGTAAAAAAAGGTTTAAATGCACATAAAAGACATAAAAAAGTTTTAAAAATGGCTAAAGGTTATTACGGTTCGAAGAGCAAGACTTACAGAGCCGCAAAACCTGCTGTTATGAGAGCTCTTCGCTCTGCATATATAGGCAGAAAGCTTAAAAAAAGAGACTATAGAAAACTTTGGATCGCAAGAATAAACGCAGCTGCAAGAATGAACGACATTTCATACAGCCGTTTTATGAACGGACTTAAAAAAGCTGAAATATCAATAAACAGAAAGATGCTTTCTGAAATTGCCGTAAATGATCCCGCAGGTTTCACACAGCTTACGGATGCCGCTAAAAAAGCTTTAGCAAAATAAGTATAACTTTATGATCAACCGGTCACAATTTTTCAAATGTTACTGAAAAGTTGAAAACTTTTTTAAAACAGCATTATAGATTATAGGGCAAATTCTAATAAAAATTTGCCCTTTTTTAGGAGGAATGCTTTGTGGACAGCATAAAAGGTATAAAAATAGAAGATCTTCTTCCTATATTGGACAGCATAAGCACTCCGATTTTCATCGACGATGCGAACGGAAATACTTTGCTTGCCAATAAGGCTTCCGAGATACTTTACGACTTTGACAGGGATGAAATCATAGGTGAAAATGTTTGCCTTTTGGAAAAAGAAGGAATATTCAGTTCATCTGTAGCAAAACTTGTAATTGAAAACCGTAAAAAGTCCACCATTGTCCACAACAGCAAAAGCGGCAAACAGTTTTTAAGTACCGGCACTCCCCTTTTCGATAAGGACGGTAATATATCAAAAGTCATAACTACCACACACGACCTGACTGCAATATTGGATTTGTATCAGGATTTAAGCGACAGTTCTTACGGAAAATCTTCGGGAAAATCCACAAAATACAAAACAAGAAAAGGATCGCTTATCGCTAACAGCGCTGCCATGAAAAGGCTCATACAAATGATAGATAAGCTTGCCAATATTGATATGACCGTATTGATTACCGGAGAATCGGGCGTAGGCAAAGGTATGGTCGCAAGATTAATACATGAACACGGCATAAGAAAAAACGCACCCTTTATAAAGGTAAATTGCGGAGCAATACCGAACAATGTGATAGAGGCTGAACTTTTCGGGTATGAAGCCGGCGTTTTCTCAGGAGCAAGGCGTGACGGTAAAAAAGGTTTTTTCGAATCGGCGGAAGGCGGCACTATATTTCTTGATGAAATTTCCGAAATGCCCTTAAATCTCCAGGTAAAATTATTACAGGTAATTCAGGAAAAAGAAATCCGAAGGATAGGTGCTACAAAAACTCGCCCTGTAGATGTACGAGTGATATCTGCAACTGACAAAGATCTCTATGATCTTGTAAGTCGCGGGTTTTTCAGAGACGATCTGTATTACAGATTGAATGTCGTACCTCTAAACGTGCCTCCTCTAAGAGAACGTCCTGAAGATCTTGTACCTTTGATGCGTGATTTGTTGAAAATTGCAAATCGCAAAGCCAATGCAAAAAAAATAATGGATTCGAGTGCAATATACAGTTTGATGAAATATACGTGGCCGGGAAACGTAAGAGAGCTGCAAAATATAATCGAAAGAATGGTCATTACCACTAACGGTAATGTTATATTAAAAGATAATATACCGTCTTATATTCTTGACGCTATAAATGAAACCAAAAATCCTATGCTCTCTTCCGAAAAAAACCTTAAAGAAGTGCTTGAAAGTACTGAGAAACAATATATTTTACAAGCTTTACGCAAAAACAAAACAACTCGTGAACTTTCAAAAGTATTGGGAATAAGTCAAGCATCCGTAGTCAGAAAGCTTAATAAATATAATTTACAGCCAAAATAGCCGTGATTCAAAATTGAATCACGGATTCATTTTTGAATCAAAACCATCTAACCCTGATATTTACTTATGTTTATTCTATATTATGTTCATGTATACAGTATTAGATTCATTTTTGAATCAAATATTCTCTTAAACTACTTTCCCCTTTAGAGTATACCCTTTTTTTCTCAAAATTATTTTTACTATTCGTCTATTTTTTCACAAGTGTATTTTTCAACGATTATAGCTATTTCAACGCATTTAGAGTTTTTTTAACAAACTTTGACAGCGTTTTTGAATTGACTTTATTCTCGCCGTTGCTTTACAATTAAATTACGAACAATAAATACACCGATGATCAATATCGGCATTTAAATTAAGGAGGTTTTTTTAAAATGGCTGTTAATTATGAAGAATATGTAGCGGGTCTGGTTGCTAAAGCTAAAGCCGCTCAAGAAATTGCTAACGGATTTTCTCAGGAAAGAGTTGATGAACTGACTTGCGCAGTTGCTTACGCTACAACTGTTCCTGCATTCGCTCAGAAGGTTTCAGAAGCTTTGGTTGCAGAATCCAACATGGGTATTGCGGATGACAAAGTAAAAAAAATGTATGGAAAGATCAAGGGTTCATACTTCCAAATGAAAGATAAAAAATCTGTAGGACTTATAGATGTTGACGAAAAAATGGGTATGGAAACTTACGCTAAACCGATGGGAGTTATAGGTGCTATAATCCCTGTAACAAACGGAGAGGCAACTCCTGTCGTTAAGTCTCTTATGGCTTTAAAAACAAGAAACGCTATAATTCTTGCTCCACATCCAAAGGCAAGAAACACTAACGTTCTTGTAGTTGAAAAAGTCAGAGAAGTGCTGAAGAAGCTCGGTGCTCCCGAAGATTTGGTTCAGTACATTGAACCTGAATATGTATCTGTAGAATGCTCCGGTCAGCTCATGAAGCAGGTTGACTTCATCCTTGCTACAGGCGGTACTCCTATGGTTAGACAGGCTTACTCTTCCGGAAACCCTGCTATAGGTGTAGGAACGGGAAACGTAGTATCAATTATAGACGGAACTACGGATCTTGATGTTACAGCGGACATGATAGTAAGATCAAAAACTTTTGATCATGCCACTTCATGCTCTACAGAAAACAACCTCATCGTTTTGGAAGAATGCTATGATGCATTTATGGATGCTATGGCAAGACATGGCGGATATCTCATAAAGGAAGGTACTCCTGAAAAAGACAGATTGATGCATACTCTTTGGCCTGAAACTCCTGCAAATCACAATCTTAACAGACACATAGTCGCTCAGGGAGCAAAGACTATCGCCAAAGCTGCCGAGATAGATGTTCCGGCAGATACAAAAATGTTGATGGCTGAAGAAAACGGCGGATACGGAAATGAATTCCCGTTCACAGGGGAGAAACTTTCACCTGTTTCCGGAGTCAGAAAAGCAAAAGACTTCGATGACGCAGTTGATAAGATGATGAAGATATTGGAATATCAAGGAAAAGGTCATTCTTGCGGCATCCACACAACCAAGAAGGACAGAGTTACAAAATTAAGCGAAGTTATGCCTGTATGCAAAGTTTGTGTTAACCAGCCTCAGTCACTCACAAACTCGGGTTCGTGGACTTGCGGATTCCCTATTTCAATGACTCTGGGCTGCGGAACTTGGGGACATAACTCTATTTCTCACAATGCTACTTACAAAGATTTGTTAAACTTCACTTATGTATCAAGAGAAATTCCTTCTTTCCAGCCTAAGGACGAAGATTTATTTGATGCTAAGATCATTGCAAAGCTGAAGTAGGAAAGCTCTTGTATCGTAATGTTATTAAAATGTTATTGAAAATTAAAAATAACAAAACATTAAAAAAGTGTATTTTAAATATGCTCCGAGGGTTTAGGCGAAATTGCCTTCCGAGCAATTAATTTAAAGAAAAATAACTTGGAAAAGGAGAGAGAAAAATGTCAGAAATCAAAGATATGAGCAAGAAATATAATCTTCATTCATGGTCAGCTCAAAATAAAGTAAACCCTATGGTAATAACTAAAGCTGAAGGAGTTTACTTCTGGGATGAGGACGGTAAAAAGTATTTTGATATGTCATCTCAGCTCGTAAATTCAAATTTGGGTCACGGAAATAAGGCAGTAATTCAGGCAATCAAAGATCAGGCTGAAAAGCTTGCCTTTATAGGACCGGGATATGCTGTCGATGTAAGATCCGAAGCTGCAAAAGCTGTTGTTGAAGCTTCAGGTTTGGATGGAGCTAAGGTTTTCTTCACCAACGCAGGTGCAGAATCCAACGAGAATGCAATCAAAATGGCTAAAATGTATACTAAGAGATGGAAAATCTTCTCCATGTACAGATGTTATCACGGTTCTTCTGCAGGTTCCGGTATGCTCACAGGCGAGCCTCGTCACTTTGCAAATGAGCCCGGTGCTCCCGGTTTCGTAAAGTATGACGGTCCTTACGCTTACAGAGCTCCAAAGGCATGCAAGTTCAACTCTGAAGAAGATGCTGCCGCATTCTACTTGGAACTTCTTGAGAATCAGGTCCTTTATGAAGGTCCTTCACAGATTGCCGCAATATTCACAGAGACTATCGTAGGTTCGAACGGTGTACTCGTTCCTCCTAAAGGATATTTGGAAGGTGTTAGAGCGATATGTGATAAATACGGAATCGTTATGGTCTGCGATGAAGTTATGGCAGGTTGGTACAGAACAGGTTCGACTTTTGCTTGGCAACAATATGATTTCAAACCTGACCTGATCACTTTTGCTAAAGGTGCAACTTGCGGATATGTACCTCTCGGCGGAGTAATTGCAAAGAAAGAAATCGCTGAGTTCTTTAACGACAATGTGATGCTTTGCGGTCTTACTTACAGTGCTCATCCTGTCGGCTGTGCTGCTACGATAGCAACTTTAAAAGAGTACGAAAGACTTAATGTAAAAGAAAACGTAAAGAAACAGGAAGGTGTTCTCAGACAGCTTCTTACGGATATCCAGAAAAAACATGCAAGCGTCGGAGAGTTCAGACTTAAAGGTCTTTTCTGCGCTGTAGAGCTTGTTAAGGATAAGGCGACAGGCGCTCCTATCGTTCCGTTTAACGGCGATAAGGACGGCACTATGACAAAGATAGTAGGAATGCTTAAGAAAGAAGGATTCTCAACATACTCCCACGAAAATATGCTGATTGTTGCTCCTCCTCTTATCATAACAGAAGAAGAATTGAAGGAAGCAATGGCTATAATGGATAAGGTGCTTGATTCTGTAGACAATATGATTAAGTAAACCGACCCATAAAAATAGTTATAACCTCTGTAGGGTTGTCTTAGACAACCCTACTTTTTAGTATGACGGGCATGCCGTCATACTAAAAACAGCAGCCCATACAGACTGCTGTCAGTTAACATTTACGGGTTAGACTGAATGTAGCGGATATTGGTTGCAGCAACTCAATATAGTTGCGTCACATGTGTTTTATCGCTTATACTTATGTTTATCCCCTTACTGTTTATTAAAAATATCTGAATACACCTTTAACAATACCGGCTATCCTTACATCTTCAAGTATTATAGCACTCATAGAACTGTTTTCCGGTTGCAACCTTATATGACCGTCTTCTCTATAAAAAGTCTTTACGGTCGCTTCCGTTTCAAATCCGTCTACTAAAGCAACTACCATATCTCCGTTGTTTGCGGTCTCCTGTTTGCGGATCAAAATATAATCTCCGTCGAAAATTCCCGCTTCAATCATAGAATCCCCTCTTACTTTCAGCATGAAATTTTCACCTCTGACATAGCCTGCCGGAACGGGAAAAACATCTTCAATATTTTCTTCTGCCAAGATCGGCTCTCCTGCTGCCACACGCCCTACAACAGGTATATACACGACTTCTTCTCTCAAGCTCTCGGCTTTTGATATTAAATCGTCATCATTGAACTCTGAAAACTCCTCCGGTAAAATGACCCTGACCGCCCTCGGTTTCGCCGGATCTTTCTCAATATAACCTTTTTTCTCCAAATTAGCCACATCCTTATGTGCTGTAGATGTAGATTTTATATTAAGTGCCGAACAAATTTCTCTAACTGTCGGCGGATATCCTTTCAATTTTATTTCACTTGCCATAAATTGTAATATTTTTTCTTCTCTGTCTTTTAAAGGTTTCATATTTTGACCCCCTCTCCGATGATTTATATTAGAAGTATAACATATGTTTGTTTTTCTGTAAACAAGCGTTCTTTTATTTGCATTTTGACTTCTACAATTTTTTCTAAGTCTATTCGTTCATCTATAATTTTATCTACGACATGTCCGTCATGTGATATAAAAAAACACTTAAATTTTTTGAGGTTAAATTTCTCACTTTTTAAGTGTTTTCTTAGTTTCAGTTATTTTATTTAAGATTAAATCTTGACGTATTTTGTCGAACGACCGGCACCTACCCGCTTTATCTTTTCACTATCTTGCAACTCTTTTAAAGCTCTTTCCACCGTTCTTTGTGATATATCCGGGCAAAGAATCATAATATCTTTTTTTGATAAAGGTTCTAACGATTTTTGAATTACAGAAAATACTCTTTCAGGTGAGGTTAAATTTTTTTCTCCAATCAGTTTAAATCTATTATCGCATTCTTTATATGCTTTCATAATAATGCCAAGCATATATTTTATAAACGGAAGCTCATCATTTTCTCCTACATGCCATTTTTCACTGGAGTTTTGCAATTCTTCATAATAAGAGTCTTTGCTTTCTTCAATCAACATTTCCATACTGATATATTTTCCTACAAAATAATCGAACTTGTAAAGTAAAAGAAGTGTTAATATCCTGCTCATTCTTCCATTTCCATCATCAAACGGATGAATACATAAAAAGTCATGAATAACAACAGGTATTAAAATTAACGGTGGGATATTCGCTTTTACAGCTATATTATATTCTTTCAGCATTTCATCAACATATTTTTCCGTTTCAAAACTACCAACAGGCTGAAAGCGTACTTTTTTATTTCCTGAAGCGTCCACTTCTACAATGGTGTTATCCATAGTTTTGAATTTCCCCTTGTGATTTATATGGGAATAAGAGTACAGTTGATTATGCAGTGTTAAGATGTCATTTTTATTAAATTCGATATACTCATAATTTTCATGTACTATATCAAGCACATGCCTATATCCTGCTATTTCCTCTTCATTTCTGTTTTTCGGTTCAGCTTTCTTTTTCATAAGTTCTCTAAGTCTTGAATCATTGGTATAAATTCCTTCAATAGCATTGGAAGACCTTGTACTTTGTATTTTAGCAACATCTATCATCTTCTCTAAAATATCCGGATAATTTTCTACATATAATTCTTGTTTCCCCTTATATTCATGAATGCCTGCAATCATATAATATACACTTACAGGTAGAGATAGTTCCATAAGCTTTAAATAATTAAACTTTCTCAAAAAAACACCCCCCCCTTTCATAGCCATTATATCATATTTGGCTATGAAAAATCAATAATGGCGAGATTATTCTCGCCATTATTTTGGCTTTGGCTTATTAAATTTATATTTGGTGAATATTTATATCAATCGAAATATATTCATATACTTCAAGTCATCTATATTTCATTTGCCCTTTATTGCAAATTTAAGCTGACTCCTCGTAGTTAGTTGTTGCCGCGGCTACGCTGTCTACAAAGCTTCACGTGATAAATCATACTTAAAAAAACTGCCACATGTTTCGTGGCAGTTTCTCTATGAAATATAAATTAATCTCATTCTGCTAAAAATGCTTCTATCAGCTTTCTCACATTTCCGCCGTCTGCAACACCTTTTACCTTCGGCATAACCGCTGACATCAGCTTACCCATATTTTGATTTCCCGACTCGGTTCCAAGCTGTTTTGCAGCGTCTTTTATAATAGTCTTAAGCTCTTCATCTCCGAGTTGTTCGGGAAGATATCCCATGAGTACTTCTATTTCTTTGTTATAGCTCTCTTTTAAATCTGTTCTTCCTGCTTTCTCAAAATCAGCAAGGGCATCTTTTCTCATTTTGACTTGTTTAGTCAGTATTTCAATGATCTTCGAATCATCAACTTCTTCTCTGTTGTCAACCTCATACTGCTTTATAGCAGCCCTAACAAAATTGACTGTATTTTTTCTGACTTCATCTTTGGCTTTCATAGCTTCTTTGAAGTCAGCGTTCAATCTCTCTTTAAGGCTCAATATACACACCTCTTTATCCATGCCGGATTAATATTTCTTTGCCTTTTTCCTTGCGGCTTCCGACTTTTTCTTTCTTTTAACGCTCGGCTTTTCATAATGCTCTCTTTTTCTAAGCTCTGACATTACGCCATCTCTTGCACAAGAACGTTTGAATCTCTTCAATGCACTCTCCAAGCTCTCATTTTCTCTTACTATAACCTGTGCCATTCACTGCTCACCTCCTGCCTTTAATTGAAATAACCCGATTGCATTTGAGAACAAATATAACTATAACGACTTAATTTTACACTATTTTAAGAATTAAATCAATATTTTTTTGTTACTGCGGGCAAACCATTATCTGCATGTTTTATTGCATATTCAACAACTTTCCGGCGAGATCTCATTTCTTCTGTTATACTTATACTCATAGAAAGCCCTTTTCGGTTTTTGTTTGTTATTTTTGTTTAGCACTATTCTACCGGATGTCTTTCTATTTTTTATTTTGGGATCACATATTTACAGAGCCTCTTCCCATTCCTGGGCCTTAAAACCGACCAAAACTTTATCGCCGTCTATCACAATAGGTCTTTTTACCAACATTCCGTCAGTTGACAATAACTTGAGCTTTTCGTCCAAACTCATATCTTTCAATTTATCTTTCAGTCGCATTTCTTTATAAAGAAGCCCGCTCGTATTAAAAAACCTCTTGATATCCAAACCGCTTTTCTCATACCATTCTTTTAATTCCGCCTTGCTCGGGTTCTTATCTTTGATATCTCTTGTCTCAAATTTCTTTCCTCTTTCTTCCAGCCACGCCTGTGCATTTTTGCATGTGCTGCATTTTGAATAACAAATAAATAACATAATATCCATCCTCGTTACAATTAATCCTTAAGTGTGTTAATCGGCACTACATAAACTCCATCTCCACACCTGTATGCAGCACTTGAAAGTCTGCATACTACACATAATGTTTTTACAAAGTTCTTTTTGCGATATGTTTTTCTTAGAAAAACCCGCTCCGTAGTCCGTCCTGCTATTTTATTTATAAAAAAGGAAATACCCTAAAGTATCCCCTCTGTCATCAATATTAAATCATTAAAACCGCAAACTTTTTAAACGGCACGGGTTATTTTATTGGATCTTATACATCTGGTACAAACCTTCGCACGTCTAACCGTACCGTTATCGTTGATCTTAACAGTCTGTATATTAGGATTCCATTTTCTTCTTGAATGTCTGTTTGAATGAGAAACAGCATTTCCGGAAACCTGACCCTTGCCACAAATCTCACATTTTCTTGACATTTTCAGCACCTCCTTTATCGTAAAACAGATATCTTAGAATATCCATAATTAACTCTCTACTCGCTAACAGGAAATATTCTATCATAAAAAAAACCTATTCTCAAGAGATTTTTCAAGTTTTTCTACACTTTGTTCTTAGTTATCAACACATATGTTACATAGTCAATCAACCTCAACCTATATTATATTGACAAACTATATATTGAAATATTATTATAAAATGCAAAACCGGCTTCCATAAAATAAGTTTAAACACAGTATTTCGAGAAATATAGCCATTTTAAACCGACCGCACGGATTATAAATCATCAATATTATACTTTAAATTTAACATCAGGGTGTAAAAAAATGGAAACTTTCGTTATTGGGTGTATATAACAAAAGCTTCCACAAAAACAGTAGTAGGACCTACAGGTAATTAGTACAAATTTTGTATTAATTACAACTATATTTTATTCTCTTTGTAAGGGAATTGCAATACCATTTCTCCAAATTTAACATTTTTATTTCCTGATTTTCGTATAGAATTTAAATATATTGATTATATTATTAGGAGAAAGCTATTGAATCTTAAATTACGAGAACTTAGGAAAAAACAAAATCTTACACAGATGGCGCTGGGAGAATTGCTCGGTATATCTCACAGAAATATAAGTAAGTATGAAACCGGACTTATCATGCCCGATATTGATACCCTTATTTCGTTTGCCGACTTCTTCAATGTTTCCTTGGATTATCTGGTAGGCAGAGAATATGTCGACTATATTGCAGATTCACAAAAAGAAAACCTCAATGTATCTGAAACAAATTTCCTTAATGAATATAACAAATACGATAAAGGTCAAAAATGTGACCTTATAAATATAGTAGCCAATGTAAAGTCAAATGAAATCAAAATATTAAATAAATATTTAAGCTTACCTTCTACGGAAAGGTCTAAAGCATACAAAATTCTTGAAGCTGCCGTAAAAGTTTATGATGAGTAATCTTGGATAAAGTTTACAAACCACACATATATATTCCAAGAGCCCCTGTTTATCAAATATAGGGGCTTTTGTATTACCAATTTATAAAATCAGAATCTTTTTAATATTGTCTCTTTTAATGAAAAATAATGTATACATGCCCTTTACACCCCTCTGCAACCTTGACTATAGGGTACTTATATGCTAATGTTTAGATACACCATAACTTATAATAATTACATCATAAAAGGAGAAAAAGAAATGGCAAGTATTGTTCAGCAATATATTGATATTGCTAAAAAAAGAAATCCTGGCGAGCCTGAATTTCACCAGACTATCGAAGAAGTTCTCGTATCATTGGAACCTGTTTTGGAAAGAAATCCCGAATATATTGAGACAGGTTTAATCGAAAGGCTTATCGAACCTGAAAGGATGATTTCATTCAGAGTAACATGGGTTGACGACTGTGGAAAGGTTCAGGTAAACAGAGGTTTCAGATGTCAATTTAACAGCGCAATAGGCCCTTATAAAGGCGGTCTCAGATTTGCTCCGAGTGTGTATCCCGGAATAATTAAATTCTTAGGTTTCGAACAGATATTTAAGAATTCACTTACAGGATTGCCTATAGGTGGCGGTAAAGGCGGTTCCGACTTTGATCCTAACGGAAAATCCGACGGTGAAATAATGAGATTTTGTCAGGCGTTTATGACTGAACTTTATAGACACATAGGTCCTGAAACTGACGTGCCTGCCGGAGATTTAGGTGTCGGCGCGAAAGAAATCGGTTATATGTACGGACAATACAAGAGACTTGTAAACAGATTTGAAGGAGTTTTAACCGGAAAAGGCCTGTCATACGGCGGATTGGCAGGAAGAACCGAAGCTACAGGTTATGGAATTGTATTCTTTGCAAAAAATATGCTCGAAGCCAATGGAGAAAAAATGGCAGGAAAAACCGTTGCTATTTCCGGTTTCGGAAATGTTGCATGGGGCACTGCATCCAAACTTAACCAACTTGGTGCAAAGCTTATCACAATTTCAGGTCCTGACGGATACATTCTTGATGAAGACGGAATATCAGGTGAAAAAGTTGATTTCATGCTTGAACTTAGAGCAAGCGGAAAAAATGTAGTAGCTCCTTATGTTGAAAAATTCCCTAATGCTAAATTCTTTAAAGATGAAAAACCTTGGAATGTAAAAGCTGATTTGTATATCCCTTGTGCTACACAAAATGAAATACAGCTTGAAGATGCTAAGAACATCGTCGCAAACGGCGCTAAGTTTGTCTGTGAAGGTGCAAACATGCCTACGACAAATGAAGCATTGAAATATCTGATGGATAACGGTATGATCGTAGGTCCCGCAAAGGCTGCAAACGCAGGCGGTGTCGCATGTTCAGCTATTGAAATGAGCCAGAACTCAAGAAAAATGCCTATGACACCTGAAGAAGTATATACACAACTTGAATCTATCATGAAAAATATACATGACAATTCTGCCGAAGCATCAGAAAAATACGGATACGGATATAATCTCGTATACGGTGCAAACATTGCCGGTTTCTTAAAAGTGGCAGAGGCTATGACTGCACAAGGATTAGTATAAACTGTCTTATTTCATCTAAGATTTCAATATGTTAATAAAGGGCCTTTCCCGAAGCCGAGTTTTCAATCTCCCTTGGGAAAACGCCCTTTTTAAATTTCTTCAGGTTTTATTTTCAAATTCCCTCAGATTTCATTTTCGCATTGTCTGTTTATTTACAACAACATTGTCAATAAGTCTGGTTTCTCCTATGATAACAGCAATTGCCAACACTATATTTTCTTTGCTTATAATATCTTTTATGTCTTCAACCGGTTTAAGGTTATTTGCACTTACTATCTCAACATAATCTATACTCACCAAAGGCTCTGAAAGCAACTCCGATCTGATCGCTTGAATAACTGCCTTGCTTTTTGTTGTTCCTTTTTTAATAATCATATTTTCGGCGATGTCCAGCGATCTTTTTATAACCGCAGCCGCTTTTCTTTCTTCCTCGGAAAGATGGATATTTCTTGAACTTTTTGCAAGTCCGTCTTCTTCTCTAACGGTTTCACAAGCCACGATTTCTACATTCATATTCAAATCGTCAACCATTTTTTTTACTATTAATAATTGTTGGATATCTTTTTCTCCGAAATACGCCCTGTCCGCTCTCGAAATATTAAATAGTTTGCTTACAACGGTAAGAACTCCTCTAAAATGTCCCGGTCGTTTTTTCCCGCATAAAGTTTCCGTTAATATTTCAATGTCCACAAAAGAGTAAAACTCATTAGGATACATGTCTTCCGCACTCGGTGAAAATATATAGTCAACATTAAAATCTTCACATATTTCCCGATCTTTTTCAAAGTCTCTCGGATATGAGTTCAAATCTTCACCCGATCCGAATTGAATGGGATTTACAAATATACTTACAATTGTTACATCATTTTCCGAAACGGATCTTTTTATAAGGCTTATATGTCCTTCATGCAAATACCCCATAGTCGGTACAAGTCCCACACTTTTACCCATTTGTTTTAATTCTGAAGATATTCTCCGCATTTTTAAAACATTGTTTATGACTTTCATTCTATAGGTTCCTTTCTCCATACGCTCATCATTTCTCGACTGTTCTCACAAAATAAAAGATTTCATAACAGTTTCGCACTTTTTTTATTGTCACAAAGTTTAAAAATACGATACTCGTTTGTAATCACAATACTTTTATATTTCTTTTTACATCCTGTGTACATAACCTATGTTTCTTTACTTTTTCTAATATAGCTTTTCAAGAATTTCTTCATCTATCGTAAATGTATGTTCTTTAGCCGGAAATGCTCCCGCCTTGACTTCCTTTATATATTCATCAAATCCTTTCATCATCATGCTCCCGCAATCCGAAAACTGCTTTACGAACTTGGGTTGTAAATTACCGTACATCCCAAGCATATCCTGATACACAAGCACCTGTCCGTCACAGTCGGCTCCCGCACCTATTCCTATTGTCGGAACAGTTATTTTTTCCGTGATGATCTTTGCCAAATCTGCAGGAACACATTCTAACGTCAATGCAAATGCTCCCGCAGTTTCTAAAAGTTTTGCATCTTCTATAAGCTTTTGAGCAGCTTCAAAACTTTTACCCTGTATCTTAAATCCTCCGAGTGAATTTATGGACTGCGGCGTGAGCCCGATATGTGCAACCACCGGTATTGATGCTTTCGTGATCGCTTCTATCTGAGGACAGACTTCTATCCCGCCCTCAAGCTTTACCGCATCCGCTCCTGTTTCTTTTATTATTCTTCCGGCGTTAATAACGGCATCATATACTGAAGCCTGATATGACATAAAAGGCATATCTATTAATACAAAAGTTTCTTTTACACCCCTTACGACAGCTTTACCGTGATGGATCATATCCTCAACAGTAACTGGCAGTGTATCCGGATATCCCAATACAACCATGCCCAGAGAATCCCCCACAAGTATTGCATCTACTCCCGCCTTATCCATCAACTGTGCCGTGGAATAATCATAACAAGTAAGCATCGTAATTTTTTCTTTGTTTTTCTTTGCCTCTTTAAAAGTATTCACAGTTTTTTTCATTTATATATCCTCCAAAAGTTTTTTCAAGTCTTTATAATCCTTTTCCGGATTCTTTTTTTCAGCTATTTTAACAAGCCTCATAGATATGAGTTTATATAATTTTCTGTCGTCTCCATCTAAATATTTGAAGTGCTTTTTAACAGTTTCCGCATCTCCTCTTTCGCACGGGCCTGTAAGTGCAGCCTTTGCACCTTTGAGCGCCACATTATGTGCATTGGCTTCAAAAAGAGATCTCAGAGCTTTTCTTGCCGATGCTTCCGAAAATCCGCAGTCCAAAAAACACCGGACTGCCATATCGAACATAGCTACGACCGCATTACTTGCCATAACCGATGCCAAATGATATTCAGCTTTTTTCTCACTCCCTAAATTTATAACTTCATTTTCCAATTCTTTTGTAATTCTAAGCAAACTGTCTTTTCCTTCTTCTGTACCCTCTATAGAAAAAGTCGCATGCTCCAGCTCTTTCCAGCTTTCTTTTCTGCTTGAGAAAGCCAGCAGCGGATGCAGGGAACATCTTTTGTCTGCACTTTTACTTTCATCCGTAAAAACATCCGCACCGAGGGCACCGCTCACATGACAAATTGTCTTTTCAGAGATATCATATTCTTTTATTTCCTGCCAAACTCCTTTAATTTCAGAGTCGGGAGTCGTAATGAATATTATATCACTAAAAAAAACAAGGTCCCCTGCTGACGAAAAAAAGTCAGTATTTGTGAACCTTGCCGCTTCAATCGCATCTTTTTCCGGAATACTATAATATCCCGAAACCGAAAGCCCTTTTTCCTTAAAGTATTTGCCTAAAGAAAAACCGGCCTTACCTGCGCCTATAAATCCCACTTTCATTTCAGTCTCACTCCAATCTCGGATATAAGCCAATCGTTTTTTTCAATCTGCAAAAGGTATAGTTCATTTGATACTATCCACACTAAGATTATACTACTGAAAGTGAGATAATACTATACAAAAATATATTTTTAATCAATGTATTTTGTATGGAATCACAAGATACATTTTAATTAATATATTTTGTTTTTGTGCAGGATTATAGAATATATTTTAATTCATATCTTTAGGGATTTCCAATCCATGTTTTACTCTGTCCTTTTCTTCATCGCTCTTTGCATCGTTCCACCTGTCCATAGTACCGACAAGATAACCTGTGATTCTTCTTATTCTTTCAAACGGAGCGGATTCCCAAGTATAATGCAGATCCACAAAATCCCCGTCGATATCTATATCAAGGCTCTTAAGCTTTCTGTTATGCTTTTGTTCTAAATAATCGATGTACACTCTTTCTTCATTTCTGTTAAGATCTCCGCCTCTTACTATTACGTCCATTTTATATTTCTCCTTTTCATATTAAAATTTATACATTTATTGCTTTTATTCTATACCCGGCATCCAAATATATCAAACGCTTTTTTAAAATTTTATACAATATGTATGGTTTCAACTTGTTGTCACTACTATTTATAGTTGACATTATCTGTCATAGCATTAATCGTGCCCGACAGTTTACAAAGCTTGTATACCGTATAAATTCCGGTTTTTTATTCAATACAGTATCCATTATCGCTATATTCAAACTTGATTCAACCGGAGTTTGTGTTATTAATATTGTAAATATTCACGACGATATCATTTATGTTGAATCCATATTAAGTTACTGTTACGAAACCACAATAAATATTGAAATGCATATTTTTTTACTATACACTGTACAATACATAATAAAGAAAATATAAATTTAATTAAAACATAAATTCTTGGAGGTATATAAATGAACCGTATTTGTCAAAAAAACTTTTTAAAATTTATGATGTTATTGCTCTTTGCAAGCTTATTTTTTGCTGTATCGGGATCGATCGAAACCTATGCGATGAACCCTACGATAAAAATAAACGTAGACGGAAAAGCTGTAAACCCCGACGTCCCTCCTTATGTGGAAAACCAACGAACCTTAGTTCCTGCAAGAGCTATATTTGAAGCTACCAAATCCAAAGTTGATTGGGATGGAAAAAGCGGTATCACAATTACTTCATCATCTTCCGTTATTAAACTTACAATAGGTAAAAAAGCCGCTCTCGTAAACGGAGAGACAAAATATATGGATGTACCCGCAAAGGTATTGAACAACAGAACATTCATACCTCTCAGGTTCGTTTCGGAACAGCTCAAATATAAAGTGACCTGGGATCAAAACAGCTATACGGTATTAATATCTTCGCAGGCGGTTGCCCCCCCCGCAGCTTCAGGGGAAATAACTTCCGTTTCGGTTATTCCCGCACCAAACGAAAAGCCGAACTCAATAGCAGTTAAAATAACCGCCAATCTTCCTTTGAGTAATATAAAACCTATAAATTTAAAAAATCCTGAAAGATGGTATGTGGATTTTAAAAATTTCAAACTTAGCAGTGCCGTTATACAAAACCAAAATTTCAATGATTCGAGATTTCCACTGACACATTTGCATATAGCACAACCTCAATCAAATACGACAAGAGTCACGGCAATATACAGTAAATCCGGCCTGTTTGAGTCTGTTTTGAGTGCCGACAAAAAGACTTGTACTTTTTACATATCCTCAAACAGTTCAGGCTCTAATCAAAAACCCGGAGATAAACCGTCAAACGGATCGGGAAATAACAATAACCCGGGAACATCCAACGAAACAAATCCCAACAGAACACTTAATGTTCCGTATAATCCTATGGAAGACGGTAAATATGTAGTTATGCTGGATCCCGGACATGGTAAAGATACTCCGGGAAAAAGATCCTTTGATCAAAGCTTCTTCGAATATGAATTTAACAGAGATATGAGCAAAAGAATAGGTAATTATTTGAGAGCTAAAGGAATACAGGTAAAGGAAACTGTAACCACCGACCTTCGTGATACTCCACTTTCAGAAAGAGTAGCTATAAGTAATAAATCTGATGCCGACCTGTTTGTCAGTATACACTCAAATGCTTTCGGAAATACCTGGAACAATGCAAGAGGCTGGGAAATATACTGCTATAAGAAAAACAGCCACGGCGGTCGCTTGGCAAAAGCTATCCATGATGCAAACATTCCTGAAGTAGGGCTTTTAGACAGAGGCATAAAGGAAACAAACAGTCCCGGTCTCTATGTTATAAGAAATGCCACAAAGCCGGCAGTACTGATTGAACACGGATTTTTCAGCAATATTGAAGAGCTGAAAAAATTAAAAGACCCTGCATTTAGAGATAAGATGGCACGCCTTGATGCTAAAGGAATATGTAACTTCCTCGGCATAGCATGGTAAACGACTTATTTCTTCATAATTGATTTCTGTCCGGAAACGCTGAGACCTACAACGCCTAAAATTATAAGGACTGCACATATTATATGATAGCATTTCAGAGGTTCACCCAGGACTATCACCCCTGCTATAATTGAAATCATTGTCGAAACATTTCCGAATATAGTAGCTTTAACGGCAGGCAAATATCTGAGCATATATGCTACGAGTGTAGATGAAGCAATTATACACGCAATTGCCAGATATGATACGGCAAATATGAATTCCTTATGCAAAAACGGCTCAAAATAACTTCTATAGCCGCCTCCCCTAACGGCATATATAAGATACACAAAGTTAAACAGCACGAATCCTATTGCGGTTATCATAAAACAAATTTCCCATGGGCTGTATTCATTTCTTACAAATCTCATATACACATTTGAAAGCGCCATAGAAATGCTTGATAAAACAAGAATAATAACTCCCGGTATGCTGAAAGTCAGCTCCCCCGCCCCCATAACTATCATAAATATCAGGGATGCCACCGATAAACTGACAAATATATTTTCAATCAGAGTTGACTTTTCTCCAAGCAATATTCCTGCTAATATTTTGGCCATTATAGGTATTACTGCAAACATGATCGAACCTACAATCGAAGTCGCATACATAAGTCCCCATGTTTGAAGTGCCATAAACACTATATATCCTCCGGCAGTTATAAGTATGTTTCTTCTACTCTTCCCCTTAAATCGTACTTTTATAATTCCCGTAAGAACCAATATAAGCATAGCGAAAAATGCCACATTATATCTATGAACTAAAATCTGTATAGTATTTGCGTACTTTATACAGATTTTAACCCCTAAAAAAGAAAATCCTATTAGTGTTGAAAAGATTACAGCAACGATATAAACCTTTTTTAGCGATTCCTGTTTTTCTTGCATAACAATCTCCTAACCATATAAATGATAAATAAACTCATAATTTCACCTTATATTTTAATTATAACACATCTTTTCGGTAATTCCTTGACATATTATTAAACAAAGTTTAAACTAATATGAGAATTATTCTTAATTTCAACCTTCAAAAGAAAGGAGTATATATGATTAAAGCAAAACCTTTGGAAACTTATAAAACACAGCAAAAAGAGATTCTGTTGAACTTTCTTAAATCGCACAAATCGGAGCATTTTACAATTGGTCAAATCTGCGATGCCCTAAAAGAATTTAATATTGGGAACAGTACTATATACAGGCTGGTAAATTCTTTGGCTGAACAGGAAAAACTTCGCTGTTTCGCTGATGGGAAAACTCATTTAATGAATTATCAATATTTAGACGTCGACTGTCAAAACCATTTGCATCTAAAATGTGAACGTTGCGGAAATGTTACACATCTAAGTTATGAAGAATCCGCCGCTTTTACCGATAATATATATCGAAATCATAAGTTTGATATTGATATTAAGGATACATTCTTTTACGGCACATGTGAAAATTGTGCCGATAATCAATAATTATATATTTAGTTGGAGGTATTATAATGAAAAAGCGTACTATAGCGTTATTGATCGTATTCACCATGGTAATGACTTGTTTTGCCGCATGTGGTGATAAAAATAAAGAATCGGGAGACAAGGGCAATTCCAAAAAGCTCAGTATAATAGCCACAGGATTCCCTGAATATGACTTGGCCCGTGCAGTGGTAGGTGATAAAGCAAATCTCAAAATGCTTCTGAAACCCGGTGCAGAAAGTCATTCTTTTGAACCCTCCCCTGAGGATGTTATAAACATACAAAAATCCGATATATTTATCTATGGTGGTGGAGAATCCGACACATGGGTAAAAGATATACTGAAATCCTACAAAAATGAAGATCAGAAGATTCTTTCTCTGATGAAAATGGTAGACCCTGTTGAAGAAGAAACTGTTGACGGTATGGAAGCGGAAGAAGAGGGACATGAAGGCCATCACCACGATAGTGACAATCACGATGATCATGACAAAGACAAAAACGATGGGCATGATGATCATGACAGTGATAAAGCTGAAACAGAAGATGAGGAAGAACCTGAATATGATGAACACGTTTGGACTTCCCCTGCAAATGCGATTAAAATCGTAAATGAAATAGAAAAATCAGTATCTAAAATGGATCCTAAAAATAAGGATTACTACAAGACCAATGCTGATAAATACATTGCCTCGCTTAAGGATCTTGACGGTGAATTCAGCAAAATAGTAAAAGAAGGAAAAAGAAACACTTTGGTCTTTGCAGATCGTTTTCCTCTAAGATATTTTGTAGAACAGTATAAATTAAAATACTTTGCTGCGTTTCCCGGATGTTCTGCGCAAACAGAACCAAGCGCTTCAACTCTTGCATTTTTAATAAATAAAGTTAAAAGTGAAAAAATTCCTGTGATTTTTAAGATTGAACTTAGCAACGGAAATATAGCCAAAGCTGTCAGTGATGCTACAGGTGCAAAAGTACTGACATTCAATACCTGTCACAATGTTACTGTAGATCAATTCGAAAACGGCACTACATACATCGATCTTATGAAAAAAAATCTGGATGTACTGAAAGAAGCTCTAAATTGATGACTTTTTCAGACTTTATATTGTTACCATAAAAAGTAATTTACATAAAAGTTCACACTCGGAAGTAAAGACAAGGCCTTGTACTTCCGAGGGCTCCGGCTCCGAAGGCGCCGGAGCCATATATTTACTTTTTTTGCGATATAAAAATAACCGAAAACCGCTGAACGCATTAGAACTTAGATACGTCCGGCAATTTTCAGCAACTATTTTTATCCACCAATCCTTATTTCAATCTTCAATCCAAGTATAATTTTATTTTTCCATAAAAATTTTTTATTTCGGTTTCATAATCAAGAAGATCTTCTGAAAATGTCTCAAGATTCCCCGTTGGATCAAGTGCCATATTTGTTATCTTAATATAATTGTCATAATAAATTTTTAATACGGAATATGCTTCCTTATATTTTTTCGGCGGATTCTTCAATTTCTTCATTAAATCAATAACATATTCTTGATCCTCCTCAATTTTAGAAAGCTTCTTTATAAACTTCTTATCCTCAAACAAATTGCTTAATGCAGAGTCAAAATCATCAACAAACTTACCATTTTCCATGGTGAATTCATCTGTTTCCGTATTGCGCTCCTGGTAAATGGCATTACGCCAAACATTCTCTATAAGCCCCGCTGACATTCGAGCATCTTGTGCCCCTTCAATCATTGTATATGATATAGTTTGCATATTTTTAGAGTATTCTTCTTCTTGATGTTTTTTATAAATTAAAAAGCCTATTGAGCTTATAACAAGTAAGGCAATTAATATTATTGCAGTAATTATTATTTTACGTTTTCTTCGTCCGTATTTTTGATCATCCATAGGTTTAGGACATCCACAGTTTGGGCAGGCTGTTAAATCTGAATCATATCCTTTCCCACATTCCTTGCATCCTATTTGATTTTGTTCAGAAAGAACGAAGCTGCAGTGTGGACACGATACTGCTTTATCGCTTATTGTTTCTCTACATTTCGGACAATTAATCAATCCCATTGTTTCCATTCCTTTCTTTTTGATTATAGTTTTATATGTTAACCCTTCAGTTCTAAAAAACATCTATTTCCCAAACTTTTTTATAACCATGTTTTCATGCAAGCTTTAAACCGTATCTACTATATCTTTTCTTCAGTATCTTTTAAATTTATACCTAATAACTCATAAACCGACTTAAATAATACAGACTATTTAATATAAGATATAATAATTCGGCTCTATTTCTAATTCCAATTATACCTTTTATCCTCACTGAATCCGCTATTGACTTACTACAGACTGCTGCGGTTTAGAAAGCTTAGTTACTTTACAATCCATAAGGCAAAGATATGTAAATGTGCCTTGTTCATATGTCTTAAGTTTGCCTTTGACTTTGATCCATTCCTGCTCCTTATAGTTCATAGGCTGCTTGCTTTGAAATTCAAATCCGCACATAGCACCGTCATTCGCACAGCAACCCGGTCCTACCCTGAAAACATAATATTTATCCTTGTTTACCTCAGGATCTTTAACTATAGAAAACATACCGTCAATTTCAATCGTTTTACCTTCATATTCGTCTATATTTGTATATATGTCATTTATCCAATGAACATAAAGATTTTCCGTTATCTTAACATAGTCATCCGGATCTTTCCCTTTATTTCCGCTATTTTTACCGCATCCCGTGGCAAGCATTGCAATAATTATAATGATAGTAGGTAAAATAAACCTTTTGGTGTTAAATTTCATTCTATCCCCTCCCATATACGTATATTATATTAAAATCTTCTAAACTCCAATACAATTTTTAACTATCTTTTCAAAAGTCTTTATATGCCGGCATAGCCTATTTATAAACATATCTCTCGTCTTTTCTCCGGCTCTATCCTGAATGCAAAATTCGGTTTTTGCTGTCCCGTCTTTTTCCGACATCTTATACTCCTATCCGGGACGAAAAAAGCCTTGATATGCTATATCTATTATAACATCGTCAAGGCTCGATCTCCATTAGATTGTATCAACCGTATCGATCATTTTTTCAAACTGATTGCGCTTGATCTGAATACGGTTGCCGTTTATATTACCCCATTTGCAGTAGGATTTTCTCCTCTGTAAAAACTTATATTTTCCATTTTTCTGTTTGATATTGCATATCCCAAAGTTTTTTATACAATCCTATTTGCTTCATCAATTCATCATGTGTTCCTTTTTGACTGATGCTGCCGTCTTCAATAACAAGAATTTGATCTACATCCTGTATTGTCGATAATTTATGAG